>VGAZ01000050.1 GCA_016870615.1 Actinomycetota bacterium | reverse complement strand
CTGTATAATTTTTCTTTCCCTGTCTTTTAATGTTTCCAGTATAACCTGGATATGTTTTTGAAGCATAGAAAAATCCGCGGCATCAGGTGGGGATTTTACTTCCACATCTTCAATAAAATCACCCAGGTGGGTTTCCTCATCTTCCCCTATAGGAGTGTCAAGTGATATTGTCTCCTGGGCTATTTTCCTGATCTCATATACTCGCTGCGGTAAAATGCCCAACAGTTCTGCAACTTCCTCATTATTAGGTTCTCTTCCAAGCTTTTGGAGCAAAAACCTGTGTGCGCGGATATACCTGTTAACATTCTCCACCATGTGCACTGGAATTCTTATTGTTCTTGCCTGGTCAGCAATTGCCCTGGTTACCGCCTGCCTTATCCACCATGTAGCATAAGTTGAAAACTTAAAACCTTTCCTGTAATCATATTTATCAACAGCCCTGATAAGTCCAAGATTTCCCTCCTGGATAAGATCTAAAAAATTCATGCCTCGCATAACATATTTTTTGGCAACGCTTACAACAAGCCTCAAATTTGCTTCAATTAACCTGTTTTTCGCTGACAAGTCTCCATCTTCCATTCTTTTTGCAAGCTGTATTTCCTCTGCTGCAGTAAGAAGCCTTACATTGCCAATAGATTTAAGATACATTTTAACAGGATCATTAATGTACGGTTTTGAAATATTTTTAGTTTCGATTTTTAGCCAGTCCTGTAATAAGAGTTATATTGTTTTGCCCAGGCAAGCGTTCTGAAATGAAGCAACCCGAGCGGTAAACCAATTGCATAAGGCAGAAGTCCCGGGCACCTGAATATGCTCCAGAAAATCAGGCCCCAGTAATAGTGGCGGCCATTCTCTTTAATTCCCAAAAACCACAGTGAAGAAAACAGGCCCCTTATGTGATAGAAACGCACTTTTTGATGCCTTACTTTTTTTGGTTTATACTCCCTTAAAAACGTCCTTATCCTGGCAAAATAGCATCTTGGTGAATAAATGGTTGTAAGGACATTTTCATAACCGTTAACCAATGTACTTGCTTCCATTTTTGGGATAAAATTAAGTTCTGAAAGTTCAGGAATATTCTTATTTTCAATAAGCCTGCCTGCTTTTTTCAGCCTCTCATGCAGCCTGGTTTTAGGTGATACATTAAGCAGTCCCACCATGGCCGCAACAATTCCGCTTTTCTGTATAAAATCAATCTGGTTTTGAAATACACTCTCTTTATCGCTGTCAAAACCAAGTATGAATCCTGCATTAACTTCAAATCCCATATTCTGTATTTTCTTTACAGATTCAAGCAGGTTCCTGTTTATATTGTGATACTTGCCGCATTCTTCAAGACCATCAGAATCAGGGGTTTCAATACCAACAAATACAGTTGCAAAACCCGCATTTGCCATAAGCTGCATTAAACTTATATCATCTGACAGGTTGATTGATACCTGTGTGCTTAAAATAAAAGGATATTTTCTTTCTTTCTGCCATTCTATAATAGCCGGCAGTATATTATTTTTAAGGGCCGTTTTATTGCCTATGAAATTATCATCAACAAAAAACACTCCTGCCCTCCATCCAAGACTATATACTGCATCAAGTTCAGAAATTATCTGCTGGACACTTTTTACACGCGGGGTCCTTCCGTTTAACTGGACCACATCGCAAAACTCACAGTTATAGGGGCATCCCCTGGAAAGCTGTATGCAAACTGAATTATAGTAAGATAGATTTACAAGATCCCATAAGGGTATCGGCGCTTTATTTATTGGCGGGAATTTTTCTGCAGAATATATTTTCTTAAGACTGTTGTTTTCAATATCACTTATAAGAAGTGGCATTATTTCCTCGGCTTCGCCTAAAACAAGAGTATCTGTATAAGCAAATTCTTCATGCCCTGTTGTAAAAAGAGAACCGCCTGCTATTACAGTTTTTCTATGGTTTTTTACTTTATTTATAACATCTATTGTAGATTGTTTCTGGCCTACTATCGCACTTATAAGCACGTAGTCTGCCCATTTTATGTGTTCTTCTTTTAAAGCCTGGCAATTCATATCCACTAATTTTTTATCCCAGCTTTCAGGCAGCATTGCTGCAATAGTTAAAAGCCCAAGCGGAGGATATGCAGCTTTTTTACCCAGAACCTTAAAAACTCTTTTTGGATTCCAGAATGTATTTTCATATTCAGGATATATGAGTAAAATTTTCATAAAACCTTCTTTTTTTATTATAACGAAAAAATTATTTGCTGTTTTGGGTTTGCATATAAGCAGCAAATCAATATTTGAAGAATTTAAAAGTCTATGTACAGGTTATGTTAACAAACCTGTACATAGTTTTAATAAATTAACATCTTCTGTAGCTTCTGTCTGGCCTGCTGATTTGTGGGCGGGCTTCATTGACTTTTAACGTCCTTCCGTCAAAGTCTGAACCGTCTAGAGCTTCTTTTGCCTTCAGCGCTTCCGCTGGGCTTGACATCTCAACAAAACCAAAACCTTTATTTCCGATAACGGCAACACTAACGATCTGCCCGAATGGAGAAAAAAGTTTTTCCAGCTGACTATCAACTGTGGAGTAATTGAAATTGCCAACATATAGTTTACTGCTTTGCATACTGACCCCCTTAAATAATATTATTCCCTAAGAGCTTGATAATATTTCTTTTGGAGAGGCAGTAGAAAGTATGTGTCTGCTCTAATTAAAATATCATTAAACAAATGAGAGGCCTTAAGTCTATGCTTATTTGCCGGTAATGTCAAATTTATTGAATAAGTCTTTTTATTTTATATATTTTACCTTAAATATAATATCTGACTGCTGATATTCCCAGCCATCCCATGAATCATCATTATCAGTGGTATAAGGATCAAACTGGCAATAAACTTCCAGGCCAGTTTCACCCATGTTTAGGGATTTTTGTATAAATGCAGTAAAATCCGGATGGTTTAGCGTAAAACTTCCCCCGCAGCCTGAAGAGAAAGACTGCATGGGCAACATTGCATTATTTTCATCAAAAACAGAAATGATGAAATTATCAAAAATAGAAGTATCTCCCCATTTCTTTCCCAGCTTAAATTCAATTTTTGCCTCAGTTATCTTTTTACCGTTTATTCCGTCCATTCTGTAAGTTAAAAATCCTGTACAAGGCATAGGCTGGGGGCATTGTGCCGTCGCAGGTGCATCACCTATAAAAATGCACCCACCCTCACGAGAGTAACCATTCTGGCCCGCAACAAAATACCCGGTATGCTCGCTGACAATGGGCGCTGTAAATGTCAGTATTTCTTCATCATCCCCATCTGCAATATCATCATTATTTGTCTTTCCTTCATTATCCGGATTGCCAGGTTTGCCGTCTTCTGTATATTTTAGAAGCATTGAATCAGACGCCTCTCCTATAGAGTTACTGGCATTGGCAATAAGTGTATATTCCTGGCCTTTCTTTAGATTAACCTGTGCCCTGTATTTGCCCCATGCCCCGTTGCTGTCATCCTTGCTGAACTTTACAACCGGTTCAGGGTATCCTTTTACTTTAGCTTCAATCCTGTAATAACAAACATTATCCACATTTGAAAAAAGTGGACCTTCATAAATGACCAGTTCAATTGAAGGACTGGATTTTTCATTTTGTACATCATCTTTTTTACCGGTATTATCTTTTTTTCCGTAGTCATTATCATCTTCGTCATTTTCTTCTTCAGCTATATCTGCAACAACATTACTGCCCTGGTTATTTGCCTGCTCTGGTACAGAGCAAAGATTACACATAAAAGCGGTCAATGCAATAAGAAGCAATAAAACTACTGGCAGAATTATATATGCTGGCTTATAATTATTTTTTCTCCATTTAAAAATCTTCATATCTTTTCCCTATTTATCCAGGTTTATTTTTACTAATTTTTAGATATTGCGATAATCTTCTAATTTATTATATCTCGAATAATAAAAAAAATAAGCATAATATTTTTATTCTGCGCCCATCTAAATATAGTATCTTGTTTAGGCATTTACCGGGTATAAATTTGGCTTTTGCAAATCTTTTTATCCGGGTTAAAGAATTTGTTTATTTATTGAAATTAAATATAATTAATATTTTAAGGCTGAGAAATTTATAAATAATATTGTTAGTAAAAAATTATAATACAAACAAAGGATGGTATATATGCGAAAGGAATTCAGGGATTTTATCCTGCGGGGCAATGTGCTGGATCTTGCAGTAGGCATCATTATAGGTGTTGCTTTCAGTGCAATAGTCAATTCTTTTGTAAATGATATAATAATGCCCCCGGTAGGCCTGGGTCTGGGCAGGGTCGATTTTACAAATCTTTTTGTGGTAATAAAAGAAGGAAGCAATGCAGCACCCTACCTGACCCTTGAAGCTGCAAGAGAAGCAGGGGCTGTAACATTAAATTATGGCATATTTATAAATACTGTTATCAGCTTCCTGATCATAGCGCTTGTGATTTTCTTTATTATAAAAGCTGTAAATAAACTCAAGAAAAAAGAGGTAGCTGAAGCAACAACAAAATCATGCCCTTACTGCTTTACATCAATAAATATAAATGCAACAAGATGCCCTAACTGTACATCAGAAATAAAATAACAATAATTAATTCTTTAACGGCAGGAATTAATCAGCATAAAAAATTTAAGAGTCATGCCTGTCCTGTCTTTTTATGATTCACTATGATGAGTTTTGGGTTGTTATTATCTAAGAAGTGCTTTCCTGCTTCTTTTTGCTTCAAGCTCGCTTAATGCTATTTTGCGTATGCGTATGGATTTTGGAGTCACTTCAACAAGTTCGCTATCATCAATATATTCCAGGGCATCATCAAGATTTACTGTCCTGGGAACATTGAAATGTTCCATGCCACCATCACCCTTTGAGCGCATATTTGACAGCTGTTTTTCCTTACAGGCATTTACCCAAATATCCTCTTTACGGGAATTCTGGCCAATCACCTGCCCCTTATACACACAGGAACCCGGAGCATAAAATAACTCCCCCCTGTCCTGCAAATTGGTCAATCCGTATAAACGCGTTGTCCCGCTTTCGCATGCAACCATTGAACCTCTTTCCCTTTTCTTCCATTCGCCCTTATCCTCAAGGTAAGAATAAAAAAGACTGTTCATTATGCCATTGCCGCGCGTATCTGTCATGAAATCCCGCCTGTATCCGAAAAGTCCCTGTGTCGGTATTATGAACTCAAGATATGTAAATCCCTCGCTTATCTCCATTTTTTTCATCAGGCCATAACGGCTTTGAAGTTTTTGTATAACTGAACCGGAATATTGTTCAGGGACTGATATAAATACTTCTTCATATGGTATATATTTTTTTCCCTCAATAGTTTTAGTTATAACCTGGGGCTGGGAAACCTGCAGCTCATAACCTTCCCTGCGCAATCTTTCAATAAAAATAGCCAGGTGAAATTCACCTCTTCCTGCAACAATCCAGCCACCCGCAGGATTATCTTGGACCATTAATGCAACATCATTCTCAAGCTCCTTATATAATCTTTCCCTGAGTTGCCTTGAAGTGCTAAACTGTCCCTCCTTGCCTGCAAAAGGCGAAGAGTTAATAGAAAAATTAACTTTAACTGTAGGCTCCTCAATTTCTATAAGCGGAAGAGCAAGCGGGCTGTCAATATCTGCGACTGTCTCGCCAATCATTATATCCGGCATGCCTGCAATTGCTACAATTTCACCTGCAGATGCGTGGCTGATTTCGTTCCTGGCAAGGCCCTGGAAAGTCATCAGTGAAGTAAGCCTGCATTTCTTATTAATTCCTTCACGGTTTATCTGCATTACTTCCTGCCCCGTTTCAATCTTTCCATTATATATGCGGCATGTCGCAATTCGTCCCTTGTAATTATCCCAGCTTATTGAAGTAACTAGCATTTGCAAAGGCAGCTTGCTGCAACCGCCAGGGGAAGGAATGTAGTTTATAATTTCATCAAATAATGGAGAAATGTCCTGCATCAGGTTCAGGTCAGGCCTTAAACCGGATTTGCCCATTCTTGAAGAGGTATAAACAACAGGAAAGTTTGCAGTTTTCTCATCTGCGCCAAGATCGATAAAAAGGTCAAAAGTGTCATTTAATGCCTTATTTATATTTGAATTGGGTTTGTCTATCTTATTTATCACCACAATAATTTTATGATTAAGTTCAAGCGCTTTTTTTAATACAAATCTTGTCTGGGGCATAGGGCCCTCCTGGGCATCTACAAGGAGCAGTGAACCTTCGGCCATTTTTAAAACTCTTTCAACTTCCCCTCCAAAATCAGCATGGCCCGGGGTGTCTATAATATTTATTTTAATTCCGCGCCATATTATAGATGCATTTTTTGAAAATATTGTTATGCCCCGTTCCCTTTCAAGTTCATTGCTGTCCATTATGCAGTCAGCAATGGCGTCTTCCTTGTTTAATTTTGTTTCTGACTGGCGCAGAAATGAATCAACCAGTGTGGTTTTGCCATGATCAACATGGGCAATAATCGCCACATTACGAATTTCCATAATTTATAACCTTTAATGACCTATGCCATGCGCCTGGACTTGCTTTTTTTAAAATTTTTTCTACTGCCCGGTGCAAAATTTTTTTTGCTCCGGCTTCTTTCAGAGCTGTCTACCCTTACTTTCCTACCCTTAAAAACTTCATTATCAAAAGCTTCAATAAAACCTGCCAGGTATTCTGGTTTTATATCAACAAAAGAGTATACGCCTTTGATATTTATGCGCTTAAAAGCATCCGGGGGTATTGCTGTTATTTCTTTAAAATACTTAAGCATCCGCGCATTATTGAAACCGTCAATTGTACCCAGGTTGATAAATGTGCTTACTGCATCATTATTGTTATTCCTGCCTCTTGAATGGTCTTTCCTGGAAAAATCTATATTAAGGTCCTCAGCATTACGGTAATAATCCAGGAACCGGTTAAACTCCAGGGACACCATACGGGTAATAAGCTCGGCCTTGTCTATATCCTTTAATTCCGACATTATTGCAGGCAGGTATTTTTCAATTCCAGGCTGGTTTATTTCAACTTTTCTTATCCTTTTCATAAGCGCCAGGAGCTGCTGCTCGCATACTTCAACTCCTCCGGGAACTTTGGAATAAACAAATTTTTTATTTATATGTTTTTCTATATACCTGAGTTTACCCATATCTTTTGTATTTATAATTGAAATAGTTATTCCTGATTTACCTGCCCTTGCAGTTCTTCCACTGCGGTGGGTGTAAATCTCCATCTCGTCCGGAAGCTGGTAGTTTATTACATGGCTCACATTATCAACATCAAGGCCCCTTGCCGCCACATCGGTTGCAACCAGTAATTGCAGGTTTTTTTCCCGGTAATGTTTCATTACCTTATCCCGCTGTACCTGGTTTAAGTCACCATGAAGGGAATCTGCATTATATTCGTCTTTTATAAGCTTTTCTGCAATTTCCTGGGTTTCAATCCTGGTCCTGCAGAAAATAATTGCAAAAATTTCTGGGTTTACATCCAGTATCCTTTTTAAAGCCGTGTAGCGGTCACGTTCATGTACGACATAATAAATATGTTCAATATTATCGGCCCCGGCATTTTTTATGCCTGCAGTAATTTCAAAAGGATCATTCATGTATTTGCCAATAATTGCATAAATCTCGTCCGGCATGGTTGCAGCAAAGAGCCAGGTTTTTTTGTCTTTTGGCGTAAATGCAAGAATTGAATCTATGTCTTCCTGGAACCCCATATTCAGCATCTCATCAGCTTCATCAAGGATGACATATTTTATTGTTGAAAGGTCTATTTTCTTTCTTCTAATAAGGTCATTTAGCCGGCCAGGTGTTGCAACCACAACCTGTGCCCCTTTTTTTATCTTGTTTATCTGTATCTCAATGCTTGCCCCGCCGTATACCGGCACGATGCTAAGTCCCGCCAGGTATTTGCAGTAACTTTCAAGATCATTTGATATCTGTATGCATAGTTCCCTTGTAGGGGCAAGTATGAGTGCCTGTATTATTTTTTTGTCCAGGTCAAGCAGCTCTATGAGAGGTAGCCCGAATGCCGCAGTTTTACCGGTTCCTGTCTGGGCAAGACCTATAAAATCCCTTGTGCCGTTTTTGAGCACAGGTATGGATTGAACCTGTATGGGTGTGGGTTTTGTAAATCCCAGCTCTTTTATGGACCTGATTGATTCTTTACATATTCCAAAATCCGTAAATCCGTTTTTTAATTCCATATTATACAGCTCCTCATTTACTTGCTGCTCATAAATTGTATCAGGACAAAATTCTTTTATGCATATTTGACCTCTTTTAATTTCTTTTTCATCCATTGTTTTTATATTCATTCTTTCTCTTTTTTTGCATGGTTAATGATTTTAATAAGATATATTATTTTTATTTCAAAATTTGATTTGAAGACTGAAGCAGTAAAAAATAATTGAATAATAATTAATTATATTTCTTTATTGCCTTCCGGCTTAAAATCTATATCCAGTTTAAACTGAGTGATTATAACATATTTTCAGTATTTGTATAATTAATCTTTTTACTTTAAGACACAGCAATATTCGGGTACATGTTACTCTTAAATTATAAGTTAGAAGCAATTACAGGCTGACCGGGCATTATGCAGTTATTTTATCGCAAATGTTACTGTTACGGGAATCATAACTTCTTTTTCAATTGTTGATACATCATATGTGCCCCAGTCTGATACTTCTGTAGAGTTGACCGGCAGTACCTGCACCACGCCAAGATTTGCAGACTTGATTGATTTGATTGTCTTTCCGCTGCCTTCTGCAATTTTCTGGGCCCTCATTTTGGCATCATTGATTGCATCAGGTATAAGCTCTATCCTTAATTTTGGCAGCTCAGTGTAGTAATACTCAAGGGATTGAGTTGCAAATATAACCCCTGCATCTATGAGTTTCTGGGTGTTTTTTGCCATAAAGGTAATTTTATTGACATCATTTGCCTGAATTATTACAGTCTGCCTTAAAATGTTTTCTTTTGGCGCATTATAGTCATACATGTACAGCTGTTCCATGAAAACCGGCGTTATGCTGAAATCATTTTCTGAAAATCCATTTTCTTTAAAAAATTCTTTAACTGTTTTTTCATCCTGGGACATAAGAGTGTATCCTGATTTTAAATCCTCTACAGGAACTGTTCTTGAAAAAGTTCCAACCCATTTTGCCATATCTGCGCTCACCTGCTGCCTTACAGATCCTGTTACATACAAAAGATCTTCCGGCTGTCTTGCAATATAGAAAGCATATGAGAAAATGCAGGCGCTAATTATAAGGCACGCTCCAATTATAACTCCAAAGTAAATAATTTTATTTGATCTTTTCTGTTCCATTCTTAACCTCTTATAATTGCAAGTATGTAATTTTATTTGATATTTTCTATTCTATATTCCACTTGATATATTATATAAAATTTTATGGAAAATAAATATTTTTTTATAAATATATCTCTTTTCCTGCCCTGCCAAATACGCATTTGTTCCCAAAAACATATTTAAGCCCAGCAAATGCATCAATGCCTGTGCAGTGCGAAGGCACCGGACCAAAAGTAACAGATTTATCATTATTCATAATGCAGGTTATTATCCGTGTATTTTAAGTATATAATTGCCTGTTTATTTTATATTTTTCCCCATTTTCAGGGGAAAAAAGCATATCTTTAAAATATTGAAAATCTATTTATAATATGCTTTTAAAAGCTCAAGTAAATCACGGCAGAAAACCGGCAAATCATCAGGTATCCTTGAGGTCACTATATTTTTATCAACAACGACATCACTGTCAATATAGTTGCCCCCGGCATTTATAAGATCTGTCGCTATTGCCTTATAACCTGTTACATTTTTTCCTCTTATTATATCAGCTTCAGCAAGCATCCACCCGCCATGGCATATTGCGCCAATTATCCTGCATTTATCAAATGTGTCTTTTACAAGCTTTACCATATCTGAATTTATGCGCATTTTATCCGGCGCAAAACCTCCTGGAATTATTACTGCTGCAACTTCAGAAATATTTACATCTGAAGGCTCCATGTCAGATTTAACCGGCAGGCCGAATTTTCCAATGTATTGCCTCCCCTTTTCAGGCCCCACTATTTTCACTATATAACCAGCTTCAATAAAGCGATAATAGGGGTAGATAAGCTCTTCATCCCTAAAAGCGTCCTCTGCAAGTATAATTACTAAGTTAGGGGTCATTTTATTCTCCTTTCCTGTAGTGTTTAAATAATGAAATATTTATATTCTAAACATACCTATTACCATTGTAATCCTTTTTTTTAAAAAAAATTAATTTTTATAAGAATTTTTAATCTTTCTGGATTTATATGTGGTATTAATAATATAGCACTGTATTATAATTATAATAATATTTTGATTTTTATTATAATTTTCATAGAAAGGTAAAAAATGATTACGATGCAAATCAGCCTCTATCCTCTCTGTGAAAAAGATATAGCCGGCAAGCTTGGGATTTTCTGGGATTTTCTTAAAGATAAAAAGATTAATTTCAAGGTTACTGCTTTAAGCACAATAGCATGGGCTGAAGATGAAGACTTATTATATGATACTGTCTTTAAGGCTTATAAAAAAATCAGGAAAACCACCAATGCGGTAATGGTGACAACTACAACAACCGGAAATGAAAAAGAAATCAAACAGCTTTTAAATTACCTGGAATAAAAAACGGACCTGGTTAATGTTTCAAAACAGATTACATTTATAATTGGCCCTTGTTGGGAACAACACATATCCACTTAAGGCCACTTTTTCCTGCATTAAACTGATGATTTTCATAAGGCTCAATAAATATGTAATCGTCTTTTTCAATTTCAATTTCATCTTTTTCTTTTACAATATAACCGCCACCGTCAAGTATATATACTTCATGCTCCCATTCATGAGAATGGTATGGAGTGTTTCCGTCAGGTCCAGTTTCAAACAATCTTAATGCAAAATTCGGGGCACCGTCTTTTGCTGTAATAACAGGACAGAATTTAACATTAGCAGCACTGACATCATTTACATCCTGCATTTATTGTTATAATATTCCTTTATTTTCTCTAATTTTCTCTATATAATTAAAATGTGTTATAAAAACTTAAAAATAATAGAAAGACTCCAAATGGATAAAAATGGAATAATGACCATTAAAGACATTTCGCTTTATTTAAAAATTAATGAAAAAACTGTCTATAAGCTTGCTAAAAAAAATCTGTTGCCCGGCATCAAAGTCGGTGGAATGTACAGATTTAAAAAAGATGCAGTCGATAGCTGGCTTACAGATTATGGTAAAAAAACTGCCCGAACTAAAATGAAAAATTTAAATAACTTAGATTTAAAGATTAATGAGAAAAAAGCTCTTCTTGAGCTTAAAAAAACATTGTTTGATAATTTTACCGTTTCAGAGATTATGCTCTATGGTTCTAAGGCAAGAGGTGACTTTGGCAAAGAATCAGATATAGATGTACTTGTTATTTTAGATAATGAAGTCAATGATGATATAAGAGAAAAAATCTTTAGCATCAGCTTTAAAATAGAAATAAAACATGATGTTATTTTTGGAATAATAGTGGAAAATAAAGATTTCTGGAATTCCTCTCTTGCAGAAGCCATGCCGATTCACAGGAATATTTATATGGAAGGTGTGGCCGTATAATGGAAAAAAATGTTATTAAGTACAGAAGAAAAAGGGCAAAAGAAACACTGCAGGAAGCAGAGATTATGCTTGAAAATAATAAACTTATTGCTGCTGTTAATAGGACATACTATGCAGTATTTTATGAAGTTATTGCTCTGCTCCTGTCAAAGGGGCTTTCTTCTTCCAAACACAGCGGAGTGAGAAGCCTTTTTAATAAAGAATATATAAAGACCGGAATTATCGCTGAGGAGCATGGTGACTTTTACAACAGGGTATTTGGTTTCAGGCAGCGCGCCGATTATGAAGATTTTGTTGAATTTGAGAACCAAAAAGTAAAAAGCTGGCTTAAGAGCGCAAAAGAATTTATTGATGCAGTTGAAAAAGTTATGAATGTGACTGATGAAAATGACGCGGCTGGCTATACCTCTTAGCAATTTAAGACAAAAAAAATACGGCGGCGTCCTACTCTCCCATACAGTTGCCCGTAAAGTACCATCGGCGCTGAAGGGCTTAACTTCTGTGTTCGGGATGGGAACAGGTGTTGCCCCTTCGCTATAGCCACCGTAAATCTAATGAATTTACTTAAATTATATTAAGTTTTCAAAATTTTATCAGGGCCTGTTAAATGTAACAAATCCTGACTTTTAAAAAAGAACATGTCTGTTCTCTCAAAGCTTCATAGCAATCCAATTATTAATATCAAGTCCTCGATCTATTAGTATTGGTCAGCTGAACACATTACTGTGCTTACACTTCCAACCTATCAACCATGTGTTCTACATGGGATCTTACTCCTTACGGATGGGAGAACTATTCTTGAAGCGGGTTTCATGCTTATATGCTTTCAGCACTTATCCCTAACGAACTTGGCTAACCAGCCATGCCCTTGGCAAGACAACTGGCACACCAGAGGTTCGCTCACCCCGGTCCTCTCGTACTAGGGGCAAACCTTCTCAATTCTCCTGCGCCAACAGAGGATAGGGACCGAACTGTCTCACGACGTTCTAAACCCAGCTCGCGTACCGCTTTAATTGGCGAACAGCCAAACCCTTGGGACCTGCTACAGCCCCAGGATG
>VGAZ01000049.1 GCA_016870615.1 Actinomycetota bacterium | reverse complement strand
AAAGCTCATCCTGCAGCCTGCTGATGTTTTTTAATTCTTCGCTTGCCAGGCTTTCAATTTCATTTCTTTTTTTGCTATCCATAAAGCTTGACTCCTTTTTTATCGACAGCAGCTTTAAATTTTTGCAGCAATTCCTCATACGGTTTAATATCGAGATTGAAATTGCTGCTTCTAAGACAATAGCCGTATGCCTTTAAATATTTATCTTTAAGCCCTTTGACTGCAATATCTATGTCAGATGCAGAATCGAATTTTTTCCCTTCAGCCAGGCTGCCAAAAAGAATAACTTCTTTAGCCCCAAATTTTACTGCAAGTATTTTCGATATTTTTTTTGCATCTTTTAATGCTTCAGTTACCTTTTTTTCTCTTAACGCAGTTTTTCTGCCTGAAATATTTTCAAGTATTCCCATTTAAGCAGTACCATTTCGATGTATTAATAATCTCAGATTACAGATTAATAATAACATAAACAGAACACATAATAAATTATAACAATAGTATCTACTAGATCATTAAAATAAAATATTGTAAACGTTAACAAACAAGTGGTAAAATACATAAATAATAAAGCAATAATTATTTATTATTGGCAATGCTACTTAAAAAAGCAGGTAAAGCAATTTGAAAGTTAATATTAAAACTATAGCTGATAAAGCCGGCGTATCAACAGCAACTGTCTCACGTGTATTAAATGACTATAAGGGCATAAGGGAAGTTACAAGGAAAAAAGTACTTAAAGTAATCAATGAGTTTGACTACGAGATCAATGCAATTGCTAAAAGCCTAAAACAGAAAAGGACAATGACAATAGGCATAGTGCTTGGTAATGTCCTCTCACAATTCTATTCAATAATAGCTAAGTCAGTTGAGGATACTGCATCAAAATATGGATTTTCCACAATTCTTTGTAATGGCGATGATGACCCGGTTAAAGAACTTAAATATTTAAAGGTTTTAAAATCAAACAGAGTGGATGGAATAATTCTTACTCCCACTGGCAAAAATCCTGATTATGTAAATAATTTAATGAATTCAGGAACAAGAATAGTGCTTCTCGACAGGTTGATTAATGGTGTTTCGTGCGATGCGGTGCTGGTTGATAATCTTAATGGTTCATATAATGCCACAAAGCATTTAATAGAGCAGGGTTATGGAAGAATTGGTATTATAAATGGCTTTATTGACAGGACAACGGGACATGACAGGCTTGAAGGATATAAGAGAGCCTTAAGGGAAGCAGGTATAAAAATTGATGAAAATTTAATTAAGATTGGCAATTTTAAAAAGAGAAGCGGTTATGAGCTGACAAAGGAAATACTTTCCAGAAATCCTGATGCGCTTTTTGTCACCAATATTGATATGATGCTTGGTTCAATAATATTAATCAGGGAAAAGCTATTAAAAATTCCCCAGGATATAGCTTTTGCCGGTTTTGATGATCCAGAGTGGGCGATGCTTTTAGAACCGCCGCTAACTGTAGTTCAGCAGCCCGTCTATGATCTTGGTGCAACAGCTGCTGAAACTCTTATTAAAAAGATTATTAATAATGAAGATTCAAACAGTTCTTTAATTCATGTATTAAATACAACACTGGTAATACGAAAATCTTCTATTAAAGAGGGTTAAATTTCACTTATTCGTACTAAAGTTAAAAAATAAATATTTTTATTGACATATATAAAAAATCAAATATAATGTAATCGTATACAAATGAAAACGTATACATTTAAATTCAATTAAATATTTATAATCTTTTTTAAATACTACGGAAAATAAAAAAACATTCAATGCTTCAGTATTTTGTCAAGGCAATTTACCAAAAGTGGGTATCCGCCCGACTATTGACGGAAGGCGCGGCGGTATAAGGGAGTCTCTTGAAAAACAGACAATGCAGCTTGCAAAATCTGTCTATAAGTTAATAAATGAAAACCTGAAATATCCAAATGGTATAAATGTTGAATGTATAGTTGCTGACACAACTATTGGCGGTTATTCCGAGGCGGCAAAAGTTGATGAAAAATTCAGGAAAGAAGGGGTAGGTGTAACTATTACAGTTACACCCTGCTGGTGCTATGGCTCAGAAACAATGGATACAAATCCCCATACACAAAAAGCAGTATATGGTTTTAACGGAACTGAAAGACCAGGCGCAGTATATCTTGCTTCAGTTCTTGCCTCACATAACCAAAAAGGCCTTCCCGCATTCAGCATATATGGCAAAGACGTGCAGAATAAAGATGACTTAAATATTCCAGGAGATGTTTCTAAAAAAATACTGCAGTTTACAAAAGCAGCCATATCAGTCTCGCTTATGCGTTATAAGTCCTATCTTTCAATAGGTGGAGTATCAATGGGTATTGCAGGCTCTAATGTTAATCCAGATTTTTTCCAGGACTATCTTGGTATGCAGACAGAATATGTGGACATGACAGAGATTACAAGAAGAATAGATCGAAATATTTATGATCAGCAAGAATACCAAAAAGCAATTAATTGGGTAAAGAAATACTGCAGGGAAGGCATTGATACAAATTCTTCAAAAATCCAGAGAAACAGGCAGCAGAAGGATAAAGACTGGGAATTTGTTGTAAAAATGACCCAGGTAATAAGGGATTTAATGGTCGGAAATCCTGTACTTGAAGAGATGGGTTACACAGAGGAATCATTGGGCCATAATGCTATAGCTTCAGGCTTTCAGGGTCAGCGCCAGTGGACAGATCATTTTCCCAGCGGGGATTTTTCAGAAACAATTCTAAACAGCTCTTTTGACTGGAATGGCACAAGAGCGCCATATATAGTAGCTACTGAAAATGACTGCTTAAATGCAGTTAGTATGCTTTTTGGTTATCTTTTGACTAATTCTGCGCAGGTATTTGCAGATGTGAGGACTTTCTGGAGCAAAGAAGCAGTAAAAAATGTAACAGGTTATGATTTGGATGATAAATGTGAAACTGGAATTATCCACCTTATAAATTCCGGCTCTGCAGCAATAGATGGCAATGGACAGCAGAAAATTGATGGAAAACCTGCAATAAAACCTTACTGGGATATATCACAGGAGGAGATTGAAAGGTCCTTAGAAAAAACAATATTTTGTCCTGCAGATTTACTATATATGCGGGGAGGAGGTTATTCAGCTAACTTTCTAACTGAAGGATCAATGCCTGTTACTATATCAAGAATAAATCTTATAAAAGGGCTTGGCCCGATTCTGCAGATTGCTGAGGGTTATACTGTAGATATCCCAAAAAATGTTCATGAAATTCTTGATAAAAGGACAAATCCCACATGGCCCTCAACCTGGTTTGTGCCAAAACTTACTGGAAGTGCAGCATTTAAAGATACATATTCTGTAATGTATAACTGGGGAGCAAATCATGCTTCCCTAAGCTATGGGCACATCGGAAAAGACTTAATTACAATGGCTTCAATGCTGCGAATTCCAGTATCAATGCATAATGTTGATAATTCCAAAATATTCAGGCCCAGTGCCTGGAGCGCATTTGGTACTCAGGAGCTTGAGTCAGCTGATTACAGGGCTTGTAAAAATTATGGGCCGTTGTATCGCTAGAATACCAGGCAATAATTATTTTTATATTAAATAAAAAATCTTTTAAAAATTAAACATTTATAAGAAGTTTTTTAAAGGGGGTGATTTATTTAGGATTATAAATTTTAGTTAAAAAAAGATAATATTAAAAAGGAGGAAGGGAAATGAAAAAAAGTATTTACTGGTTACTGATTGTAGTTATGATTAGTGCGCTTGTGGTAACTATTGGATCTGCAGGCTGTAAAGCACAAGTCACAGCAGAAGAAACGACAGCTGCAGTAGAAACCACTGCTGCTGCTGAAACAATGGCGGCTGAAACAACGGCGGCTAATCAAGAACAATTGGAGTTTGTTTGTGTTGCAAAAGGAATACATCCATGGTTTGACCCTGCAGGTGTTGGCATGGAAGATGCTGCAGCACAAATAGGGGGTATAAATACAAGATACATGGCTCCTGCTGAATGGTCAGGCGAAGCACAGGTTAAGATGGTAGAAGATCTTGTATCCCAGGGCGTTGATGGAATAGCTGTTGCTGTTTTTGAAGCAGGAGCAATGAAGCCCGCAATAAATGAGGCTATGAAACAAGGTGTCCCAATTGTAATATGGGATGATGATGTTGCTGATTCCGACAGAGTCTGCTGTCTTGCAACAGGTAATTATGAAGCTGGTGTTATGCAGGGTGAAATGTTTGTTGAGCTTATGGATTATAAAGCAAATTTTATAATATGGGTTCAGGATCTTGCAGCAAGAACAGTTCTTGACAGAGTTGAAGGCATAAGAAGTGTAACAAAAAAATACCCTGAAGTAGTTGAACTAAGTGATGTCCAGATGGCAGGATACGGTATAGATGAAGCCCTGGTTACAGCTGAAAGCTTGCTCGAAGCATACCCGGAGTTAAATGCAACCTTGGATGTAGGAATGAATGGTGGTATTGCTATGCATAGGATTATGAAAGAAAGAGGAATTCCTCCCAGTGATATACTAAATATTACCTGGACATTATTACCTGAAATAATGGAGGGACTTAAAGAAGGTTATATTTACGGTTCAATGCGACAGAATCCATATGCTATGGGTTATTTAGCTACATATGCTTTAAAATGGTATATAGATGGACTTAGACCAAGCCAAGAATTTATAGATATGGGTAAAAGATTTGATACTGGCATTATTTATGTAGATCATACAGATGATCCTGAAGCAAAAGAAGCTGACAATATTGCAAAAGCTCCTGCAATGGTTGAAGAATTCCGTAAATTGTGGGAATAATTAATTGGTTAATTTTTAGTTACGAAATTTAACTGAAGCCAGGAATAATGAAACCTAATTATTCATTATTCCTGGTATAATATTATCAATTCCATTTATTTTACAGATTTAAAAAACTGCAAATAAATATTTTAAAGAGGCGGTAATGATTGACAGGACAATAAAAAGGACAAATTTTAAAAATTCTTTTATAAATAAAAAAATAATACAACCTGTAATATCAAATGAAGAAAACCTAGTTTTAATTTTCTTCATTTTAATCATTGCAGTGGTAACAGCAATCCTTCCTAAATTTAGAACAATATATAATATTTTAACAGTAATTAGGCAGTTCTCATTAATAACCATTGCAGCAATGGGACAATCTATAGTATTAATTTCTGGTGGTTTTGATCTTTCTATTGGCAATATTGTTGCACTTAGCAATATGGCTGTAGCATATATGATGGTATTTTTAGGCTGGCCCATATGGTTAAGTGTTATAGCAGCAACATTGGTCGGGGCATTGTGTGGTTTAATCAATGGAGTATTGGTAGCTAAAGTAAAAATTAACCCTTTGATAGCAACGCTGGCAATGGGCTGGATTTATAGCGGTGTTATTCTGGTCTCTAGTAAGGGATGGCCTATAACAGGCTTACCAAAAGCTTTTGATGTTTTTGGGCAGGGGTATTTTTTAGGAATACCCTTACCTATTTATTTTATGGTATTTATAGGAATAATATTATCGCTCTTTCTATCAAGAACTGTATTTGGCAGATATCTATATGCAATTGGAGGAAATGAAAAAGCTAGCATACTTGCTGGCTTGAATTCATCTAACTTAAGGATGCTAAGTTATACAATTTGTGGAACACTAGCAGGATTTGCTGGAGTTGTTTTAGTCTCAAGAATGGGTACCGCACAAGCTGATGCTGGGACTCCATGGACATTACCAACAGTTGCAGCTGCCGTTATTGGTGGAGTAAGTTTATTCGGTGGTAAGGGAAAGATATATGGTGTGATAATTGGTTCAGCCATCCTGGGCGTTATAAGTAATATACTTGTATTAATGAAAGTTTCTGCTTATTGGCAAAGCCTTATAAGTGGTTTTATTTTAATTATGGCGGTATCTATAGATGCGATTAGAAGAAGAGGACAATTAATATAATACCGTTACAAATAATAATAATTTTACTTTATTACTTCGGAGGGAAAAAATAGTGTTGCTTGAAGTAAAAAACATAAATAAAGCTTTTCCTGGAGTTCAAGCATTGGATGAAGTAAGTTTTATATTAAATGAAGGGGAAGTACATGCACTTGTGGGAGAAAATGGTGCCGGTAAAAGCACATTAATGAATATTATCAGTGGAGTTTTTAAACCGGATAGTGGTGAAATAAAAATTAATGGGAACAAAATTGAAATAAATTCACCAAAACATTCACTGAAGCTTGGTATAAGCATGATTTATCAGGAAATTAGTTTGGTTCCTGAACTGTCAATTGCTGAAAATATTTTTATAGATAAAATACCTAGAATAAAATCTTCACCTCTGGTTGACTGGAAAAAACTATATGAAGACACTTCACGAGTACTCGAAAAAGTGAAGCTTGCTAAAAACCCGAAAGATAAGGCTTTAAATTTAAGTGTTGGGCAGCAGCAGATGATACAGTTAGCTAAGGCAATAGCAAGAGACTCAAAAATAATAATTCTTGATGAGCCCACTGCCTCTATTACTGAAGCGGACACAAAAATTCTTTTTGAGATTATTCAAAAATTTAAATCTGAAAAGAAATCAATTATTTATATATCTCATAGACTTGAAGAGATATTTAATATTGCAGACAGGGTAACAGTATTGAGAGACGGGAAATATATCGAAACATTAAACATTAAAGATACAAACAAAGATGAAATCATCTCAAAAATGGTTGGAAGATATCTTAAAAATATGTTTCCGGATAGAAATGCAAAACTTGGTAATGATATATTGAGGGTAAATGGCCTCACTAAAGAGAGTATGCTTGAAAATGTAGATTTTAATCTAAGAGAAGGTGAAATAGTAGGAGTTTATGGGTTAATGGGTTCAGGTAGAACCGAATTGGCACTAGCGCTCTTTGGTGTTTATCCAATAGATTCAGGAGACATTTTTATAAATAATAAAAAAGTAAAAATAAAATCACCGAGAGATGCTATGAGGCTAGGAATTGGATATTTATCTGAAGACAGAAAAGATAAATCTATTTTCCCCATATTAAATGTTAAAGAGAACATAACTATTGCAAATTTAAATAAATATAAGGGCATTTTATTTATTAATAATAAGAAAGAAATTGAAGAGTCAAAAAGGTTTATTGAAAAATTAAGCATAAAGGTTTCTTCATTTGGGCAAAAAATCATGAATCTTAGTGGTGGAAATCAGCAAAAAGTTATAGTATCAAGACTTTTAGCAGTTGCTCCTAAAATATTAATATTGGATGAGCCAACCAGAGGAATTGATGTAGGGGCAAAAGCTGAAATACATTCATTTATTGAAAATCTTACTGAAAATAATGTTGCAATACTTTTTATTTCTTCTGATCTCCCGGAAGTAATAGGCATATCTGATAGGATTATTGTAATGAGGGAAAATACAATAGCTGGAATATTTCCGGGTAACCAGCAAACAGATGAAGAAACATTATTAAGAGCCGCATCACCTAATTAACTTTTCTAATTTTAAGCATAAGTATTAATTTTTATAGTGAATTAATCCAGTCAATATTAATAGGAGGTATGATTTTGGAAGAATTAGCAGATTATTATCCTTATGGTAAAACAGGTTTTGCTGATACTATTAGAAAGTTTGATAATTTTGAAATCTCTAATCATGATAAAAAAATACTGAGGCAACTGGCACATAAAAAAGCGACAATAGCTGAAATGCCAATAAATCAGGAAAAAATTAAATTATGGAAAGATTTAAACAGTTTAAAAACTGCAAGACCCCTTGTGTGGATGAATGAAATTCCCTGGCATGAGATGAATATAAATGATGAACTTACCCTTAAAACTACAACTGAGTTTTCAAGATTTTTGGAAATAAGGCTTAGAAGAACGAATTACCAATGGAAACACATGAAAGTCGATATGATTGTAGAGCCCACCTTGCCATGCTATCTGGTAGTAGATGACAGTGGTTTTGGAATATCAGAACAGGTCAAGGTTTCAACAACAGATAAAACAAGCGATATTTATTCAAGGGATTTTATTCCGCAGATAGAGAATGAAGATGACATTGAAAAAATAAAAAATCCTGTAATTTCATATGATAAAAAAGCTACAGAAGAAATGTTTTTTTGTATGAAAGATGTGTTTGGCGGGATTCTTGATGTTGAGAAAAAAGGAGTTCCAGGGTTCTGGTTTGCTCCCTGGGATGAGCTTGTAAGATGGTGGGACCCTGAAAAAGTATTGGCTGATCTTATATTGAAGCCGGACTTGGTTCACAAAACAATGGGCAGGTTAACAGATGCCTATATTGTGAGACTTGATCAGTATGAGAAACTTAATCTTCTGTCTCAAAATAATTGTAATTACAGAATAGGCTCTGGAGGTCTTGGCTATACTGATGAAATTCCTGTAACTGGTTATGACCCCAAGCATATAAAGACATCAGATATGTGGGGATGTGCTGCAGCTCAGATTTTTTCACAAGTTTCACCAAAAATGCATGAGGAATTTGCATTACAATATGAAATAAAATGGCTAAAAAGATTTGGCTTAAACTATTATGGATGCTGTGAGCCCCTGGATAAAAAAATAGAAATACTTAAAAAGATTCCAAATCTTAGGAAAATTTCTATGAGCCCATGGGTAAATCTTGAGGTTGGTGCTGTAAATATAGGAAAAGATTATGTTTTTTCCTATAAACCAAGCCCATCAATTTTTACTGATGACTTTTGGAACCCTGAATCTGTCAGGATAAATTTAAAAAAAGATTTAAAAAAGTTAGAAGGCTGTATTGTTGAAATAATAATGAAAGATATAAGTACGTTAAATTATAAGCCGCAAAGGTTGTGGGAATGGGCAAAAATTGCCATGGAGGTAGTTGAGGGGATCTAATGGCTGATGAAAAATATATAATAGGGCTTGATTTTGGCACTGATACGGTCAGGGCATTACTGGTAAATGCTGAAAACGGCAGGGAAGTGGCAACTGCAGTTCAAGCATATAAAAGGTGGAATAAAAGCAAGTATATTGATGCGGCAAAAAACATGTTCAGGCATCACCCTCTTGACTATCTTGAATCAATGCAGGAAGCGGTAAATTCCTGTCTTAATCAAGTAAGCGAAGTTGTAACAAAAAATATCGTAGGTATAGGCGTTGACACAACAGGCTCAACCCCTGCGCCTGTGGACATAAAAGGTAATGTCCTAGCGCTAAAAGATAAGTTTAAAGATAATCCAAATGCAATGTTTGTTTTATGGAAGGACCACACTGCAACTGAGGAAGCAGGACTGATAAATGAAACTGCCAAAAACTGGGGTGGAGTAAACTATACAAAGTTTTCCGGAGGTATCTATTCATCAGAATGGTTTTTTTCAAAGATACTTCATATATTTCGAATTGACAAAGATGTAAGAGAAGCAGCATATTCCTGGGTTGAGCTTGCCGACTGGATTCCGGCTGTTTTAACAGGTAATACATTGCCAAAAGATATCAAAAGAAGCAGGTGCGCCGCGGGGCACAAGGCAATGTGGAACAGCCAGTGGGACGGACTTCCTCCAGATGAGTTCTTAACTGCAGTGGACCCATTATTATCGGGCCTAAGAGATAGGCTTTACACACAAACCTTTACTTCTGATATTAAAGCAGGGAATCTTTCAAAAGAGTGGGCAAAAAAATTTGGCTTGCATCAGGACATTGCTGTAGCTATAGGGGCCTTTGATGCGCATATGGGTGCTGTAGGGGCTAATGTGCGCCCTGGAGTTTTTGTAAAGATTACCGGCACAAGCTGCTGCGATATGGCGGTTGGCCCAAAGCAAAAAGAAGATGTTTTAATAGGCGGAATATGCGGCCAGGTTGATGGCTCAATTATACCGGATATGATTGGCTATGAAGCGGGCCAGTCATCCTTTGGAGATGTATATGCATGGTTTAAGGATATATTATCATGGCCCTTAAAAGAGCTTCTTGAAAAAACTAAAGAAGTAGATAAAGATACTGCAAAAAAGCTCTCTGCTGAGGTTCAAGATAAGATAATTCCAGAAATAGAAAGACAGTGCGAGTTTATTAAACCTGAAGAGTCAGGCCTTATTGCCCTTGACTGGCTAAACGGAAGAAGAACTCCATATGCTGACCAGAAACTAAAGGGGGCAATTGCAGGTCTTAGTCTGGGTTCAACAGCTCCAAAGGTCTACCGCGCTCTTGCTGAAGCCACAGCATTTGGTTCAAAGGCAATAATTGACAGATTCAGGCAGGACGGGCTTATTATAGAGGAAATTACTGCCATTGGCGGTGTGGCAAAAAAATCTTCTCTTGTGATGCAGATACTTGCTGACGTTTTAAATATGCCTGTAAAAGTTGCAGATTCTGACCAGGCGGTTGCCCTGGGGGCAGCTATTTTTGGTTCTGTTGCTGCAGGTTACTATAAATCTGTTGAAGAAGCCCAGAAAAACATGGCCAGCGGTTTTTCAACTGTATATGACCCAATTCCTGAAAATGTAAAAATATATGAGAAACTTTATAATCTATATATTGAATTGGGATCAAAACTTGAGGATTTTTTAAGGCATATTTAAAAAGAATTATAAATTTTTAAAAGGGTTTAAATAATTCTTTAATTATATCTTTTTCCATTTCCTTATAATCCGAAACGGGCATATTAAGGCTTCCCAATTTTTGCAGTGCATCCATCTTTTCTTTGCTGCTTTTAATACCATAATAATTGGTCACTGCTTCCCTGACAAGCTCACCAACAGATGTTTTTTCCAATTTTGATTTTTCCTGTAATTTTTTATATGCCTGTTCCTCAAAAAGTAATGTTGTCTTTTTAAGAGCCATTGTAATTTTCACTTCTTCGTCTATTTACTTAAAATTTTTGTTATGTTTATAGCTCCATATACATAATATAATTATACTTTCATTTTCTATATTATCAAACATTATACTTACAAAGTCTCCAGAATATGACAATAAGAAGCAATAATCCGGATGTATTGTGTACATGATATATTGTCAATGATTCAATACCAGGGTTTTACTTTCTAAGAAACGCACAAATTATCTTATTGTTCAAATACCAGATTGAACATGATGGCGAAAAAATCAGTATAGCAGAAGCTCTTGAAGTAAGAAAAAGCCTTATTGCAGAAATTGAAACCCTCTCACAGAGAGTTACTGATTCAGCTTATAAAAGAATAATTCACAAGGAAGAAAGAGATATTGTGCATGAGCCAAAACATTCCTTTACAAAAGTTTATGCAGATTTACAGGATGTTATGAAAAAATTAAGAAATACCGTAATTAAAATTCATGATAATAATTTTAAGAATACTGTTAATTTCAGGGAAGAATAACAAAGCAAAGATTGAGACAGTGGAGCAAGCGCGAAACTGCTGTGAAGCAGGTTAGCCCGAAACCCAATTGCGCAAATTGGGGGTGGTTATGTGCTGTTTACCCACCTTAAACATTAATAGCAAAGGGCTGCAGGGTCCCTACTATTTAACAAATTAACATTTACCTGTTAATTACTTACAGCCTTACATTTTAAGACTTAACTCAGGGCTCCGAGTCTCAGTAAAAATATTTTACCAGCATATAAATATCACACTATCTCCAGCCAGCATAAATAGTGTTTAGAATAAGGGGCCCTTATCATAATCTCTACTTTCAGCCAGTTGCCTGTGGAGTTCTTCCCAATGGTTAACGTTTTTATCAAGCTCATCTTTAAGCTTTGCATAATTTTCAAATAATTGCCTGTTTTGAGAATCGGAATAATCAATCGAATTTGATTCAAACTTTGTGGAAAGCCCGGCAATTTCTTTTTCAAGTACCTCAATTTTATCCTCGCACTTTGTTATATCCTTTGTAAGTTTCCTTAAGTTTTTTTCAAACTCCTTTTTATCAATATAGCTATCTTTTCCGGAAGAAAATTCCTGTAAAGCCATGGCATCTGCCTGATTTTTCTGTTTTATCTCAAGAATTTTAAGGCTGTTAATTTTCCTGCTTTCAAGGAAATCGGCAATACCTCCTGTATACTTCTTTATTTTTTGGCTTTTAAATTCATAAACAGTTTCAGCAAGCCCTTCAAGAAATTCCCTGTCATGAGACACAAGTACAATTGTGCCGGCAAAATTTAAAAGCGCCTGTTTTAATATGTCTTTTGAGCGCATATCAAGATGATTTGTCGGCTCATCAAGTATAAGGAAATTATAAGGGGCAAGCAGGAGCTTAATAAGTGCAAGCCTTGATCTTTCACCGCCTGAGAGAAACTTTATCTTTTTATCAATATCATCTTCCCCAAAAAGAAACGCGCCCAGAATTGAGCGCAGTTCAGGCATCGTCTGGCCGGACGCTGCCCTGTATAAATCATCAAGAACTGTAAGTTCACCATCAAGCAGCTCGTCCTGGTTCTGGGCAAAATAGCCTGTTTTTACATTGTGCCCTGTTTTAAGGCTTCCTTTAAAATCAAGATCGCCAACAAGTATTCTTGAGAGAGTGGTTTTGCCCTCGCCATTTTTACCCACAAAAGCAATCCTTTCGCCGCGCCTTATATACATGTTTATATCATCAAGCACTTTTTTATCCCCATAATTTTTTGATATATTTTCTGCTTCAATCACCACGTTTCCTGACCGGGGCGATGCCGGGAACCTTATATTTATGGAAGATGTATCCATAGCATCAATTTCAATGCGCTCAAGTTTATCAAGGTATTTAATCCTTGACTGTACCTGTACTGCTTTTGTATTTTTATACCTGAATCTTTCAATAAAGCGGTTTATATCTGCAATTTCTTTCTGCTGGTTTTTATATGCGGCAAGCTGCTGCTGCCTTCGCTCTTTCCGCAGAGCTGTAAATTTGGAA
>VGAZ01000048.1 GCA_016870615.1 Actinomycetota bacterium | reverse complement strand
TGTTACGGTCAGTTTAAGGGTATAAGTTCCTGCAGATGCAGGCATTGTCCATGTAGTATTCTGGGAATTTGCGTTAGCAAGAGTTCCTCCTGTAACTTCCCATTTATATCCAAGACTGTCTCCGTCCGGGTCTGTTGCATTTGAAGTAAGCACGCAATTACTGTTTATGTAGAATTTTTCTTCTGCAATTGTTGTCTCCAGCAAATTAATAACCGGGTCCCGGTTAGGAGCTTCACAGCCCCAGGAAAGTTCCAGAGTTTCAGTTTTTTCCCCGGATTTGTTCTTAGCTGTAGCAGTGAGTGTATATGTATCGCCCGGATTATTTATATTTACCTGGCATTTTCCTGCGCCAAGCGTACCCAGGCTATCGTCTTTGGAAAACTTGACTTCCGGGGCAGGGTCTCCGGTAACTGTAGCCTTTATCCTGTAAAAGCATACCCCGCTTTCGGGCGCATAAGTAGGGCCTTCATATATGGCAAGCTTAATTGTCGGTTTTTTTGCATCATCCTGGCCATTATCCTCACTGGTTGTTTCGGTGGCGTCAGCAGATGTTGTGCCTGTCGTTTCATCATTGGTACCGTTATTATCAATGTCAGTTTTTTTCTTTGTGGTGCCGCACATATTACACAGCGCAGAAACAGAAAAGATAAATATAATTGCCAGCACAGAAGCAATAATTAGAAATATTTTATTATTTTTGCTTTTCATTTATTTTAACTCCCTTTAATTTATGGCAATTTTGCATTTAAAAAGCAACACTAAATAAACTTATATATTTAAGTGTTTTTGGTGCAGCACACCAAGTCATACCAGTTGCAGGGCTTTTACAAAAACCCTTTAAAAATATTTATCTTGATTATTTATTATATACTTTTTTGCAAAATTATAAATATCTGGAAGTTTTAAATAAATTTTATGAATTTTTGCAAATTAAAATATTGCTGGCTTGCATTTTATTAAAATTAAATGAAATTCAAGGAATTTGGCATAAACGTGGTTAAAAAACTCTGCAGGCAGTAATATTTTTAAAAATACCGGTATTAATATAAAGAAATTTTTGTGAAATCAAGCCCGGATTATGGGTTTACCCAGACCTTTATCTTTCTCATTCTTTCAACATTCTGGTCCCACATGGGATCCTGCCTGTGGGTGTATCCCGGCGGAACTTCCCCATATGGTTCATTTATAAATTCAATATGCATATACCCTGCTGCAAACAGTATGTGGTATGCCTCCTGGGCTGGCATTAATGTGACATTTGGAAGAACAGGCATAAGTTCAGGATTAAAAGGCGCCTGCGTCCTTGGCTCTGAGCCATATTTGAAATCTGCCATGCTTATCTGGTCAGGAGGAGTATATCTGTTGGGAATCATAACCTCTCCTGTCTCAGGATTTGTTGTTATTTGCAGGCTTATCCTGTCATCTTCGGGCCTGACAAAATCTTCCGCAGGTAAATTTATTGTGGCTCTTTCCATAAAAAGCTTCCATATCATTGCCGGATGCGCCCCGCCCTGCACCCTCATATCATGGATTACTGTCATTTTTTTATTTACTTCAGGATAGCCCATCCAGACAGTTGCTGCAAGATTTGCAGTAAATCCTGAAAACCATGCATTCTCAGCTTCCTGGGTTGTGCCTGTTTTTCCTGCGCATGGCCTGTCGCTAAGCCTTGCCCTTGTGCCGGTTCCCCTCTGCATTGCCTGCTGCAATATTTCAATGGTCCTGTATGCATTTATTGGCTTTATGACCTGCGTCTCCTGGGTCTCGTACTCTTCAATTATTTTACCGTCTTTATCGACAATTTTTAAAATTCCAATGGGCTCATGTTTTTTGCCGTAATTTGCTATTGTTGCAAAGGCATTACACACTTCAAGTGCCGATACCCCCGTAGTGAGCCCGCCCAGGCCTATTGCGGGGTATCCTTCAAGGGGTGTCTCAATTCCCATCTCGTTTGCAATGCTTGAAACCGCATATCCCCCGACCTTCATTATAAGCTGGGAATATACCACATTTACGGATTTTACTGTGGCATCAATGATGTTCATCTCAGGCAATCCATAGCTCTCTCCCATATAATTGGACACTTCCCAGGGCTCGCTTCCCACTATGTCATATAAAACAGTGCCATTGGGATCATATGTCATATACGGGCTTACGCCCTGTTCAAGAGCCGCAACCAGTGCAAATACTTTAAATGTTGAGCCCGGCTGCCTTTTTGCCTGGGTTGCAAGGTTAAATTTCATATCCCCGAAATCCTTGCCGCCAACCATTGCCTTTATAAACCCTGTCTGGGGGTCTATTGCCACAAGCGCTGCAGCAGGATCTTCAGGGTCAGGAAGAATCTGCTTTATGGCATCTTCCGCAGCAACCTGCATATCAGGCTCAAGAGTCGTATATATATTAAACCCGCCCGTAAATACTTTGTTTACCCCATACTTTTCAATAAGTATTTGCTTGATATATTCAACAAAATAGGGGGCAAAGCCTTTTGCCTGTTCCTGGAAATGGGGCCTTTGCGTAATTATTGGCTGGTTTATTGCCTGCTGGTATTGCCCCTCATCAATGTAATCAAGCTCAAGCATCTTGCCAAGGACAATATTTCTTCTTGTAAGGGCAGTAGTTTTATCCAGGTAAGGCGAGTAAACGCCAGGCGCAGGTATAAGACCTGCTATAGTTGCGCACTCGGCAAGGCTCAAGTACTCTACATCTTTGTTAAAGTACACATTTGCTGCCGCCTGCACACCGTAAGCACCCTCGCCAAGATAAATGGTGTTTAAGTACATCTCAAGTATTTCCTGTTTTGTAAAAAACTTTTCAAGCTGGTATGCAAGTGCAGCCTCTTTAATTTTCCTGTCATATGTAACAACTTTTTTACTCAGGGGCATGTAAATGCTTGTAATTACCTGCTGGGTAATTGTGCTTGCGCCTTCCTCAACTTCTCCCGCCTGCAGGTTTATTATAAATGCTCTTGCAATTCCTTCAATGTCAACTCCTGTATGTTTGTAAAAACGTTCATCTTCACTTGATATTACGGCATTTACAAGATTTTTCGGCATACTTTCAAGGGCGACTATTTCCCGGTTTTCCTCGCCGTGAAAAGTGGCGATAAGCGTTCCGTCTGCAGCATATATTCTTGAGGTGAGCGCATTTTCAAGCGGCGCAAATTCCTCAAGCTTGGGCAAATCATCCACAAAGGATGCAACTGCCCCGGATATGCCCATAAGAACACTGCCCGCAGCAGTAAAAATACCGGCGCCGCTTATAATGAAAAATACGGCCAGTAAAATAATTATTTTCAGGGCAATACGTCTTTTTGCCCTGTTTTTATGTTTTGTTCTCAGCCTTGACATATTTTAAAAATATAAACACTAAAAAATTAATAATGATTTTATTTGCACTCAGTAAGCCAAATCCCTGGAGTATCTTTTTATTTCCAGGGGCTTTGCTTTATAAATCCTGCTTTGGCAATATTATCATATTTTTTATTTTAATAAAAAGGATACAATTGATAAAATAACTTTAAATAATACAAAAAAGCAGGACTTTTGCCCTGACTTATTTGCAGGCAGTATTAAAACATTTATTATCTAAACATATGGAGGCAGGCAGTATTTTTCTTGATGAAGAAGACATGAAATTGTTTGATGAATTTATATTGCAGTACGGCCAGGCTTAAAAGGTCAAAAACGCTATTTATTTAAATTGCAAATATGCAATTAATTGCATATAATTTACTGCATATTTATTTTGTTTATCTTTTTTAATTTCATTTATATTTTTTAACTGAAAGGAAAACGTCATTTATGCCAGAATTAACACCGGAAGAAACTAAAATCCTTCTTGAAAAATCTTACAAATGCAGGCAGAACATACTGCAGATGATGAGAAATGCTGAAGGACACATAGGAGGGGCTTTTTCAAGTCTTGATATAATAACAGTTTTATACAATAAAATCCTGCGCCATGACCCAAAAAACCCGAAGTGGCCCAACAGGGACAGGTTTATATTATCAGCGGGCCATAAATGCCTTGCGCTTTATGCAGTGCTTGCTGAGCAGGGTTATTTTGAAGAAGATGTGCTTTATACATACGGGAGCTTTAAAACAAAGGTTGCGATGCATCCTGAAGAAAAACTTCTGGCTGGAATAGAGTTTCCAACAGGTTCTCTTGGGCACGGGCTTCCTGTTGGCCATGCTATGGCGCTAGCAGCAAAGCTTGACGGGCTTGATTATAAAGTATATGTAATGCTTGGAGACGGGGAATGCGCAGAGGGCAGCGTATGGGAAGCAGCAATGTCAGCGGGCCATTACGCAAGCGACAATCTTGTAGCAATAGTTGATTTAAACGGCCTGCAGGTAAACGGAGCCACAACTGAAATTATGGATTCATCGCCCATAGAAAAAAAGTTTAAAGCATTTGGCTGGGCAGTTGAGTCAATTGACGGCCATGATTTTGGCCAGATATATAGATCACTTGCAGAAGTTCCTCTAAAAAAGCAAAAGCCCACCTGCATTGTGGCAAACACCACAAAATGCAAGGGGCTTGACTTTGCTGAGGGAAAATTCCAGTATCATCACTGGCACTGTGAGCCGGATAAAATTGATGAGGCAATAAATATAGTGAAATCAGCGCAAAACAAGGAGCTTGAAAATGTCAGAATTTAACAAAAATAATAAGGTAAATAATGCCGTAAATTCTTCGCCTGTTTATGATGATGCCAGGAAATTTTTTGCAAATGCCCTTGCTGATTTAGGTGAAAAAAACAGGGATGTGCTTTATATATCATGCGACTCTTCCCTTGGTGCAAGCGGAGCGGAATTTAATAAAAAATTTCCTGAAAGGCATTTTGAATTCGGGATAGCTGAGCAGAATGCAATGGGCGAGGCCGCAGGCTTTGCAATCAGCGGAAAAATTCCGTTTATTGCTGCTTATCTTCCTTTTGTTGCATACAGGTGTTTTGAACAGGTAAGAGATGATGTATGCAAGACAAACTTAAATGTAAATATAATGGGAAACAATTGCGGATTTTCAGTTAGCGCCCTTGGAGCTACTCATACAGTTCTTGAGGATGTAGCAGTAATGAGGGCACTTCCAAATCTTACAATATTTTCACCATGCGACGGCCCGGAATATTACCAGGCCGTTTTTGCTGCAGCGCAAATAAAAGGGCCTGTATTTATAAGGGTGCACAGGGTAAAATCAAGGAGGATACATAAAGAAGGTTTTAAATTTGAGCCAGGCAAAGGTGAAATTCTAAGGCCGGGCACAGACATTACTCTTGTAAGCTGTTCTTCAATGGTTGCAAATACTCTTGATGCAGCTGACATGCTTTCAGTAAAAGGAATTGATGCAGAAGTTATAAATATTTCAACATTAAAACCTATTGACAGGCAGTTAATAAACCAGTCAAGCCAAAAGACAAAAAAGGTTGTAACTGTTGAGGAGCACAGCGTGGTAGGAGGGCTTGGCGGGGCGGTTGCAGAAGTACTTATATGTGAAAGCCCGGTGCGCATGAAGATGATTGGCATAAATGATTTATTTGCAGTTGTCGGTGATTATAGCCAGTTAATAGACTATTACGGTTTGAGCCCTGAAAAAATTGCAGGCTCTGTTATGGATTTTTTAAAAACCTTTTAAACTAAAAAAATAAACAGGAGAAGATTTAATATGAAAATAGCAATAGGCTGTGACGAGAATGCATTTGATTTGAAAAACCTCCTTATTGATGTGCTTAAATCAAAAGGCGTGGAGTATAAGGATTTCGGGGTTTTTGCAAAAGAATCTATTGATTATCCCGACATTGCATCTGCGCTTATTCCCCAGGTCCAAAGTGGCGCTTATGAGAGGGGAATACTTGTATGCGGCACGGGCCTTGGCATGGCAATATGCGCAAACAAGTTTAAAGGCATAAGGGCAGCAGTCTGCCATGACATATATTCTGCCCAGCGTTCAATTCTTTCTAATGATTGCCAGGTGCTTTGCATGGGCTCATTTGTAATTGGCACAAGCCTTGCCCAGGAAATTCTTAAGGTGTGGCTTGATATAGAAAGAACAGGCGGAACTGTAAAAAAGGTTAAAAAAATAAATGAGCTTGAAAAATAGCTCTCCAGTTTCTAAAGGACAAGTGTAAATAAATGGCTTATAATACAAAGCTTGTGGTTAAGGTTTCCACCCTTTATTATAAGGAGGAACTGACCCAGGATGAAATTGCTAAAAAGCTTAAAATATCCAAATACCAGGTAAACAGGATACTTAAAAAAGCAGTTGCCACAGGTATTGTAAAGATAACAATAATTGACCCTACATCAGGCATCTCGCTTCTTGAAGAAGAGCTTGAAAAAAGATTCGGGCTAAAAAGAGCCATAGTAATTGAAAACTTCGGCCTTTCAGATATTGAGCTTAAATCCAAAATAGGGGCAGCAGCCGCCGAGTATCTTCTTGAAATAATAAAAGACAGGGATGTTGTCGGGGTCTCATGGGGCACCACTGTTAATGAAGTTGTAAATCATCTGCCGGCGCGCATAAACAGGGATGTCGATGTTGTGCAGATAACGGGGGGCAGCCACCAGCTTTCAATTGATTTAAACTGCCACGACATTACAAGAAGGCTTGCAAAAAGATTTGACAAGGAACCGCACCTTCTTTTTGCCCCTGCCATACTTGATTCAAAAGATCTTTACAGCCTGCTTATGCAGGAAAAATCCATTAAAAGCACGTTTGAATATTTTAAAAAAGTAACTGTGGCCCTTGTGGGCATAGGTTCTATTTATCCTAAGGTAATATCTACTCTTGTAAGCACGGGCCACATCAGCAAAAGCGATTTTGAATCACTTCAAAAGCATAATGCGGTGGGTGATGTATTTTCCCATTTTTATGATATTGATGGAAATATATGCAATTCAAGCCTGCGGGGAAGAACTGTAGGCATGCCGGTGGATATTCTCTTTAATGTCCCGTATATTGTGGGGGTTGCAGGCGGTAAGCTTAAATCAGAGGCAATACTGGGGGCGCTGCGGGGTAGGTATATAAATATACTGATAACTGATGATCATGCCGCTGAAAGAATACTTGCGCTTGATAAAAAAGCTGCAGGCAGAAAGTAGCGGGGGGAAAGCTTTGGATCAGGACGTGCAGGAAATAATAAGGCGGTTTGATTTAAAACCGCTTGAAATAGAAGGCGGGTATTTCAGGGAGACATACCGCTCAAAATATGCCATTAAAAATGAAGGCAAAAAGAAAAAACATGTTGAAGATTACCCAAGATCAGCATGCACACAAATCTACTACCTTATAACCCCTTCAAATTTTTCACATCTTCATATGCTGTCCGGTGATGAAGTATTTCATTTTTATATGGGCGATGCTGTTGAAATGCTTCTGCTTTATCCTGGCGGTTTCTGGGAACTAAAGACATTGGGCCCTGACTTTAAAAAAGAACAGGAGCCGCAGATTATTGTGCCGGGCGGTACCTGGCAGGGGGCAATGCTTAAGGAAGGCGGAGAGTTTGCGCTTCTTGGCACGACAGTGTGCCCTGGTTTTGAGTATAGCGATTACCGCCCTGCAAAGGATTTTTATGCTGAAATAACCTCAAAATTTAGCTCCTGCAAAGAAATTATAGAAAAATATATATAGATAATTATTGCATTACTGCTATAAATTGCATATAATAACTTTTATTAAAAGTAAAGGCTGGTTTATTGCAATTTATATTTTATGTTTAAATCATGCTTTAAACTGGCCATTTGTTAAGCAGAAATTTTTTTATCATTATTCTAGACAGGAGAAGAATAGTATTATGCCAAAATTAACCAGCAAGCAGAAAGTGGATTTTCTTAAAACTATAATAACAATCAGGAGGTTTGAGGAAAAAACCATACAACTTTACCAGGTTGCAAAAATATGGGGGTATCTGCATCCCTATGTAGGTGAGGAGGCAATTGCGGCAGGCACATGTGCTGCCCTTGAAAAGCGGGACTATATAATATCAACTCACAGGGGCCACGGGCACAGTATAGCAAAGGGCGCAGATTTAAACAGGATGATGGCAGAGCTTTTGGGCAAATCCACGGGATACTGCAAAGGCAGGGGCGGCTCCATGCATATTGCTGATACAGAGCTAGGCATGCTGGGCGCAAACGGCATAGTAGGTGGAGGCATACCTATATCAGTGGGAGCAGGTTTTTCCTGCAAAATGGAAGGCGCGTCAAGAGTTACAGTATGCTATTTTTCAGACGGCGCATCAAACAATGGAGTATTTCATGAGGCACTTAATATGGCTTCAGTTTTTAATCTGCCCGTTATTTATGTTTGTGAAAATAATATGTATGCAATATCAATGAGCGCATGCGAGTCAATTGCATGCAAGGACATAGCAAGCAGGGCATCATCATACGATATTCCAGGGGCCATTGTTGACGGAAGCGACCCTGAAGCAGTTTATAATATTACAGCAAGCGCAGTCAAAAGGGCAAGAAGCGGCAAGGGGCCTTCCCTTATTGAGGCAAAAACATACAGGTTCGGGGGACATCATCCAAATGACCCTGCAGAGTACAGGGAGAAAGAGGAAGTGGAATATTATAAGACAGAGAAAGATCCTGTTATTAATTACAAAAAGAAACTCATTGAGGAAAAAGTGCTTTCTGAAGATGATATAAAAAATATGGAACAGCAGATAGTAAAGGCTGTTGAAGATTCAGTTAAATTTGCCGAAGAAAGCCCCGAACCGCAGCTTGATAAATTCCTGGAGGAAGTTAAATCAATTTAAACATACTGCAGGGGTATTTTTTTAGGATTTTATAGTTTTTTAAAAGAAAGGATTTACATGCGTGAAATAGAATACAGGGAAGCAATCAGGGAAGCCATTATTGAAGAAATGAACAGGGACCATAAGGTGTTTTTAATAGGTGAGGACATCGGTAAATACGGAGGCGCTTTCCGTGCCTATAAGGGGCTTCTGGATATGTATGGAGAAGATAGAGTCATCAACACTCCAATATCTGAAGCTGCAATAATAGGTGCAGGTATTGGCGCAGCAGTAACAGGCTACAGGCCGGTTTCAGAGCTTATGTTTATTGACTTTGCGGCTCTTGCCATGGACCAGATTGTAAACCAGGCTGCAAAGATAAGGTATATGACCGGGGATAACCTGCGCTGCCCGCTTGTTATAAGGACGCAGGGCGGTGCGGGCCGCGGAGTAGCCGCTCAGCATTCACAGAGCCTTGAAGCCTGGTTTTATCATGTTCCCGGCCTTAAAGTCGTTATGCCGGCAACGCCTTATGATGTTAAAGGACTGCTAAAGACTGCCATAAGGGATGATAATGTTGTTATGTTTATAGAACATAAGATGATATATCTTTTAAAGGGCGAGGTCCCTGAGGAGGAGTACACAATACCTTTTGGAGTTGCCGATATTAAAAGGCAGGGCTCAGATGTTACAATATTTGCTTATTCAAATATGGTTTATAAATCGCTGGAAGCGGCAGCAGATCTTGAAAAAGAAGGCATAAGCGCAGAAGTATTTGATCCCAGGACACTTGTACCGCTTGATGAGGAGGCCCTGCTCAAATCAGTTAAAAAAACAGGCAGGCTAGTGGTGGTGACAGAGGCCTGTGAGCGCGGAAGCGTGGCGTCTGATATTGCAGCAAAGGTTGCGCTAAAGGCTTTTGACTGGCTGGACAGCCCGGTAAAAGTGGTGGCGGGACTTAATACGCCAATACCGTATAATTCAACACTTGAACAGGCATCAATACCGCATAAGGCAGATATTGTAAATGCTGTAAAAGAGGCGCTGGGAAAATAGAAGCGCAAAGCATGCAATGCATTAAGATGCGCTCATTTATATTATTGCAGCAGGGCAAATACTTTCATTTAATTGCAATGGCAGGAATTTAAAAAAACACAGTAATATTAAAAGTTTTAAAAAACAGCAATAGATCTATTAAAATTATTAAGGTTTTAAATTGGCAGGAGGATTATTATGAGTACTTTCACTAAATCAGCAATGCAGAGGCTTGCAGAGGTCTCAGGGGATTTTGAGGCCTGGTGGGACAGTTCCCCCCTAATTTTTAAGGTATGGACAAAAAGCATGATTGCAAAAGCCCCCGAAAAGGACAGGCCAGAACTTGAAAAACAGCTAAAAGTACTTTTTGATTATGATAATCCTGCTAGTACGCTGTTTTGCGGTGTAACTACAAATCCAAGGCTTACAAGAAAGGTTTTAGATCTTATACCTGAAGAGGTAAACCCGATAATTGATAAAATGATTAAGGATAATCCTGTAAAGGATAATGCAAAGCTTGCATGGAAGCTGTACAAAGCTATAACGGAAAAGGGAGCCCAGCTCTATACACCTCTTTTTGAAAAATCAAAATATACTAAGGGCTATGTCAGTGCACAGGTGGACCCAAGGCTTGTAACAGATGTGAAGGAAATGCTGTGGCAGGCGCTTGAGCTTCAGAAAATAGCGCCTAACATTATGGTAAAATGCCCGGGATCTAAAGAGGGAATATACCTGCTCCAGACCCTTACTACCCTTGGCATCCCTACAAATTCAACCCTTGTTTTTAATGTTCCCGGTGCAATGCAGGTCGCAAAAGCTGTAAAAAGAGGCTGCGAGATAGGAAAAGTTTGGGGAGTTGACTACAGCCAGTGGAGATCAGTTATTACTATTATGATAGGGCGCTTTGAGGGAAGGCCGCAGTTTGCCCAAAGCGCAGAGTCTGTCGGAATTGAGTTTACTGAAGAGCTTGCAAGATGGGCAGGCATTGCAATAGCCAAAAAAGTCCACGGCCTTTTGAACGATCCCAGGAATGAGTATAAAAGCAAGCTTCTTTTGTGTTCAGCAAGGCCAGGACCCGGCCAAGGCAATGTATATCATATTGAAAAGGTTGCAGGCGGCAATCTTGTATATACTTTAAATCCCGAAATCATAGATGATTTCATGAGGATATGCGCATGCAAAGATATTTACAGCCAGATAAATGATGCTGTCCCGGAAGATATAATGGTGAAACTGTTGAAGATACCTTATTTTGTGGAAGGGTATGAGGAAGATGGCATAGCTATAGAGGATTTTGTTAATCATCCTTCATTTGTATACACAAGAGATGAATTCTCCGGCTCAATGAAAGAAATTGAGGAATATGTTGAAGGGAGAAGAAAAGTGGTGGGGAGGTAAGGTTTAATAAATAATTTTGTTATCTTAACAAAATAAAAGCGTTATTTGTTTTAATAATAAAAATTATTTGAACACATAATAAAATAAAAAACAAAAAAAACATTAGAATCCTCATTGGCAAAACCATAGCAATATTTTTTTTATCAAAACATATTATAGATTTTATTCTAATTTTAAGTATTTTAAAATTTATCCTCTTGAATGGTGTAAAAAGCGAAGAAGTTATTAATGGTTTTAACATTGTTTTATTTGCCATTCCAATATTATTAATTTTTATTATTAAATTTATTGTATTAACAGCTATATCACTTTTCTCATATTCTAATAAGTTTGATACTGTTGAATCACTTCCTTTTTCTTGTTCAATTTTTATTAAGTAATAAGCTATATAAGAAAATGGGTTAAAGAATAACAGGTCTTTTAGAATTAATGCAAACCAACCAATAAGATTATCCCGGCGTTTTATATGAGCTAACTCATGCAATAGCAGAATCTCAGTTTCATATTTATTTAATCTATCTAACAATGCAGGTGATAAAACTATAATATGGTTTCTAATACCTATTACAAAAGGAGAAAGTATTTTCTTATGAGTTAAGCAAATCAACGGATTTTTAATTTTAATTGCTATGGATAGTTTATTTAATATTATGTATAAATTTGGGACCTCTTTTTCTGTTACGATATCATCATAAGATAGTTTTTTATAAAATATATACAAACAAAACCAGCGAATCATTAACACTATTACAATACAAATAATAATAGTCAATATTACTATTGTGTTTAAGTTAGAATAATCTATAGGGCTTCTTTCAAGAGAATCAAACCTATTTAAAAATGTATTTGGCATTAAAAACCTTAAACCAAAAACGCCTGTATTTTTATTAATTAACTCTTTATTAAGATAAAAACTTTCAGAAATAGCTAAAAATGGTTTAATCAAAGGAATAAATAGAAGCAAAATCCTGATATTACTTTCTTTTAGTTTAAAAAAATATAAAACTAATAATACAAGAGTAAGGCCAATAAAACTATTATAAATTATTACCAAAATGTAATTAATTAATAAATCAAATAAATTCATAATGATTTTATAGATAAAATGCTATTTTATATCATCTAATAATTTTTTTACCTGGTCCGCAGAAATATTATTATCTCTAGAAACAAAACTAGAAACCAAAACTTTCGATGAGTTATCCAGCAATTTCTCAGCGACAGACATTATTATATTCTTGGACAATTCCTTTCTGTCTACTGAAGCAGAATACAGATAAGTTTTTGCAGCCTTGTTCTGTTTCAGCAGGCCCTTATCAGCAAGAGTGGTCATAGTAGACATTACGGTTGTGTAGGGTATAAAACCGTGTTCCTTTTTTTCCATCTCACGCTTTAACATTATTTCATGCACTTCCCTTACTGAGATCTGTCCGGCCTCCCAGACAATCTGCATTATATCAGCTTCAAGATTACTTATGCTGTTTAATCCGCTTATACCTATTTCGGGAGATTTCTTTTTATTTTCCTTTACCATTTTTTCCTCACTTCTAATTTAGTTTAATACATTGAAATATTAAATGTTTATATTTTAAGTACGTATCATTGTAACATTTTATAAATATAATAGCAAACCCAGCTCCAGGCAAATATGAATCAATATGGCAGAAAATTTAGCCGGTTTTATATCAGCATTAATTAAAAATTAAAAACTTTATTTTTTAGAATTATTAACCTGGATGATTATGAGTATAATAAAAACTGATTTATTACAAAAGTCTGCTAAAACTGATATATATTTATTAAAAATATATAAAATATTAATAAAATTTTAACAAAAAAATTACTTGACATATTATAATATTTTTATAATAATTGCGTTAAAAAAATATGTATATATTATTGAGAGAATATTTATATATATAAAATAATTAATTTATACTAATATTTAGGATTTATTATAGTTTTTCAGACATTTGTAGATATGAAGGGAGGGGAAAAAATGAGCAAGCTTTGGAAAATATTACTCGTTCTCGGTTCACTGATCGGAATATGCGGTTCAGTAAGATGGTAATATAGCTCTTTCTGTAAATTATCATGAAAATAGCTAAAGAATTTCCTG
>VGAZ01000047.1 GCA_016870615.1 Actinomycetota bacterium | reverse complement strand
CAAAAAGCACTCCTGCAAACCTGGCAAATCCGCCAACAAACGGTATTGAGTAAACTACCATAATTATTGCAAGCCCGATAAGGTATGCAAGCACCTTCCAGCCGTATTTCTGCATATTAAGCCTTGACTTTGACAGAATAACTTCACCAAGCAAAAATGACAGGAAGGCTGTACTGGTATATATAAGGACAAAATAAATTATTGCCATAAGACAGTTGGATGCAAAAGCCAGTATTCCAAGCCCGGCGCCCACAACAGTAATTAACAGCAGTATTCCTATAAACACTATTATTGCCATAGCTACAGGCACCCCAAATAAAGTTATTGCCCCTCCGGCAACACAGAAACCGAAAGAAGTCTTCATCCTGCTATTAAACTTCTGGAATACAGCCGGAATTGCAAGCAGCAGTATGATGCCTATTATAAACATGCTAAGGAAAGAAACAACACGGCTTCCTATATAGGTTGCTCCCAGCACCCCACTGAAAATACTAAAAGGCATTGCAAAAGACTTTTTATCAGGTTTTGGTATTTCATTGAATTTAATGCTGCCGGAAATTTTTGCGCCATCAGCTATTTTTGCCTCACTGTCTGAAGAATATACCAGGTCCCCATTAATCTCTGCAGAACTTCCAATTGTTAAGCTGCCAACTCCGCCAATTTCAACACCATTTCCAGCTTTTCCTGTAATATTTATATCTCCTCCGCTGGCCTTAATCTTTCCTGCAATCTCCCCGTTTATAACTACTCTTCCGCCGGATATTACAAGATCGCCTCCAATTACTGCTCCCTTTTCAATGACTACCTGTCCGCCTGCAATTATTACATCATCGCCTGCGATGCCTTTTAACGTGATATTGCCACCAGCAACCCTGATATCGTCTTTTATTTCTCCACCGATATCAATCATACCTCCAGCAGATATAAGATCCCCTGTAACTGTGCCGTTAATATATAACTGCCCCCCGGCAGCAACCAGGTCCCCGCCTACTTCTCCTGAGAAATTGATAACATTGCCCATTGCATAAACATCATCATTTACGATTTCAGTAATGTTAAGCGTGTCATCACCTTTTACTGTAAAACCAAATAATGGCGATGCAAATACAAAAAAGACAAGTGCTGCAACAATTATAAAAAGAATTAGTTTGCGCATTTATTTTGCCTCCATTTAAAAATTTTAATTAAGTATTTATATATAAAATATTATTTTATAAATATCTTTATATAATAATATATAAAAAGCAAATTTTTAAATAAATTAATATGAAATTTTTATTAAAATTTTTTAATGCATAAATTTTTTTATATTCATAAAATTATTATATTGTTAAATATAAAATTGAAAGTTGCAGCTGCTTTTAGTATGATAAACCAGCCGGATTTTATATTTTTTTATGAGATCCGGTAATAAATATATTGCCAGCATAAACGGGCGGAAAGTTTTCTTTTTACGGCAATTATTATAGTTAATATAATTCCGGAAAGGATTTTAAAGGTAATTAAATGAATGAAAACAAAACTGGAAACAGCAAAAGACAGAAATTCTATATAACCACAGCAATTCCCTATATGAATGCCAAGCTTCACCTTGGCCAGGTTTATGAATTTATACTTGCTGATGTAATTGCGCGTTACCACAGGCTTATTGGATATGATGTGTTTTTCCTGACCGGCTCAGACGAGCATGGGGCAAAAATCTTTAAGACCGCAGCATCCAAAGGCATTTCACAGCAGGAATATGTGGATGGAATGGTTGGTGATATGAAAAGAATACTTAAGCTGTACAATATAAGCAATGATGCTTTTATAAGGACAACTGATCCCTTGCATGAAAAAATTGTCCAGGATATTTATACAAAGCTCAATGAAAATGGTGATATTTACAAAAGCACTTATGAGGGCTCATATTGTGTTCCATGTGAAACTTTTTTTTCAGACAACCAGCTTATAGATAAAAAATGCCCGCAGTGCAGCAGGGATGTGGATTGGATAGAAGAAGATAATTATTTTTTCAGGCTTTCAAAATATGAAGATAAATTGATTGAGCATATAGAAAAAAACCCGGATTTTGTTGTGCCCCAGACAAGGAAAAATGAAGTACTGGGACTGTTAAAACAGGGACTTAAGGACTTCAGCATCTCAAGGACAACTGTCAAATGGGGGGTACAGATACCCTTTGATGCCAGCCATTACAGCTATGTGTGGATAGACGCCCTGATAAACTATATTTCGGCGCTGGGATATGGCAGCAGCGATGACACCCTTTACCTTAAGTACTGGCCGGCTGACCAGCACCACATAGGAAAGGACATACTGAAATTTCACACAGTCATATGGCCCGCGCTTCTAATGTCGCTTGGCGTTAAATTACCCGAGCATGTAGTTATCCACGGGTGGATTATGAAAGGCGAAGAGAAATTATCAAAGTCAAAGGGCATAACCCTTGATCCTGATGAAATGTCAGATCAGTATGGCAGCGATGCTATAAGGTACTTTTTCACAAGGGAAATATCATTTGGCCTGGACGGCTCTTTTACTGCCGAGTCCATGCAGAAAAGATACAATGCTGAGCTTTCTAATGACTATGGCAACCTGGTTTCAAGAACCATTGCAATGATTGGTAAATACAGGGAGGGGATTATACCGCCGGCAACTTCTGGTGACCCCGGCTTGAAAAAACAATGGTTGATGAGCAGGGAAAATGCCATAAACGCAATTAAAAATTGGGACTATGCCGGCTGCCTTATTTCAATATGGGAATTTATTAATATGGCAAATAAATACATTGAAGACAGCAGGCCCTGGGAACTTGCTAAAGGTTCAGGCAAAGATGATGCAGAAAAGCTTGATAATGTTCTTTACAGCCTTGCAGAATCAATAAGGCTTGCAACCATACTGGTTTTCCCCTTCATGCCTGATTCCTGCGCAAAAGTCTACACACAGCTTGGGATTGAAATAAATCCTGAAGATATTATTCTTGAAGAACACGGTTGTTGGGGATTCTTTAAAGGCAGTGCCAAAACTGGTGCAAGAGAAATACTTTTTCCAAGAATTGAATCCGACAAGGATTAATATAATATGGTTTTTACCAGGCAAAAATAATTTTTATAATATACATGGAAAAAAACAATAAACCTTCTTATTTTATTGATACGCACGCCCACCTGGATATGCTTAAGAATATGACCCCGGAAACTGCAGTTAAAAATTCACTTGCTGAAAATGTGAAATATATTATTAATCCGGGCTCAAGCCTTGAAGGCAGTATCAAGTCCTGCCAATATTCAAATAAATTTGAAGCAGTCTATTCTTCAGTTGGCGTTCATCCCCATGATGCAGAAACTTTTGATAAACGCACATTATCAGAACTTGAAAAGCTGGTAAAAGGCAATAAAAAAGTAATTGCAATAGGGGAAACAGGTTTTGATTATTACAGGAACTTAAGCCCGAAAAATGACCAGGAAAATGCATTTATCTCCCAGATAGAGCTTGCCTTGAAATATAATCTTCCGGTCATTGTCCACGACAGGGAAGCCCATTCAGATACCCTAAAAATACTGAAGTCCTGTACAGGCAGTTTAAATGCTGTAATACACTGTTTTTCTGGTTCAACAGATTTTGCATTAAAATGCCTTGAGATGGGTTTTTTTATTTCCTTTACAGGTGTTATAACCTTTCCGAATGCAAAAGAGCTTGTCCAGACAGTAAAAGAAGTTCCCATTGAAAGGCTTTTCCTTGAAACAGACGCCCCTTTCCTGGCGCCCCAGGAAAGAAGGGGTCAGGAAAACTATCCCGGCTTTGTTAAATATATTGCGGCCAAAATTGCTGATATAAAGGGGCTATCCGTAGATGAAGTTGCGCGCATAACTTCAGTCAGTGCCAGGAAGTTCTTTAAATTGAATTAAGTGTATAAAATTACTATATTGCGGAGTAAAAAAATATTTAATAATTTCGGCATCTTAATCCAAAAAATTATCTAAAGTAATAGAAACGGGTAAATATTAAAATTATGTCACAGTATATAAGTTCCCCTTCAAAAACTGCAGAAATCCTTAAAGAATATGATATAAGGCTAAAAAAAACCCTTGGCCAGAACTTCATCATAGATACTAATATACTTAAAAAAATAGTGAGATTATCAGGAATTGGGAAAGGGGAAACTATACTTGAAATAGGAAGCGGGATAGGCTCACTTACTGAAATCCTTTTAGGCAGCGCCGAAAAAGTTGTCTGTGTTGAACTGGACAGCAGGCTCTCAGATGTATTTGAAACGACATTGCAGTATTATGTCCCCGAAAGAGCTATACTTATTAAAGATGATGCCATGAAGCTTGATTATGCGCATTTGGCAGAAAAATATAATATAAAAAAAATAGTTTCAAATCTTCCTTATAAAATCGCTGCCCCTCTTATCCTGAAAATACTTTTTAATGCCCCTATAATTAGTAAAATGTATTTGACAATACAGAAAGATATTGCCGACAGGTTACTGGCCTCAAAGGGCGATAAGAATTATAATGCTTTTTCTGTAAAAGCCGGATTTCTTGCAGATTTTAAAGTTCTCTTCAGTGTTCAGAAAGCTTCCTTTATCCCTGTGCCCCACGTGGACTCTGTTTTTATAGAAGTTGCTTCAAAATCCGGGGGAAATGAAGCCGGAAAGTTTAAAAAAAGCTATAATGGGGGATTTTCTGAAGGCAAGATAAAAGAATTCTTTGAATTTATTGATGCCTGTTTTCTTCACCGCAGGAAAAAAATGTTAAACTCACTGGAAAAAAGCAGTCTGGAATATATTAAAGGAAAAACTGAAAATATAATTGAATATCTTGAAAAAAGCGGAAAAAATAAAAATATAAGGGCTGAGGAGCTAAGTATTTATGAATTCCTTGAACTTTTTTTGCTTTTTGAGTAGTTTCTACAGTGTTCTTTGCTGGATTTTTACTGTTGACAAAATGGATTTAAGCATTAAAATGCTACATGGTACTGGAAAAGTAAGGAATATATGACAATAGGCGAAAGAATAACTGTAAAGTCTGCGGGCAAAATTAACCTTTATCTCAACGTCAGTAAAAAACTCAGGCCTGACGGATACCATGAAATTAAATCCATAATGCAAAGCGTTAGTCTGTCGGATGAGCTGACGTTCAGCATAACTCCAAGCTTTGGTATTTGCCGCCACCCTGTTTCACTTTATAAAGGAAATGACAGTAAAAAGTTTAACAGTGGATATGGCAGTGCGCCAGGTAAAGATGCAGATAAAAATTTTCAAAGCAATGGAATAAGCATTGAATGCAATAATATTGATATACCTTTAAATGAAAAAAATCTTGTTCATAAGGCTGCTTTGCTTATACTTAAAAAATTTAACCTGGAAAAAAAATATAATATTGAAATAAATATTAAGAAAAGCATTCCTGTAAGTGCAGGCATGGCAGGAGGAAGCACAAATGCTGCTGCGACACTTGTATGCCTTAACAAATTATTAAACCTGAAACTTACAGAAAAAGAGCTGCAGGCCTTGGGAAATGAAGTGGGCAGTGATGTTCCTTTTTGCATATCAGGAGGAACTGCACTTGTAGAAGGGAAAGGGGAAATAGTTTCCAGGTTGCCGGATATGCCTTTTTTCTGGGTAGTTCTTGCAATTAACGGTAAGAAATTTTCATCAGGCGATGTTTATGACAGGTTTGATCTTATTGGAACAGAAAGAAGCTCAAAACATAAAACTCTTGTAGAAAACCTGGTTCAAAAAAAATATAGTGATTTTTTTTCTAATATTGATAATGATTTAGAAACTGTTGTGTCATACGAGGATTTGATGGTTGATACCTTGAAGAATAAAGCAATTACTTATGGCTCTTTTGCTTCGCAGATGACCGGAAGCGGTCCGGCAGTATTTGCATTCTGCAATGATCTTAGTTCTGCTAAAAAAGTTTGTTCAGGGCTGGGGGAGTTAACAGATAAAGTGTTTTTGTCCCATACTATACCCGGAAGCCTGAATTTTTTAAATTAGCTGTTTTTATTTGCATTAAAACTTATTTATTTAATCCCTCTTTATTATTTTCAATTATTTTGTTTAAATATACCTGATTATGGGGAGTAGCCAAGCGGTAAGGCAGCGGGTTTTGGTCCCGCGATCGTAGGTTCGAATCCTGCCTCCCCAGCCAAGCCGGTATGTATGTCATTAATTGAGGTTCTGCTAATAAATCCAATTATCACAATTGTATTCATCTTCAGCATTTTATATGCCATATAACTTTTACTCAATTTTTTTATAGGGAATTATTTAGCTATTTGACAATCAGCTGTTTCAAAGGCAGGGGTGAAAGATGTTGCAATGCATTTGGCAGTTTATAACAAAGCAGTACTTTATAATCTATAGTATATCCTACCCTCATTTAAAGAGAATCAATACATAAAAGATGAGATTAAATTTATTAACTCAAAAAATCTGCTATAACTATCAATATAATTATAAAAAATATTTATATAAAAAAATTGACTTTTTATTATATATATATATAATAAATATATTCATATATAAAAAAAACCAGATGTTAAGTAAAATTAAAAAAATACTCTTACAACCTGCCAGATTAAAAAGTGAAAACGGAGCTGTTGCAATAATTGTTTCAATTGCCATTGCTACACTAATAGGTGTTATAGCATATGTCATTGATACAGGCTGGCTTTACGAAAATAGAAGGGATTTGCAATCAGTTGCAGATGCTTCTGCGCTTGCCGGGGTCCAGGAGCTTCCTGAAAATCCAGGACTTGCAACACAAAAAGCGATAGAATATGCAAATCAAAACAATTTAAGCATTAATGCATCCGACGTAACAATAAGCAATACTTTCGTTAACAACGATACAATAACAGTAAGAGCAGTAAGAGAAGATATGCCCATGTTTTTTGCCGGTATATTTGGTCAAAATACAGCAGATGTGGGCGCTGTTGCAACTGCAACAATTGGCTCTCCTTCTAAAGTGACTGGAATCATTCCCTGGGGTTTTGTAAGCAACGATTACACCCCAGGTGTTGAGTATACATTAAAATATGGCTCTCCGCCAGAACCTGGGCCTGGCAATTTTGGAGCTTTAGCTGTAGATGGAAGCGGCGCCACTGTTTACAGGAATTCAATAATAAATGGTGCCACTACTCCTTTAAGTGCAGGGATGTGGCTGGATCCGGAAACAGGCAATATGACAGGGCCAACAAGGCATGGGACAAATGACAGGATCAGTAATCAACAAAATTATATAATGGATAGTTTTGAAGCACTTACTGAACAAGTGGGGAGTGTTTATAAACTTACAAGAGATGACAGCCAGTTTATAGTTGTCCCATGGGTTACAAGTTTTGGAAACGGAAACCAGCCTGTGCAGATTTTAGGATTTTTACAATTTGTCATTACTTATTCCCAGGGCTCGGTTGTAAAAGCTACATTTATTGATAAGGCAATCCTGCAAAATAATTATGAGATGGGAGGGGTTGACAGTTCAGGGTTAAGAGTAATAAGGCTTGTGAAATAGCAACTCTTTAAATACTTTTGAAATTCACTTAGCAGGAAAAAGCACCTCAGGATAATTATATAAAAAGCCCCGGCATAAAAAACCCTCAATTTAATTCAATAATTTGATTCTGTTGCTGGCTATGGCCAGTCAATAAACAAAGGCTATTTACCAAATCATACCAGTGCTGCGTCAAGCTCTATTGGTGTTGCTGCAAGAGCCTGGGAAACAGGGCATCCCGTCTTAGCATCACCGGCAATTTTAAGGAAAGTTTCAGTATCTATTCCAGGCACTTCTCCGCGTGTAATAAGAAGTATTTTTGTTATCTTGAATCCGTCTCCGGCTTTATCTATGCTGACATTTGCTTCAGTTGATATCCTTTCAGGCATAAACCCGTTTTGCTCTAACATAAAAGACAGCGCCATTGAGTAACAGGCTGAATGTGCTGCTCCAATAAGTTCCTCCGGATTTGTACCTTTTTTGTCTCCAAACCTTGTATTAAATGCATAAGGTGATTTAAATAAGCCGCTTTCAACCTCTACTGTCCCGCTGCCTTGAATCAAACTGCCTTCCCAGGCTGCTTTAACCTTTCTAACTGCCATAAAACATCCTCCTTATTAAATTTTAATTTTTATAAAAGCCCTGTTTAATATATTTTTAATAATAAATTAATTTCATAATTATTATTAAATAATATTACATATTATATTAATATTTCCACCAGAATACAAACCCAAAATTTTTGCCATAAATTATCTATACCTGGCAGCACACTATCTTGCGTCCTCATATCCGGGCTTCTGCTTTTCATTCCTGATAAAGATACTGCAGGCAGGTTGCTGTGTTTAATCCCAGTAATGCAGTTTTGTAATCGGGCATTAATTTTATTAAAATATAAGAACTTTTATAATGAAATTACAAGGAGCAATATGCAAGAAAAAAGATTGTATAAAACACTGTCAGCAATACTGGCTTTTAGTATCATATTAATGATATTTTCAGTTTCATGCAGCAAAAAAATTCCTGCTGCTGGACAAGCATCGGGGACTGTAGCAATTGCTTCGGAAATATCTTCAGATACTTCAAATGAGGGCAAAGACAAAAGTGAAAGCCAGGATTTAAATAATGGCAAGCCAGGCATTGAACCAGAAGATGCAATGGCGGCTGTTTTTTCTGTTGAGACAGAAGATATGAGAAATTCTGCAATACTTTTTTTTAATGGTATTGAAAAAAACATTTCAGTAATTGCTTCAGCAGGTAATAACTTTTCTCCTGTATTTTCATCCGGCAACAATCTGATAGCTTTTTATTCAAACATGGATGGCGACTATGATATTTATACTATCTCACCTGGTAAAAATGACTTGAAAAACCTGACAGCAAATAGTTCTAATGAATATATGCCGCGCTTTTGTCCTGACGGCAAAAGGATTTGCTACCAGTCAGATCTGGGAGGCAATTCCAGGATATATATCATGAATACCGATGGGACAGACAAGTTTGTTGTAACAAATAATAATTCTGAAAATTATGGCGCAATATGGTCGCAGGATGGCAGAAGTATATATTATATTTCAAATGATGGGGGTGATTTTGATATATACCAAATTAATATTGACGGAAGCGGCTTAAAAAGACTCACAGATGATGCGTATTATGAACAGGATTTAAATTTGTCCCCTGATGGTTCAACACTTTTATATGCTGCAGGTGAAATGGATGCAACTATTTTTGAAATATTTACCCTTGATTTAAAGACTTTTAAAATCAGCAGGTTAACAAACAATATGTCATATAGCAGCTTGCCGCTTTGGGCAAGCAGTAAAAACAGCCGGAAAATCTTATTTAATTCAGATATGGAAGGCTATAGTGAAATTTACAGTATTAATACTGATGGAAGCGGCATTAAAAACCTTACAAACAATAATTACTATGACAGGCTTATTGCTGTATCACCGGATGGCCATAGTTTTTTCTACCAGTTTTATAATGATTATGGTGATTCTGGATTAAATATGTATGATTTAGAAAATTTAAAAAATTACAGCATTTTAGACAGCAGGCCCGGATTTGAAAAATTAAAAGAGGCTGATTATTCTTTTGCAGATATATTTTCCTTCATTGATTTAAACATCCTTATATCAGGCCAGGGTTTTGCAGATGAAATAGTGGACTTTGCAATAGAATACAGCGAAAACCAGTTGCTTGAATTTACTGAAAGGTTTTATAAAGAAGATATCCAGGAAAAGTTCTGGAACTTTCAGGAAGAGGCAAAAAACCTGGCTGTACTTATTGCCTCAAACGATACTGCAATTTCCGGCCTTGCCCGGGAAACGCTTGACAGGAAATATAAGCTGCTGGGATTTGAGGGTTTTATAGAGCCCCTTGTTGATTATATGCTCTATAAAAAACAATATGGCCCATATCTTTCTGATGCCATGAATGCTTATATAGATATAATGGCAAAAGAGTCTGAAAAACCTTCAGTTGCAGATGCTGGGCTCACTATGTCACTAAAAGACTATGTTGAGAGAATAATAGGCCTGTATGAATTTGAGCAAAATTACCCTGGTTTTCCAAGGATATATAAAATAGTCAATATGATAAGCGGCAGCCTGTGGATATATATGGGCGGTATAGACAATTCCCCTGTTTTTGATTTTGAAGGCAGGATATTGCCGGAAAGGCTTGCCGACTTTAAGGCAAATGAAGAAAAATATAAAGGCAGCAGGTTTGGAAATAAACTCAATGAATACCTTAACCTTTTAGAATCAGAAAACTACTTAAGGACACAGAAAGTATCTGACTATATCAATTCTCTTGAATTTTAAATACATTAAACAATATCAATATTATTGCCAGTGTTTTTGAAGTACAATATATACATTCTATAGAATCTTTCTGTGAGAGGATAAGGTTATATATGAAAAATAGAATGTATACTATTTTCTGTGTTTTAACCGCTGTTTTTGTCCTGTCCACCGCAGCAGTATGCAGTCTTGTTTAATGATTTCTTTTTTAAAAATTTTAAAACTGCCAGGTTGTTAATATGAAAAAAGCAGCAGAATTTATTATTTCACTTGACCAGGGAACCTCAAGCTCGCGGGCAATACTTTTTGATAAAAGCTCAAGCCTGCTGGCTTCCCACAGCAAAAAATTCGGCCAGATTTACCCCAGTCCCGGCTGGGTTGAGCATGACCCAAAAGAGATATGGAACTCCCAGAAAAAATCCCTTACCGGGCTCTTAAAGAAAATTGCTGTTGATTTAAAAGAAATAAAAGCAATTGGAATCACAAACCAGAGGGAAACCGTACTTTTATGGGACAGGTACACCGGCAGGCCATTATACAATGCCATTGTATGGCAGTGCAGGAGAACTGCAGATATGTGCGAGCAGTTAAAAAAAGAAGGCCTCACAGATACCATAAGAAAAAAGACAGGGCTTTTAATTGACCCGTACTTTTCCGGCACTAAAATAAAATGGCTGCTTGATAATGTTGATGGTGCAAGGCAAAAAGCAAAAAACGGCCAGGTATGCGCCGGTACTGTTGATAGCTGGCTCATATACAATCTTACAGCCAAAAAAGTGCATGCAACAGATTTTTCAAATGCATCAAGGACAATGCTTTTTAATATTAAAAGCCTCAAATGGGACAGGGAGCTTCTTGAAATACTTGATATACCGGAAAATATACTGCCGGAAGTAAAACCTTCAAGCGCACATTTTGGCTGCCTTGATAAAAAGATACTGGGAAAAGAAATCCCCATTTCTTCAGCTATAGGGGATCAGCAGGCTGCATTATTTGGACAGGCATGTTTTGAAAAAGGGATGTCAAAATGCACATACGGCACAGGTGGTTTTATACTGGCAAATACAGGTGATAAAATGATTTACAGTAATAATAATCTTTTAACTACAATAGCATGGGGACTGGATGGTAAAATTGATTACGCGATTGAGGGAAGCATTTATATTGCAGGCGCTGCTATTCAATGGCTCAGGGATGGGCTTGGGATAATAAAGAGTTCCAGGCAGTGCGATTTACTTGCTGAAAAGGTAAGCGACTCAGGCGGCGTGTATTTTGTTCCTGCCCTTGCGGGCCTGGGCGCGCCTTACTGGGACAGTTTTGCAAGGGGGGCATTTTTTGGGCTTACGAGGGGAATAAAAAGGGAGCATATTGTTAGGGCAACACTAGAAGCGATTGCATTCCAGGTTAAGGACGTCCTTGATGTTATACGAAATGATATTGGCTGCAGCATAGAAACTCTCAGGGTTGATGGTGGCGTAAGCGCAAGCAATGTGATGCTTTCTTTCCAGTCAGATATACTCGGGATAAAAGTTATAAGGCCGCAAATTACAGAAACAACTGCACTTGGAGCAGCATATCTTGCAGGACTTAACTCAGGTGTCTGGGAAAGCAAAAAAGATATCACGATGCAATGGAAAGCCGATAAAGAATTCTTGCCGGCAATGGATAAAGAAAAAGTAAATATTATTTATAAAGGATGGAAAAAAGCAGTTAAGCGCTCGCTTGGCTGGGTCGATAAGTCCTGAATAATCCAAAAAATACCTGCCTTTAAAAACCTGGTTTTTTATTGACAAAAATTAAAAATGGTAATAATATTTAAAAATATATACCTATACCTGAGGTACAGGTTAAGTCAGTTAATATAAATAAAAGCGGGAATATTAGTAAGGAAAGAGCATAGATGGAAATAAAAAAGTGCAGGTATTTTTTTAAACCCTTATATTTTGCAGCATTACTGGTTTTAAGCATTAGTCTTTTTTTTCTTTTTTCATGTGCAGGCAATATCAAACCAGGCGGACAGGCAGAAAACCCTGGCAGCAAATCTTCAACAATTGATCTTGAAGGCAAGCAGATAATTGAGGTAAATGCCGTAAGCGGCGGCTACTATCCAGGATCTATTAAATCCAAAGCAGGATTACCATCAGTATTAAGGATCAATTCAGAGAACTCATATGGATGTGAAAGAGCTTTTACAATACCGCAACTTAAAATAAAGGCAATTCTTCCAATAAACGGAATTACTGAAATTGAAATTGGGGAATTTGAACCGGGTGCCAGGCTGCTTGGAACATGCAGTATGGGCATGTATTCATTTGTCATAGAATTTGAATAACAAAAGCCCTAAAAACAGGCCAGGCAGAGTTTATGATATGAAAATTTTTTAAATTATTAATTCTTGTTATAAAGGTAAACTAATATGAAAATTAAATTTAAAATTCAGGGAATTCACTGTAAAGGTTGTTTAAACCTCATAAAGCTTACACTGGAAGAGTATGGTTTTACTGATGTTGATATAGACATTGCGGAGGCTACAGGCATTGTACATGATAATGAGCGCACATTTGATGAGGCTAAAAAAGATATAAATACCGCATTTGCTGAGATGGAAAAATGCACTGTGGCTGACATAAAGCAGATATAGTAAAACCTGTGCGGATAATTTAAGAAAGGAAGTTATTAATATGACAAAATATTTAACAATATCACTGGTAATTCTTGCCCTGCTTGCAGGCATAGGAATAGGTTATGTAATCACACCGCAATACGCAGACGCAAACATGCAAAGCGGACATGCAAACGGTTTGGGCCAGGCAGACAGAAACGTTGACCTAAGATATCTCAATGCGATGATTTCGCATCATAGCCTGGCGATGGATCTTGCAGAGCAGGCAAAAAACAATTCAAAGAGATCTGAGATTATAAAACTTGCTGAAGATATATTAAAGCATGAACCTGCAGCAATAGAGGAGCTTTATTCCTGGAAAAA
>VGAZ01000046.1 GCA_016870615.1 Actinomycetota bacterium | reverse complement strand
AACATCTGATGAGCTTGTAGGGGTGAGCGTCTGGTCGCTGACAACCTTTATTTCTTTGCCTTCTGAGGCCATATCAAGCATAAGCTCTACAAAATTATATCCCTTGTCCATGCTTTTTGCATGGCCATAAAGGCCCGATACCCTGACAAGATAATATTTTTTGAGCATATAGCCCACCACATATTCGCCTGCCAGTTTTGATACACCATAAGCGCTTACAGGTGCAGGCCGGTCCTCCTCAATAAAAGGCACTGACTGCGCATATCCGCCAAAAACATAGTCAGTGCTGAAATGCATCATTGCTGCGCCGCATAAAAGGCATGCCTGGGCAACATTTTTAACTCCTGCCGCATTAACCTCAAATGCCCTGTTTATTTCCTCCTCGCATCTGTCCACCTGGTTAAAAGCTGCTGTGTTTATTACCAGTTCAGGCTTTATCTCTAAAACAGCATTGCTGCAGCTTTTTTTGCTGCAGACTTCAATATCTTTTATTGTAAGGCCGTAAACATCTTCGCCGCAGCTTTTAAAATAACTGTAAATATCTGTGCCAAGCTGCCCGTCTGAACCTATGAGAGCAATTCTCAATTAAACCTCGCCAATTACTAATTTTATTGCCTGATTATTATCTTAAAATGGCAATTTAATATCTTTATAACAAACGCTTTTATAAAATTTTTAAATATAAAAAACCTGCATAGCCCAAAGACCATAATGATAAAGGCGCACAGGTAAAAAATCAATCTCATGATATTTGCAAAAGATTTGTTTACAACACTTTACCTGTTTCTGAGCACTATAAAAACAACAACTTCCAGGGCGGCAAGTATTCCGTAGCATAAAAACAGGTACCAGTTATATTTCCTTTTCCTGCGCAGCAGGGTTATCCTTATGATTTCAATAATTACGACACCGGCTAAAAATAAATAAAAAAGTGTAAACCCTGTATCCCCGGCAAGTTTTGATAAAAACCCTGAAACAGGATGCCTTTTGTAGAAAGGCATGCTTTTCACTTCATCAAAATAATCCTTTTGCAGCCTGAATACCTCTTTACCGGGATTAACCAAAAATCCGCCCACATTTATCCTTGAAAGATCATAGGCGCCATTGATTTTAAGATCAAATTCGACATAACTGTGCTCTTTTACAGAAATGATTATTTTATCAGAAAAATCCTGCGCTGAAAGCCCTGCATAAAAATCTATCCTGCTTTTTGCATCGTCAATACTGAACCTGTCGCTCTCTTCAAAGCCGATAAGTTCATATCCGTAAATAATGCCATCGGTTTCTATGCTTCCCTCAAATGTTGTGTCCTTTTTATCTGCGCTCCAGGCAATATGAATATCTGAGTTTTTATCCTCCCATATGAAATACCCGTAACTTGCCCCGGGCACAAAAAAAGAGCCTGAGCATCCCGAGAGCGCAAATGTAAAAATAATTGCAAAGACTGCAAATAAAACTGCGGTCAGCACAGCCCTGGAATATTTAGTTTTTAGAGGTTTTTCCTGCATAAATTTGATACCTCATCTATCCTTTTTTATGTTCCTGTTTTTCAATAGCAGAGGCTGAAGCCAGCCCTGCTGAATCAATTAAGCCAGTATTTTTACTGTCCCTGTAAATAAGATAAATCATCCAGAGTGAAACAGCAGTAAACGCGCTCCTGATAATATTTACAAATTTTACCGAGCTGTAGAACCTTTCAATCAAAGGTATCGGGCCCACAGAATATAGGGCAAATTTTATATCGACAGGCGCTATTAAAAACTTTGTAACAAGATCGCCCCAGTAAATAAGTATAAACATAAGCAGCGCCATCTGGGCAATATGATAATAATAAAGCGAATTTTTCCTTACGAACAAAATAACCAGGAAAGGCACCGCCCATAAAAGATACTGCGGATGGAAATAGCTTGTTGCAACATATAAAAGATATGTCATGGCGCAATAATTTAAAAATAACATGAATGACTTTTCCTTTTTGTGTATAAATGAAAAAAGCAAAAGCCCGTATGCCACGATAAAAAGATATATCCTGTCATGTATTATAAGATCAAGTTTTGCCGATAGTATGTAGTCAAAGTGCTGCGCATTAAGAAGAGAAAATATTACGCTTTTTCCAAAATACAAATGAGAGAAAGCTTCTATTGCTATAAGGCCCGCAATTCCTACGGAAAACAGTACTGCATAATCCCGCCTTTTTTTTGCAAGAAAAACTATTGCAAAAGGAAGAATCATGATAGGGAAAAACCTCATTGCTATGCCAACAGCAAGAAGTATTATTGCCCAGTATTTTTTATTATACTTTGCCAGCATCAAGGCAAGCAAAGTTATAAATATTGCTATTATGTCATGCCTTGCAAAAATATAAAGCACAAAAATTACAAGAGGGTTTAAAACCCAGTATTTAAATACCTGCAGTCTTTTTTCAGGGTCCCTGTCATATACAAGGCGCATGATAATAAACATAACAGCAATATCCAGGATAAGGTAAGGCATCTTCATCAAAAAAAGAACCCTGTAAACATATTCAGACAAATTGAACTGTATCCACGATGTCCAGCTATCCTGGTTTAGTAATATTGCTGAAAGCTCATTTACAGCAGGAAGTATGGGTTTAATTAAAAAAAGGTAAACGCTGTGAATTATATGCGTCAGCAGCTGCTGGAAATCAGCTCCAAAATTGCCTTCAAACACTGTTTGCGCTGCGCGCTGGTAGGTGGAAAGTAAATCTCTTTGAAAGAAAAAAGGCATAAAGAAAAGTCGTGCAAGAATGCCAATAAGGAAATATTTGTAAAGCCTTATGGACAGGACTTTATCTTCAAATATTTCTTTTGTGCATATGATAATGCCGATTTTCCTGAAAAAATTTTTTAATTTCATGATTCTTTAAAATTTTTTACCCATTATATTAGCAAATTGCATAATAAATTTTAATTTAATTTTAAAAAAATTACCTGGGAACTAAAATATAAATTTTAATACAAAACCTTTTAAATGGAAATTTTTTATTGCGCTAAAGCTATAATTATATTATGTTATACCAAAAAATACGCCACTGACAACTAACTAAAGCAGATATGAATGCAATAGCTGCAGGCTTAAAGACTTTCCTGCTTTGATAAGCGCCAGTAAGTTAGCGGTTGTAATTGCCACTTATGGTTTTAAATGCTTTATTTAATTAAATTCTAAACCCGTAATTTATCAGCTGCCTGAAAATAAAGTTTTTCCAAATGATTTGCCGCCGGTATTTTACAAACAAAAGCAATTGGAATTTTTTTAAAACAATGAATATTAAAAATACAAAAAAAGCCCTTGTTTCTTTTTATCAAAAACACAAAAAGAAAATATTTATAGCCGCCCGCATTATAATAAGCATTGGGCTTATTTTATACCTCATTTTTTTCAAGTCCGGCTTAAGGGATTTTAAAACTTTTGCAGGTATTCTCAGAAACGTTGATATTTACCTGCTTATTGCTTCAGCATCAATATATTTATTTGGAATATGGATATCTGTGCTAAGGTGGCAGATCCTTTTAAAAACCCAGGGCATACATATATCACAGGGATATCTCAGTTCTTCAATTATGATAGGCCTGTTTTTTAATAACCTGCTGCCTACAAGCATCGGGGGCGATATATTCAGGACCATAGATATTTCAAAAAAAGCCGGTATTTCAATGGGCAAATCGGCGAGCATAATAATAATTGAAAGATTCTCCGGCGTAATAGTTGCTGCAGCTTTTGCAGTCATTGCCCTTTTTCTTGGTTTTACAACAATAGGCAAAACATCATATGTTATCCCTGTAGCTATTTTTTTTATAATCTGCCTCATATTGATGTTTATTATTTTAAATCCTTCAGTTTTAAAACTTGACAGGCTGGTAAAAAGAACCAGGTTTCTTTCAAAGATAAGGGAAAAATTAAAAGAGATATACCATACATTTTTAAGTTTTAAAAAATTCAAGCTTCACCTTACAGGCGCCATTATATGCAGCATACTGCTGCAGCTGGGGGTTATATACCACTACTACCTTGCTGCAAGAGCAATGGATACAGGCCTTTCTTTTGCTTCTTTTATTTTCATTGTCCCAATAATTACAATAATAGCAATGCTTCCTGTATCAATTGGCGGGGCAGGCGTAAGGGAAAATTCTCTTGTTTTTTTAATGGTTGCCCTTGGAGCCGTCCCGGGCCGCTCTGCAGTGCTGTCTCTTGTCCTTTTTGCCATGCTTTTAATACTTGGAATAATAGGGGTAATAATATATATTATCAGGCCTTTTATATTAAAAAAACCTCTGCCAGAAAATATGGAAAAGGGACAGGGGAATTTCTGAGTAAAGAGATGGATTAAATTATATGCTATAATGAAATAATGTATACAGATACTTGATCTGCTGATTAAAATATAAGATTTGGCAAATTATAAACGAAAGTGTTTTTATGACTTTTAAAAAAAAGATTGCATCAATTATAAGGTATTGCCCGCCGCTATTTAAGTTTGGCTCAAAATTATACCATAAAATTAATGGCGGTTTTAAATCTTTAAGCCCCGGGGCGCCTGCTGCAATTGAATGGGCAATGGAAAAAACAGCTGAAATCCATCCGGATAAAGGTTTGGGCGACTATTATGAGTTTGGCCTTTATAAGGGATATACCTTTTTAACCGCTTACCGTGCAGCAGAAAAACATGGCCTTACCAATAAGCGCTTTTTCGGGTTTGACTCCTTCCAGGGACTGCCCCAGGTAGAAGGGCCGGATAAAACCGGCGGACATTTCTTTGAGGGCCAGTTTGCCTGCACAAAATCCGAGGTTAAAAATAATCTTTTAAAACACGGCGTTGATTTTGAGAGAATCAGGCTTGTCAAAGGATTCTATAAAGACAGTCTCACGCATGATCTTAAAAAAGAACTTGGCAAAAGGCCGGCCGGCGTGGTTTTTCTTGACTGTGACCTTTATTCATCCACCAAATCTGCCCTGGAATGGCTTGAAGGATTAATCCATGCAAACAGCATTGTGATTTTTGATGACTGGCACTCTTTTACTGAAGGCAAAAACCTGGGCCAGCAGCTCGCGCTGAAAGAATTTTTGGAGCGCAATCCATCACTGGTCTTTGAACCAGTATTTGACTATGACGACAACGGCAGGGCGTTTATAGTTACTAAAAAATGAATTCAGCCAGCAGAACGGTGTTTCTAAAAGTGTCTTTTGCAGCTCCATACAGCTTTTTATCGGCCGTTATAAGTACTGCATCAATATCTTCTGCAAGGGATAAATATATACTGTCATAAAAAGATATATTAAGATTTCTTGCTATTGCAAAAGACTTTAAAAATGTATTTTTATTTACGCCAAGTATTATAATCAAGTCATATAATTCAGTAATAATTTTATTGATATCTTCTTCATCAAGTTCATGTTTTAACCTGTAAATATTTAATATTTCATAGATTAAAAGATCAGGGGCAAAAAAAATGGAATTATCAGAATGGAGATTATTGTATAATAACTTTGAATTGCTGAAGTCCTCCTCCCCTTTTGAGTAATACCATTTAGCTGCAACTGAGGTATCAAGTACGAATCTTTTTTTTAGGGCCTCTTTTATAAAATATTCTTTATAGTCCGGCAAAGCATCATTAAAAGTTGCATGATTTTCCATATTATGTTTCCTTCCACCTTTCAAGCAGCTCATCTGCGCGCCCGTCTCTTAACCTTCTTATTTCAGCAACCGGATCCCAGTCTTTTATTCCAAGGCTCATAATCTTTTCACGGGTTTTTTTCATGCTTTCCAGTGCTCTTTTTTTTCTTTCAAAATAATCTTCCTCCCAAAGCATAAGAAAATACTTTTCAACTGCATTAATGATGAACTGATTCCTCTTTATTTTTTTAGCATCTTTTGTCCTGTCAATTTTTTCAAGTAAATCATCAGGAATTGAAAGCAGTATTTTTGCCACAGGGACCACTCTCCTTTTATTTATTGTTTAAAAAGATTTGTAAGCATTTCAAATTCCGGGATGGCAATGAATTTAAAACCTTTAATTATTTATCCACAAGTTTTAGATGCTAACAAAAAATTTTTAAGTATTTTTATCTTAACAATGTAAAATTTATAATAAATACTAATACCAGGCTTTAAAATATTGATACTATATATATATTTATATATATAATTATATATATAAATAAATTTTCTTCAATATTAACCAGGCATATAAAAATATTTTTTTTATTGTTTTAATGCCTGTTATAATATCAATAACAATTTTAACACTATTCTCTGATGGTCCTGTTTTATTATTATAAATGAAAAAAATAGTAATTATTCCTGCCTTTAACGAGGAAAAAAAAATTGCCGGAATTATCTGCGCCATAAAATCCTGCTGCAGTGACCTGGACATAGTTGTGGTTGATGATGGCTCTTCTGATAATACTCATGGAGCTGCAAAGCTGGCGGGCGCAATTTCGCTCAAGCTGCCACATAATATGGGGTATGGAAACGCCCTGCAGGCGGGTTATAAATATGCCTATTTACAGGGATATGATATTGTGCTGCAGATGGATGGAGACGGGCAGCATGACCCTGCATATATACCTGCCATGATTAAAACGCTTATTGAAAATGACATTGATGTGCTTATTGGCTCCAGGTTTAAAGAAAAATCGGGATATAAAACCTCTTTTGCAAGAAGAGCCGGCATTTTGTTTTTTGGCCTGATTGTTTCAGCAATACTTAAAAAAAGAATAACGGATCCCACAAGCGGCTACCAGGCAATTAAATCTTCAGTCCTGCCATTCCTTGTATCTGAAGCATTCCCCAGCGACTATCCTGATGCGGATCTTATCATAATGCTTCATTACGAAGGGTTTAAAGTGGATGAATTTGCAATGAAGATGAAATCAGATCCCAGGAATAAATCCATGCATAAAGGAATAGTAACAAATATTTATTATATATTTAAAATGCTGATGTCAATATTTCTTATTATCATGAGCTTTAAAATCTTTAAAGGCCAAAAAAAACGGGGTGCAGAATGCCATTAGTGCAGAAAATACTATTTTACAGTATTTCAGCAATAATACTTATTTTAATACTGGTTCTTGTAAGGAAAAAAAGGATAAGGGAGATGGACTCCTGGCTGTGGCTTTTATTTGCATTTTTTTTAATTATCATAGTCAGCAATATTTCTATTCTTAAATATCTTTCACGCTATCTCTATGTCGCAAAATCAGTTGTAATCATATTTCTCTCTACTATAGCATTTTTGATATTTATACTTCAGCTTTACATGACTTCAGCAAACTATAATACAAAAATAAAAAACCTCTCCCAGAAGATTGCTTTGCTTGAAGAAAAAATAGACAGGCTTGAAAGTAAAGACAGGGAAAAAAATACGGTCCGGGAGCCTGTAAAAAATGAAGGCAAAGATATAAAAAAATTGCCTGGCATTGAAAATAAACCTTGAAAAATATTAATCCCCGGTAAAAACCTTTGGACAAAAACAATTTAGCCTATTAATATTACCTGTAAAAATCGTTATAAATTTTAAGCCCAACTCCAGCCTGGCTAGCTTTTATGCGGGCATATTTTTATATTGCAGCAATATTTGGCTGGCGGCAAGCGCTTGCAGCACTGCCATTCTGGTAAAATAATAATTATTGGATTTTTATATAAACATAAACAGGACATGAATGAGAAAATAAAAAATTTCTATAACCGGTACGGGACTTTAATATTTGCAATACTTTCTTTATTAATTCCATTTATAATTTATATTCTCACTCTTGAGAGAAAGCTGGTTGGCGGAGATACAACCTGGTATGCGCTTTACCTGCCTAAAATGCAGGTGATGGTGCCGACAGGATATCCCACATTTTCAATGCTTGGAAAGCTTTTTACATTTCTTCCATTTGGTGATATTGCATACCGGTTAAATCTTCTTTCTGCAGTGTTTGGGGCTTCAACAATACTTTTGCTTTTTCTTGCAATAAATAAAATCATAAAAAATGCATTTATAAGTTTTGCAGCAGCATTGACTTTTGCTTTTTCCTACACGTACTGGACAATAGCAAACAGGCTTGAATTTGACACAATCAACAGTTTTTTTATAGCCCTTATATTATATTCAGCCTTTCTTTATGCTGAGAAAAAGCAGAGAAAGCATTTTTATTTATTTGCCGCAGCCCTGGGACTGAGCCTTACAAACCATCCGATAACATTTTTTATAATGCCGGCATTTTTGCTGTACGTGATTCTTGAAAATCCAAAAATGTTTAAAAGCGCAAAGGCTGTCCTTATTGGTATTTTATTTTTCCTGATGCCTCTTTCCCTTTATGCATGGCTTCCAATACGCTCAATGCAGGGCTACGGCCCCGTAACAAGCGCCAGGGGCTTTCTTTACTATGTCACAGGCAGGAATGTTGGCGGCAGGGTTCACGGTGGAAGCTTCCAGGATAAGGATTTTGAGAATTTTTTAAAAGTTTCCAGGGACTTTTTTACAGCAATTTATGAAAATTTCGGCATAATCCTGCTTGCTATAGCTTTTGCGGGCCTTATTTATCTTTTTATAAAAAAATGGAAATTTGCATTAAGCTCTGTTGTGCTCATAATTTTTAATATAATAATCATAAGCCTTTACCTACCTTTCAGCCCGCCTAATTATTCGCTTAATGCAATGATGATAATATCGATTTATCTTGCATTTGGGTTTTTGCTCATATTCAATCTTTTAATGAGAGTGTTTGAAATCAGTAAAATCAATTTGCCTGGCAGTAATTTGCAGCCGGCAGCAGGGCTAAACAAAAAGCTGCTTTTAAAAAATCTAACAGCACTACTACTTATCCTGCTTTTCATGGTTTCCCCCGTTTTTATGGCGGTAAAAAATTATAAAAGAGCCGATTATTCAAAGCCTCTTGGAATATATGTTTACTGGAGCAAAATATTTGACCATATGCAGGACAATGCCGTCATCTATGTATCCTCATCAGCTTCCAATATCGGCGAGTTTATAAATACCTATGAAAGGCGGGATAAAAATATAACGTTTATCACAAACAGGGATAAAAAATATAATGAAGAAAATGTCAGGGCAAATATTGCGGACGGCAAAAAGATATATTTTGTGGGCATTGAAAAGGAGCTCATTGCGGTATTTAATGTAAAGAAAATCGACGGTTACTATTGGGAGCGAATGGATGAATATATAGTTTTCTATGATTTTGCCGGCGAAAAAAAAGAGCTTAAAATAATTCCTTATTTTGATATAGATAAACTGGGCTTTGGAGATAAATTTGAAATTGAGTATAAAATTATAAATGAAAATGATACAGACATTGAAGTGAGCTCGCTGGAGCTAGAGCTTTCTCAAAATATAAGCTTTGCAGGAGTTGGCAGCAGCGGAAGTATAAATCTTGAACCCTCATTATCGCAGGGAAAATATATGTGGGTAAAAACTTTTCCTGTTATGGCAAACAGCATCATAAATATAATACTGCTGCTCCAGGCTGCATCACCGGGAAAGGCTGAAATTGATTTTTCAATAACTTCGCAGGATTATTATTTTAAGGCAGACCTGGTAGAGCTGGACATTTCAAATTAAAAATTTCTGGGCTTTAAACATCCTTAATAAGCCTCTACTCAATATTCACCTGCACATCACCTGCTTCAATATATACATCATAGTAAGAAATCCTGAATTTTATTGCATCAGCTACAGCCTGGCCGCCAAGAAGCCTTAAATTCAAATTAATTTCATCCCCGGCCTTAACCGTATAACCATCGCCTACCCACATAAGAATTCCATCTTTTATACCCGGATATTGTTTTATGTTTGAGTTATTATCAAACCTTTCAAAGCTTATTTTGTCAGGCAGTTCAAGTTCTATGGATGTTATAAGCAAATCCACATTATCATTATTCTTTATTATATACTCAAGCATAAACTCTTTTCCTGCCTTTACCGGTCCGGGTTCAATCCGGCTTTTTATTGAAAGCGAGTGCAGGTTAAGATAAGTAGCATAAGACTCGGGAGCTATATAGCTGTTAAATCCAACCCTTTTTATTTCCTTCAGGTTAATATTGCTTACATTTTCTATGCCACCCCAGTAGCGCACTGCCCCCACATAGCCAAGCTCTTCGAGAAAGGCAAGCTTTTGGGGGTCATTATTATCATAGGGCCAGGCAAAAAACAGGACAGGTTTTCCAAGATGATCCTCGATATCCTTCTTTGATTTTGAAAGCTCTTCCTTAAATTCCTCATCTGTTGCAAGTCCCAGGCGTATATGGTTTGCTGAATGGGACAAAAATTCGCACCCGTACTGGTCCATTTCCTTCACTTCGGGCCATATAAGCATGGGCCTCATCGGAACGGGCCTGTCGCTGTCAAAATAGTTGGTAACCCTTTCGCCATCAGTTTCTTTTATGAAATCAGTTACAAGAAAAACAGTCATTACGTAATCATACTTTTTCAGTATATCAAAGGCATTGGTATACAAATCAGCAAACCCGTCATCTGAAGTAATTATTACGCTTTTTTGGGGCAACGCCCTGCCAAACTGTACATGATTCAGCAGGTCTGTAAAAGTTATGGTTTCAAAACCGAAAGCCTTTAGTGTTTTGCAAAGCACATCAAAATGAAAAGTGGAAAGCTCTATGGGTATTTCTATTTTATCCTCTATTGCATGAAGTCCTATAATGGGTATTTCATCCCTTTCATAAGGCGCAACGCCAAAAACTGTAAAAACAACGTCCTTGCTTATAAGCTCACCGGCACCGCCACTATTTATTAAAAGACCTAAAGTGTCTGTAATATCCTGCGCCAACTGGCCTGCAACCATTAAAGGAAATTCAAGTACTGCTTCTTCTCCGGGACCAAGATTTTTAACTGCTGCACTGCTGCCGGATATGGTTATTGCGGCATCAGCATTTTCCTTAAGGCTGCCTTCTTCATTTGTTTTATCTTCCCTAACGCCATCAGGCGCAAGTATTTCAGGAAGGGAAAGCTCCAGTGAAATATCTTCTGCAACTTCCTCTCCAATGTTTAAAACTTTGATAACAGCTGCCAGTTTTTCTCCAGGGTAAATATCCCCACCGTTTATATCAATAAGCTCAAATGATGATAGAGATATTTCCGGCTGGCCTGTCCCTGCCAATTTTGCAGCATCATCCCGGCTTTCTGCATCAATGGCACATGAAGCTAATAAGAAGGTAGTAACTATTATAGCAGCAATCAGAATACAAAAGTTTGCTTTTAAAGTTAACTTAATTGATATGTTGTATTGTTTTCTCTTATTTAAAAACAATGGCAGCCCCTGATACTCCCAAACAAATAAAAAATATACACAAAGATAAATTATGGTTTAAAAAATTTCCAGTAAATAATCAAGATTTTTTATGAAATTATAATTTTTCCTGCAGGCAAACAGTTTTGTATCTTCCGTTAATAAAATGCAGTCTTTCTGCCTTGCGCAGGCAACATAGAGCGCATCATAGAAAGTGATGCCCTGCCTGTGCGCAATACTTAATGATTCTTCCATTAATTGATAATCAGTATATATTATCTGCATATGCATAAGCTTTAAACTGTTAAATATTTTTAATATTTGACCATAACTGAAATTTTTTTTATATAAAAAAGAATTTATAATTTCAAAAAAAAATAAACCGGGCACAATGATTTCAATTTCCCCGCTTAAGTTTTTTTCCAGCAGGATTTTAGCTATTTCAACTTTATCCTCTTTTTCTGAAGAAAACCATTTTATGCCGGCAGATGCGTCAACTGTAAACAATAAATGATTTTCTTCTTTTTTTGCATTATTATTAATTTCACTTAAAAAATCATTCATGCCGCATTTTTCTTTCGTCCCTGAATTTCCTGATAATTTCGCCTCCGTTTTCCATTGAGCTTGACTTCCTGAATTCATTTGCAATTTCTATTGCTTTTTTCCTGTCGATACATACCTGGTTACGCATTTTCATTTCTGCCCTTCCGGACATAAAATCCAGTGAAGCCTCCCTTATAAATTCACTTCTTGTTAACTTTTCATCAAGGCAGAAATCATCAATTTCTTTTAAATTTTCTTCAGGCAGTGTTATATTTATCCTGATGTATTTTGATTTCATTATACTCACCTTAAATAAGTATAGATAATGTGTATCAATAAATCAATAAAAACTCATATCTTTTTTATCTTTGAAGAGGAACTTATAAGGTAATTTGCAGACTTATATTTAAGTGCAAATTTTAGTAAAATGTATATATGAGAAAATTACCATATTTTTTAGAAAAATATTTCTGGGATGTAGACTTTCCCGGGATTGACAAAAAAACTTACAGCGCATTTATCATTGAAAGAATTTTAGAATTTGGAGATAAAAAGTCCATACGATGGATGATGAATAGTTTTAATCTGGATGAAATAAAAGAAGTAATTATTGCTTCCAGGATTCTTTCAAAAAAAAGCGCTAATTTCTGGCAGATTATCTTTAAGATTGAAAGGGATAACATTTTATGCTTCAGGAAACCGTCTCTTCAGAAACAAAAAATGATTTGGAAATATTAACAAAAGCAGGCATTATTAAAGATTATTATCTTGCTGGAGGCACAGGCCTGGCCTTCCAGCTTAAACACCGCCTTTCTATTGATTTGGATTTTTTTTCAAATAAAGACATCGATACCAAAATGCTGATTCAAAATTTAAAGAACCTGGGTAAAATATCAGTTGAAAAGGAAAGCCAAAATAGCATGGCTGGTTATTTCAATTCTACCCTGGTATCTTTTATAAAATATGATTATCCATGCCTTTTTGCTTTTAAAGAAATAAATGGCGTCAGTGTGGCAGATCCCAGAGATATAGGCTGCATGAAAATAGATGCTATTTCCTCCAGGGGCACCAAAAGGGATTTTATAGATTTGTTTTTCATTTGCAAATTAGTCTTGCCTGCGGTTAAGCTTTTGAATTTGTTTAAAAAAAAGTATGTCGCTGTTAACTTTAATATGATTCACATCCTCAAAAGCCTGCTTTATTTTGAGGATGCTGAAAAAGAACCTTTACCTAAAATGATAAAGACAGTTTCATGGGATGAGGTAAAAGAATTCTTCTTAAAGGAATTTGGCAATATCAAGCTGTAAATTGATAAAATAAAAAAAGATTTACTGCTATTTAGTCTTCTGCGCTTTTGCCATTATCTGCAATAGGGCTGCTTTGCGCCTTTTGCCCAATTGCCATATCCCTTTTGCTTTTATAAAAAGGCAGTACAAGAATAATGACTGCAATAAGGCCCTGTATGACTGTAACAGAAAGATTTACTATATGATAATTAAAACC
>VGAZ01000045.1 GCA_016870615.1 Actinomycetota bacterium | reverse complement strand
CAGTTTTTTAATTATGGCCCTTATTACATCATTTATTTCAAATTCTTTATTATCTTCAGCAATTCTGCTGTGAAAAACTACCTGCAGCAGTATATCTCCAAGCTCTTCTTTTAATTCGCTGTAATTACTGTCTTCTATAGATTCGAGAGCTTCATAAGCTTCCTCCACCAGGTTTTTTTTTATTGATTCATGTGTCTGTTCCCGGTCCCAGATGCAACCGCTACAAGATCTGAGCTTTTTCATGATATTGACCAGGACAGAAAAAAGTACGCCTGTATCTTTTATATTGTCAACATCTTCTGTAAAAACTGGACTTGCTGATTTATTTTCCATATTATTTCATTACCGCCAAATAAATATATAAGATTTAAGCATTATTTTTACCCGTCAAAAATATTTGCTCAAAAGCCTTTTCCTTTATCCTTATGCATGCCAGAATTATTATTTTCCAGAAATTTCGCTTCCGGTTGAGCCAATTGCCGGTTACGAATTATTAGTAAGCTGGCCTTTAAGGGCAGTTTTGTATTCTACTTCAATATCTTCCATAAGCCCTGTTATGAATTCCTGCCATTTTTCCATTTGCTTATTGCTTAAAAGAAATGTTTTTATAGTGTCTTCTACTTCGTCAAATGATTTGACATAGGCTTCATTTTTTTCAGTTACAGTAATTAAATGATAACCATAATAAGTCTCCACAATTTCACTGTACTTCCCGGTTTCAAGGGCAAATGCAGTTTCTTCAAATTCAGGCACAGTCTGCCCTGCGCTTATAAACCCGATATCGCCGCCGTTTGGGGCGCTTACTGTATCCTCACTATATTTTTTTGCAAGCTCTGCAAAATCCCCGCCCTCGGTAAGCTGCTTCCGGACCTCAGAAATTTTATCTTTTGCTTCTTTTTTGATAACATCATTTAGTTCAGCGCCTTCAGGGATATTGAACTTTATTAAAATATGGCTAACTTTGACCTGTTCAGGGACAGTAAACAATTCTCCTGAATTCTCATTAAAATAATTAAATGCTTCCTCATCCGTTACGCTTATATTCTCAGTAACCTTATTAAAAACCCTATCCCTTATAATCTGGTTTTCAAGCTGTTTGTCAAGAAAGCTTTTGCTTATTTTTTTTGCTTTTAAATCATTTTTGAAATCCTCTTCTGAAGGATAATTTGCAATGATTTTGGCATATTCAGCTTCAATATCTTTATTATTAACAGTAATATTATTTTTTTCACCATAAGATTTCAGGACCTTAAGGACAATTATTGAATCAAGTATATTTTGCTGAAGCACAGTGTATTGCTCATCACCTTCCGGCGGTATAGAAGCAGGATTCTGGTTTTTTAAAAACTGCATATATTCACTTAGTTCAGCAGTGCTGACTCTTGTATCGCCTGCCCGGGCAAGAGTCCTTGTAAGATCCAGCCATATTCCAAAGTAACCAAATAAAACCCATACAGCAAGGGCAACAACTGCTGCAGCTACTCCGGCAATTATTAGAACCCTGCCTTTTTTGGTTATTCTTGATTTTCTTCTTTCCTTTATTATTTCAAGCGTTCGCTTTTTTTGCTGTTCTTTTTCTTCTCTTTTAAGCACCTTCTTACTTTTCTTTCTAGAATCATCTTCCTTTTTTTCATCAATACCATTGTCAGTATCCCATTTTAAGAGATTTTTATAATCTTTATTGTCTTGATTATTTTCCAATTTTTAATCCCTTTCATTTTTAAAAATAATTTTTCAGCCATTTATAAAAGAAGGCTAAAACTAAATAAAAGCTATTATATCATTTAGATAATTTATTACTAAGTGCAGATTTAATTCTTTAAAAGTCTTTTTCACAATTATCTCCCTGCTTTTTGGCAAATATATTAAATCCGGATTTTTATTAATTAAATCTTTTGCATTCTCTTCCGGAAGCATTATTTTTTTAAAGACAAGCCCTTTTCTTTCAAGATATATTACCTGCTCGATGCCGGATTTTTTTGCTTTCAATTTTATAATAGCTATATTTAAAAGATTTTTTACCACTTCAGGCAACAAGCCATGCCTTTTCTGCATATTCTTCTCAATCCCTCTTATTTCTTCCAATTCTGTGGCTGAGCCGAGTGATTTATAAATATCTATCCTGTCTTTTTCCTTTGTAAGATAGTTTTTGGGAATATAGGCGCCAACAGGAAGATCGATATGGACATTTAAATCGGGCGCCACTTCCACCCCTTTTAATCTATCTACTTCCTCTTTTATGATCTGGCAGTATAATTCAAATCCTATGCTGTTTATATGCCCGTGCTGCCTGGCACCAAGAAGTTCGCCGGCTCCCCTTATCTCCAGGTCCTTCATCGCCACTTTATAGCCGGAGCCAAGGTCAGTATGCTCTGTGAGTGTTTTAAGGCGTAAAAAAGCTGCCTGGTTAAGCTGGCTTCTGTCAGGATAGAAAAAATATGCGTATGCTTTTTCTGAAGAGCGTCCCACCCTGCCCCTTAACTGGTAAAGCTGGGCAAGGCCAAATCTGTGGGCATTTTCAACAATCAAAGTATTTACATTGCTAATATCCATGCCGGATTCAATGATAGAAGTGCTCAGCAGCACGTCAAATTCCCTGTCAATAAATCTTTGCATAATATTTTCAATTTCAGCGCCTTCCATTCTTCCATGGGTGACAGCTATTTTTATTCCGGGGAGCATGCTCTGCAGCCCGTAAAGTTTTTCATAAATATCACTTATCCTGTTATGCACAAAATAAACCTGGCCTCCTCTTTTGATTTCCCTTTCTATTGCCATTCTTATTACAATTTCACTTTGAGCACCAGCAAATGTCTCAATCGGAAAGCGCCCTGAAGGATAGGTTTGGATTAAAACCATATCCCTTATGCCGGAAAGTGACATATACAGTGTCCTTGGAATAGGCGTGGCAGTAAGCGTTAAAGCATCCACATTTTTTTTCAGCAGCTTAAGTTTCTCTTTTGCATTTACGCCGAATCTCTGTTCTTCATCGACTATTATTAAACCAAGATCGGCAGGCTTTATATCCTCCGAAAGAATCCTGTGCGTTCCTATAAGCATGTCAACCTTTTTTTCTTCAAATCTTTTTATAATATCTTTCTGCTGTCCGGGTGTTTTAAACCTGCTCATCACTTCTACGACTACAGGGAAATTTCCATATCTTTCTTTGAATGTTTTTGAATGCTGGTCAGCAAGTATTGTGGTGGGAACAAGCATTAATACCTGTTTGCCGTTTTCAATGGCTTTAAAGGCAGACCTTATTGCAACCTCAGTTTTGCCAAAACCAACATCCCCGCATACAAGCAAATCCATCGGCCTCTCAAGCGCCATCAGCTCCTTTACTGTTTTGATTGCCATTGCCTGGTCTTTTGTTTCAGTGAAAGGGAAAAGGTCTTCCATTTCTTTCTGCCATATATCATCAGCAGTAAATGCAAATCCCTTTGCAGCATCCCTGACAGCATAAAGGGACGCCAGGTCCACCGCCAGTTTTTGTATTGAGCTCCTTACCCTGGTTTTTAAATTTTCCCACTGCCTTGAATTAAGTGTTGTAACAGCAGGCACTTTATCCCCGGTGTATTTATGTATCCTGTCTGACTGCCAAACAGGCACAAACAACCGGTCATTATTTGCGTACTCTATAAGAAAAAACTCTTTTTTATTGCCTTCAGACATTTCGGATACCAGATTCAAATACCTGCCTATACCGTGATTTTTATGGACCACATAATCCCCCGGCTCAAACTGCCGCCTGGCAGCATCTCCTGAATAAGAGTCAGTTTCAATATTTTCGAGCCTTTCATAAATATCAAGTTCACCATAAAGTGATAAATCAGCTGACTGGAAACCGCTTAACAGGTTTAAATTCAGTACATTTATAATGCCAGGGCTAAAATCTTCTATATTATCACCCATTTTTCCAAGTATTCGGGCATTCTTAAAATTAAAATGATTCTTAAATGATAGGCCTGCATCTGTAAGTATGCCCTCAATTTTTTTAATTCTTGCCAGGTTATCTAAAGAAATGACAATAATCCTTTTATTTTCCAAGTCTTTTTTTAAATTATTAATAAAACCGGCTGCATTACCTGTACTTCTTTTCTGGCGGAAAGTTTTATTAAAAACAAAAATATCGCTGATGCCTGCCTCAAATTCAGCAGATACCAGGTCAAGGAAACAGCCTTCATGCATTGCGTGCCCTGCATTTTCTATAAAACCAGGGTCCACAAACCTGTCTTGTATTTTAAAACCGGCGTTTTCCTGCACTTTATTTTTAGAAACAGGCTGAATTTCATCAATTGTTTTAGCAAGGATATTATAATCACTTTTAATTTTTAAATTTACTTCAGGCCTGTCACATATAACAAGGCAGTATTGTTTAACGCTATCATTCAGAAAATCCAGTATACTCACCAGCGCGGGTTCTTTACCTGTATAAGCGCTGCCTAAATCATGATTGCAGAAAATTGTTATTTTATCCATTGAACTAATTATTTTTGAATCATCAATATCATAAGCAAAAATTTTTACTGCAATATCATCTGAAAAATCAATTCTGTAAGGATTCTTTGATGCTATGTCAAATATATCTGCAACATCGCCCCTGAAACTGAACTCCCCCCTGTCAAAAACTTTATTTACTCTTTCATAACCGGACAAAACTAATAGATCAATCAATTCCTGGCGCGCATATTTTATATTGCACTTAATTTCAAGACTTGATTTGTTTATAACACTTAACGGGGGCACTTTATCTATTAATGCTTTTGCAGATGCTATGGCTATAAAAGGAGTAGTGTTTTTATCTTTGATTTTATGAAATTCGGAGAATTTTTTTAATGCTTCAGATCTTTGCATCAGTGTATCTTCCGGCAAATGCGTATCTCTTAATAATAGCTTCTTTTCGTATGCCGGATATAAAAAAACATCTGTTTCCCCTGAAATTATTTTTATTTCTCTAAAAAGTTCAACTGCCCTGTCATGTGTTGCAGTAATAATAAATACAGGCATACAAATTAACCCTGCCAGGCAAGTAATTATAAAGGGCCAGAGATCTTCATCTGCAACAGCTGTACTTAATTGCCCAGCACAGGCATGTTTTTGCAGGGAATTGCTGATATATTTTTCTGAAAAATCCCGCCACTGCCTGTCTTCCTTAAATTTTTTTATAAAAATGCTATCCATTATAGTAAAACATCATTATCGGCCAAAAGCAGTATATTTTTTAACAGCAGTCCTTTAGTAAAATACGGGGGATAATAATTGAATACTTAACAACTCTTTTTTAACTGTCTTAACTTTTTAAACAGTTGTACTTATTCATTGCAAAGTCTATTCCATATTCAGCATAGTCTTTTAAGGCATCTACCGATAAATTTACAATATCAGTAAGCTGTCTGCTTTCTGTTTTTGAAAATTTCTCCAAAACAAAATCTGCAGGATCCTTGCCTGATGGCGGCCTTCCAATACCAATTCTTAAGCGGTCAAACATATCCGTTTTCAGGCTGGAGATTATTGATTGAAGTCCATTATGCCCGCCCGGCCCGCCGCCTCTCTTAAGTCTTACCTGGCCGAATTCTATATCGATATCATCATGTATGACAATAGTTTTTTCAACATCATCATAATGCCTGTATATAGCCGATACGGCAGTGCCGCTGTTATTCATATATGAAAGAGGTTTTACAACAAGTATCTGGCATCCTGAGTATTCAGTTTTTTTTAAGTCTGAATTAAAGCGGATGTGCGGACTTTTGCAAATACCTGTGTCTTTAACAAATGCATCTGCTACACAAAATCCTATATTATGCCTGGATTGCCGATATTTTATGCCGGGATTTCCAAGTCCCACAATTAATATCATTATTTTATTCTTTTTTATTCAGTTTCTTTTTCAGTTTTGCCTGAATCTTTGGCTTTCGCAATAAGCTCCGGTTCTTCCTCTGCTGCAGCTTCTTCTTCTCCGGCAACAGCCTCCTCAACCACAAGATGTGTAGGATGTATAATAGAAACTACTACTTCCTCCGGGTTATTAAGTATTTTTATGCCTTCCTTGACATTAATATCTGAAACCCTGACATTTTCCCCGATATGAAGTTCTTTTATATCATACTCCAGCGCATCAGGAATATCTGCAGGCAAGCATACAATATGAACCTCCCTGAGTCCATGCTGAAGAACTCCGCCCTCTTCCTTAATGCCTGTAGAAATTTCTTCATTTAGAATATGAATTGGAACAGTTGCCTCAACTTCGGTTTTCATCTGTATTCGGATAAAATCTATATGAAGTATATCGGCATTTATAGGATCCTTCTGCATATCCTTTATAAGCGTTGTCTCTTTTTTGTCCTTGCCGTCTATTTCTACATGCATATCAAGTATAAGGTTTGAAAGGCTTTTTCCTTTTATGGTATCCTTAAAGTCTTTTGATTTAATCTTGATTTCAACAGGTTCCTGTGCAAGGCCATATACAACTGCCGGTATAAAACCCTCTGCCCTCAGTCTCCTGGATGCATTTTTTTTAAGCTCTTCTTTGCTTCGTTTATCTACCTTCAATGCAGTGTTGCTCATATTTCTTCCCCTTTAAATTTACTAAAATATAATTTATTGTTTTTAATTTAAATCTTTGGCAACAATTAAAAATTGCCGCACTGCCATCAAACAAGGTTTTCCCCTTTAAATAACTCGCTGACAGATTTGCAATGATAAATCTTTTTTATTGTTTTTGCAAGAAGCCCTGTAATTGATACCATTTTTATTTTGCCTGCGCTTAAATCATTCTTTAAAGGCAGGGTATCGGCAACAACTATTTCTTCAACGTCTGAGCTCTGCAATTTTTCAATTGCATTTCCGGAAAATATTGGGTGCGTTGCCCCAATATAAACTTTTTTAGCCTTGAAATTATATAGCGTGTTGACAGCTTCACAGATTGTTCCGCCGGTGTCTATCATATCATCAAAAATTATCGCATCTTTTCCCTCAACATCACCGACAAGATGATCGACTTTTGCCATATTGGGGCCTGGCCTTATTTTATCCAGGATTGCAAGCGGCATATGAAGCTGGTTTGCAAAAATGCTTGCTCTTTTGACACCGCCCACATCAGGACTAACAACAACACCATTTTTAATATGTTTACCCTTAAAATAATTTGCAATAATTGGTATTGCAGTAATGTGGTCCACCGGAACATCAAAAAATCCCTGTATTGTTGCCGTGTGCAAATCTACTGCTATCATTCTGTCCATGCCTGCAACTTTTAAAAGGTCTGCAACAAGCTTTGCGGTTATGGGTTCCCGGCCCTCTGCTTTTTTATCCTGTCTTGCATACGGGTAATGGGGTATTACGCAGTTTATCATACTGGCGGATGCCCTCTTTAGAGCGTCCACCATAATTAAGAGTTCCATGAAATTATCATTTACAGGTTCGCCACAGGGTTGAACCACAAAGACATCTGCCCCCCTTACGCTTTCTTCAAACCTGATATAGATTTCCCCGTTCTTGAATTTGCGCCTAGTAATTTCTCCAACCTTTATTCCTAAATGTTCGGCAATTTTATCAGTAAATCCAGGATTTGCAGATCCGCTGAAAATAAGCATTCTTTGATTGCTGGGATAATCTCTCATTAAATATTTACCTCGCTTTCAATTGATAATGAAAAATCCCGTGTTTTAAATAAAAAAATATATTTCATTACTAAAATAATTTATTTTAAAAATATTACACCTTTTTTAATTTTTGAATTAATTGATAATATTTTTACCTTTTATTTTTTGTTCTCCTGCTTTAATTTCGCAGCATGGGCCAATTTTTACATTATCATCTGTAATTGTACCTGGCCTTATATAGCTACTGGGCCCTATATTATTGTTTGCCCCTATTATGGAATCAATAACAACGGATTTATTTATAATTGCCCCATTTCCAATTTTACTGTCTTTTAACTGGGTAAAGGGACCTATTATGCAACCTGGGCCAATATAAGTTTTACCCCTGATAAAACAGTATGGCTCAATAATTGTATTATTTAGTATAAATGCCTCCGGGTCAATAAATGTTGAAAGCGGGTCTTTAATCCTAACACCTGAAAGCATGTGCCTTTTATTAATCCTTGACTGCATTTGCTTTTCAATGCCTGCAAGCTGCACCATATCATTAAAACCTTCTGCAATACTGCTGTCGTTTAGCTTGAAAACTCCAACACTGTTGTTTTTGTTTATAAATCTTTCAACAATATCAGTAAGATAGTATTCATTCTGGGAATTATCCGGTTTTATTTCCTTGAGATAATTAAAAAGAAGGGAAGTTTCAAAACAATATATTGATGAATTTATTTCGCAAATTTTTTTTTCATGCTCATTTGCATCTGCTTCCTCAACTATTCTTAAGAGAGAGCCGCTTTTATCTCTAATTATCCGTCCATATCCAAAAGGATTTTCAACTATTGAAGAAACAGCAACCATGCTGGCGCCTGAATTTATTTTATAGCTTACAATTTCCATGAGGATTTCTTCAGTTATAAGAGGTGTGTCGCCTGTAAGTACAAGGCAGTTTTCTCCAAAATCCTTTCTGTATTTTCCTGAAGAAACGACAGCGTCTGCAGTTCCAAGCTGTTTCTCTTGGTACACTGGAATTGCATGTGAAAAATTTTTATTAAGATATGAAACTACATCATCAGCCATAAATCCTACGACAATAAAAACATTTTTTGGATTCAATTTATAAGCTGCACTTAGTATATAATAAAGTACAGGCTTAAAGCATATTTCATGAAGCACTTTAGGCCTGTCCGACTTCATTCTCTTACCCATACCGGCAGCAAGAACTATGATGCTTAAGTTTTTCCCGATTTCAGTCAACTATTTTTCCGCCCGTTATATCACTTGAAATGAGGTTTAGATTTTCATCAAAATAGCCTTTAAAATAAATAAGATTATTGCATTTATTACCAAGTATTTCTTTTCTTATGAAAAACGAAGCCCCCGCAGGGGCGTCTTCTTCTTCATAAACCCTGGATATATCACTGGTCCTTCTCAGATTCACTTTTATATTCTCTTTGCACCTGTTACAAATAATGTTTAAAGTAATGAAACTGCTGCTGCCGGAATTTAATGGCGGCGCGAAAAAGCTTTTCAGGCTTTTAAGAAAACTCATTTTTATTACAATTCCTTTCGATTGCACCATGGTAAAAAAAGGCTGAAAATAGAGGACAATACCACTTTTCCAATTAATTCCAGGCTTTTTCTTCGATAAATTCTAATTTAAGATTTATATCCTCATTAAATATTATTATGCAAATAAAAGCAAAATATAAGCTTGAAATGCTTTTTTAGGCTTTTTAAAAATAAGCGGCGCATAATTAAAATAGCCCTTTAATATTTTAACAAATTTAAATAACTTATTGAATAAAAAGACAGCAAAAATAAATAATACATAGTACAAAACTTTAGTAAAAGCCCGGATTTTCAAAAAAATGCAGAGTTTTTTTATTTTGACTTAGCCAACAATTTAGCAATTAATCCTGATATTGCAGATATTGCATAAAACAATGAGGTTTTGCAGTGCATTGCGAAATAAATTTTACTTAAAGATGCGACTTCTTAAGAATACCCGCAGCTATGTAAATTCTCTGTATTTAACGATAAATGACTTAATAAAAAGTAACTATTTATGATATTATTTACAAAACTTAAAATAGCAAGGCTAATCGGGTTATATTAATTAATTAAAAATTCAGGAAATTCTAAAAATAAGATTGTCTTTATAAAAAAATTTGCAATCTATGAAGCAGGAAAAAAGAAAATTTTTAAAAAACAAATTCTTTGATTTTTTTAAGACAATTAAAGAGAAAATCATTTCCTTTAATTTGATTGCAATAAAACCATTTCTTGAGGCTGCGGATTATTCAAGCGAGCCTTTTAGCAGGACATCTCTTGAAAGGCTGAAAGTTTTTAAAAAAAGAAAACTTTATTTTTCCATATCCCTTATAATCCTTTTCCTTCTTATTTATGGAATGCTTTTTTTCTGTTTTCCCCCACATTTGTTGTTTAGAAATACCACCACAAATGGCGGCGATATGGGCGCCCACAACTATATTGCAAAATATTTCATTGAGGAGCTTTTCCCGGATTTAAGAATGACAGGATGGGACACAGGCTGGTTTGCGGGAATGCCGATGCTGACTTTCTACTTTCCCCTGCCTTATCTTTTAATTGCAATACTATCCAAAGTCTTTGCTTATAACATTGCTTTTAAATTAGTTACAGTACTTGGCAGTCTGATGCTTCCTGCCGCACTTTATCTTTTTGCAAAACTCTTTCGTTTTAAATACCCTTTTCCTGAGTTTGCAGCAATTGGGGCAATGGCTTTTCTATATATGAAAAGCTTTAAAATTTATGGCGCTAATTTTCTTGGCACTTTTGCCGGGGAATTCAGCTATTCAATAAGTTTTGCTCTTGTTTTTATATTTATTGCGACATTGTACAGGGGAATTGAAAGAGGCAGGTTTGACTGGCTTTTTGCATTAAACAGCTTTATTCTTGCCAGCATTGTACTGACGCATCTTATAACATTAATTGCACTGCTTATAATAGCTCCCTGTTTTTTTGTATTCAATCGAAGGTGGAAATGCGCCAGGTATATAATTGCTGTTTTTGCGACAGGATTTTTTCTTTCAGCATTCTGGTCAGTTCCTTTTGTGCTGCATATTAATTATACCCCCCAAATGCTTTGGACAAATATAAAAGATTTAAAAGAAATGTTTCCTCTTGAGCTGCTCCCTGCGCTTGTACTTGCGGTACTGGGAATTTTTTTCTCAACAATAAAAAGAGATAAAAAAACAACTGTAATAATGTGGACATTAATACTGTTTATGTCGCTGTTTTTTACATGGGATGGTGGGCGCCTATATAATGCAAGGTTTCTCCCAATTATCTTTACATTCATATATCTTGCAGCTGCATACGGGATTTCAAGCCTTTACTGGATTTTCGTTTCAAAATACCCTGCTTCAGGTAGTGGCAGGTGCGGGCATTATTATAAAAATACTGCACAAATTATTGAATCAGGAACAGCCGGTATTAATTTTTCATTAAAAGCCCCCAAAGAAAAAAATAAATTTGCCGGGAAAAAAGCAATAAAATTGTTTTTCGCCGATTTTAAAAAATGGGCAAGATCCCGATTAAGGCCCCGGTTTTACAATTTTATGGTTTTTGCATTTGTGCCCATTATTGCTTTTTTGGCAGGAGCGGCAATACTTGCAGGAAACCCACTTGGCCCTGCATGGGCAAGGCATAATTTTACAGGGTTTGAGGAAAAAGAAGAATGGCAGACATATAACAGCCTGATGACATATCTTGACAGCCTGCCTTACGGAAGGGTTATGTTTGAATTCGATAAGGAAATAATACAGAAATACGGCACACCCCGTTCATTTGAACTTATTCCTTTCTGGACAAGCCAGGCTGGCATGGAAGGGCTTTTAGTTGAAAGCTCAATTACAGCTCCGTTTCATTATATTAACCAGGCAGAACTCTCGGTAAAACCAAGGGGCACAGTTGCCGGCTGGAAAACTGCTTCAAGAAATTATTACGCTGCCATTAAGCATTTAAAATTCATGAATATAACATACATAATGGCAAGCTCCCCTGAAGTAATAGAAGAACTGGACAGTGACAGCAGCGTTGTTTTCCTCAATAAAATAGAGCCTTACTATTTTTATGAAATTGCAGGTGAAAATAATTATGTGGAAGTTATGGCAAATATGCCGTACCGCTACAGCCCGGAAGAAAACTGGATTCTTGAAATGCGCGACTGGTACTTAAACCCTGACAATACTGACAATCCTGTAGTGCGGGATGACGGCAGCGCCGGACTTTCAGGCTTTAAATTGATTGATAAAAAGGACCTGGGCGCTGTGCCTGATAATCCTTTCAACAATGAAGTAAGCAGGGATGACAGTATCCTGTATGAGCATGTTGAAAGGGAAAAAATAACCTTTACCACAACCGCTGTGGGAGTTCCGCATCTTGTTAAAATGTCGTATTTTCCAAATTGGCAAGCAAAGGGGGCAGATGGCCCTTATCTTGTATCCCCTTCCTTTATGATGGTCATTCCTACTGATAATCAAGTTACGCTATATTACGGCATGGCTTTTGCAAACAAGCTGGGCGCAGCGCTAACTTCCTTTGGATGGGCAATAATTGCTGCAGTGGTTATTATAAATATTATAAATAGCTTTAAAAACAGAAAACGCCAGTAAGGTCACCACCTTACCTCTATCTCCCTTGTTCTTGTCACAACCCCGCCTTTTCCGTCACTGACCGTTAGTGATAAAGTAACATAAGTTATGCTTGTGCTATATGGTGAAGCCCATAATGCCGGATTACTGTTGGAGTTGCTTAAAGTTCCATGTGTTACGTTCCAGTTAAAAGTCAAAGCATCCCCATCAGGGTCTGAAGCATTAACTAATAAATCATACTGTGTGCCCGGAACATCATAATCAACTGTTGCCTGTGTTTTACGATCCCTGACAATAATATCGCTTACTACAGGTGGCCTGTTTTGCTCAGCGACAGTTATATCTTTAGACATAGCGTCTGTCCCGCCTTTTCCGTCATTTACCGTAACAGTTATTCTGTAGCTTCCCGGCATTTCTGGAGCAGTCCAGTTTGTCGGATTAATTGCTGTATTGCTAAAAGATCCGCCGTTTACAGTCCAGCTGTAGGCAAGCACATCTCCATCAGGGTCCGTGGCAATTGCAGTTACTGAATTTCTGCTGCCCGGGGCAATTTCAGATGCAATGTTAATTGCTGTTACATCAGGCGGGCTGTTGCAGCCTCAGGAAAGTCTTATAGAATCGCTTGCGCTGCCGGCAGAATTAGTGACAGTGCCTGTAAGAGTATAGCTGGGGTTAGCCCTTGTCAGGTTTACCTGGGCAACATAAGCGCCATAAGAAGCAGTATCATTTTTGCTCCAAACAACCGGATTATGGATACCGGTTACAGTGGCTCTTACTCTGTAAAAACACACATCATCAGCAGGAGAGTATAATGGGCCTTCAATTATTGCAAGTCTTATTGTGGGTTTTACTACGGCTGCTTCTGTTGCGGGCGCAGTTTCCGGCGTTTCCTCAACAACCTCCGCAGCAGTTGTCTCCTCAGTGGGTCCTGGAGTTTCTTCAGTAACACCAGGGCTGCTCTCAGATAATGAAGAACTTGTTGATGAATTATTATCGCCAGAGCTGTCGCTGGTTTGTCCTGAGGTTATAGCGGCAGCAGCATTATCAGGTATGTCTTCGTTTTTGCAGAATAAAAAAAGTAGCAGTATGGCTATTAATAATATTGCCA
>VGAZ01000044.1 GCA_016870615.1 Actinomycetota bacterium | reverse complement strand
CACCCTTTGGCAATAAATCACTTATTGAATTTGCCGGCTGCACGGCATTATCATTGCCATTTGTATTCTGGCCCGTATCTTTTTTCTTTATAAGGCACTCTATTTCAGATTTCGCTGATTTTTTTTTCATTTCCTTTAATTAACACAGAAAATACTTTAATTTGTAACATTCTTGTAACTAACAAAATTAGGTCATAGTAACACTAAAAAAAAAATAAAGCAATAAAAAAACAAATAATTTTGTAATTACTTTGTAACAATTACAGAACCTTTAAAAATACCTGCTTCAAACAATTTCACCGAGTTTATATAAATGATTATTATAGCATATTTGTAATAGGTTTGTAACAGTAATATTGCATGAATTTTTAAAAAAAAGTATGTTAAGAAAGCGGGTATGATATTAGCTTTTTAATAAATTTTTTATCCATTCATTCCATGATTTTAAATTATCACCCGTTTTGCATGAAACTGGAATTATGGTTGCTGAGGGGTTAAGCTCCCTGACCTTCGAAGAAAAAAAATCCATATTAAAATCACTATACTTTAACATATCTGTTTTATTCAGCACCACAAGATCTGTTTTTATAAAAGCCTTGGGATATTTTACTGGTTTATCATCGCCCTCGCTTACTGAGGATAAAACCATGCGCGCTTTTTCACCAAGATCAAAACCCACAGGGCATATAAGATTGCCCACATTTTCAATAAACAGCAGGTCCAGCTCTTTTAACGGCAGCTTTTTAATTGCTTCTGCAATCATTGAAGCATTAAGGTGGCATGTGCCTCCGGTATTTATCTGCACAACATTTCCGGTATATTCTTTTATTTTCTCAGCATCATGCGTAGAGGATATGTCCCCTTCAATAACTCCTATGTTTATACTGCTTCCAAGTTTTTTCATCGTTTCAATAATCAGGGTGGTTTTTCCTGCCCCTGGTGCAGATAAAATATTTACCACACTCACTTTATTATCTTTAAATCTTTTCCTGTTAAGCTTTGCCTCATCTTTGTTGTACTGCATTACATTTTCAATTACGTCAATCTTCATTTCTCTCCCCGTGTTTAAATATTTTAGGCTGCATGCACTTTAAATCATTATTATAACCATAACTTTTACTTCGTTTAAAGAAAAAAAGTATGAAAAAAGAGAACCGTCCCCTTTTTCAGGTTTTCGGTTTCATTTAAAAAACAGTTAATTATTATAACAAATACACGATAAATATTATATTTTTAAAGCATTTGGATTATAATAATGCCTTGTTTGCGTACAGTATTGAAATTTTGCATAGTAAAAATTACCGGTATATTAAAAATTTTATACCAGTATAATATTAGATGTGAAATTTGCTTTGAATAATTTTCACTGATTTCAAATAAATTTATCAACTTTATTAAGATTGGGTATCAATATGGTGGATATAAAACCTTTTGCAGGACTGCATTTTAACAATAAAAAAATCAGGGACTTTTCTGGAGTTATTGCTCCGCCTTATGACGTAATTCAGCAACAGCTTAAGGAAACGCTTAAGAGTTTTAGCCCATTTAATATAGTTAATCTTACTCTTCCCGGGGACGGCCAGTCTTCAGACAGGTATATGGGCGCAAAAAATATTCTTCAAAAATGGATTGATGATAGTATTTTAGTTTTTGATGAAAAAAAATGTTTGTACCTGCTTGAGGAGGAATTTACAGAAAACGGTGCAGTGAAAAATTTTACTGGTTTCATAGGTCTTTTGAAAGTCGAAGAATATGGAAAGGGCAAAGTGCTTCGCCATGAAAAAACTCTATCAAAACCAAAAGAGGACAGGCTCAAACTTTTAACTGCCTGCAGGACAAATTTTGAATTCATATACACGATATATAATGACAGCGGCAATACCATTATGCCTTTAATTGAAAATATAAAGAAAGAGGATGAATTCATAGCCGCAAAGGCGCTTTATGATAAAACACTTAAGTTTAAATTGTGGAAAATATCTGATGATAATACAATAAATGAAATAGTTGATAAAATGAAAACAAAAACATTACTGATTGCAGACGGCCATCACCGGTATGAAACATCCAGGCTTTACCGGGAGCAATCACCGCAAAAAAACAATTATCCGCAGGGCCCAGTCAATGAGCATCGCCCGGAAGATTATATTCTTTCACTTTTTGTATCTTCAGGGCAAAAAGACATATCAATACATCCCACCCACAGGCTTATAAGGTTTAATAAGGAGTTAAAGCCTGAAGAACTCAAAAAAAAGATAGAAAAATATTTTGATATTGAGCCACTGGCAGCTTCAGCAGATAAAATAAATAAAAAAATGTATGCTGCAAAAGAGGCAAAACAAAAAAGCCTTTGCATTTGTTTTAAAAACGGGGATTGCTATTTTACAGTTCTTAAAAAGGACCTTAAAACCATATATAATGAAGCCGGGATTTTAACCGAAGATTTTAATGAAATGTTTGAATACCTGGACGTAAATATACTCCATAAGCTGCTGCTTACAGTGCTTTTAAAAGACTACGCTGCGCAGGAAATAAAATTTATCCACACAGCAGATGAGGTATTTGAAACCCTCAAAGTTCCTGCGGAACAATATCATGCAGGTTTTATTTTAAATGCACCTGATATAAATACTGTTGAAAATCTTTCAATGGCTGAAATGATTATGCCCCAGAAATCGACATACTTCTACCCTAAGCCATGCAGCGGCCTTGTTTTATATAAATTTGAAAAATAATCTGTAAAAACATACTGATTTTTACGGGCAGTATATATTCTTTTACTGCAATGAAGCTCTATTCAGCTTAACTGTCTTTTAACCTTTTTACCAGTTTTTCAAGCTCGGAATTTAATTCTTGGGGCAAATCATCACCAAACTGGCTGTAAAATTCTTTTATACTTTCAGTTTCGCCAAGCCACTCATCATTATTGACTTTTAAAAGCTCATCTATATCACTGCTGTTTATATCAAGGCCGTCAAGATCAATATCTGCCTGTGACGGTATATATCCGATCGGAGTTTCAACTGCCCCGACCTTCTCATTGCATCTGTCTATAATCCACTCAAGAACCCTCAGGTTATCGCTGAAACCCGGCCATATAAACTTTCCCTGTTTGTCTGTCCTGAACCAGTTTACATGAAAGATTTTTGGCTGGTTCTTTATATTTTTGCCTGTTTGCAGCCAGTGCTTAAAATATTCTGCCATATTATATCCGCAGAAAGGAAGCATTGCCATGGGATCCCTTCTTACCTTTCCCTGCGCCCCGTATTGGGCCGCTGTTATTTCAGATGCCATTATTGAACCTGTGAATACTCCATGCTGCCAGTCAAATGACTGGTACACAAGAGGAGCAAGGGAAGCCCTTCTGCCGCCAAAAACTATTGCAGAAATCGGTACGCCTTCAGGGTCATCAATAAGGGGCGATGCGGACGGGCATTGCTTTATGGGCGCTGTAAACCTGCTGTTTGGGTTTGCGCCATTTATAATTTTCCCATTTTCATCTTTTAACCCGGGTTTCCATGGTTTACCGGTCCAGTCTGTTCCGGACTCTGGCACGGGTCCGTCTCCATCCTCCCACCAGACTGTTTTATCGTCTTTTAAAAGTACATTGGTATAGATAGTATTTTTTTTAATTGTCTGCATTGCATTATAGTTTGTCTTGCTGTTTGTTCCAGGCAGTACGCCAAAAAATCCTGTTTCCGGATTAATCGCCCACAGGGAACCGTCCTCTTTTACCCTCATCCATGCTATATCATCGCCAACTGTCCAGATTTTATAGCCTTTTTTTGCAAGGCTTTGAGGAGGTATAAGCATTGCAAGGTTTGTCTTTCCGCATGCGCTAGGAAATGCTGCCGCAATATAAGTAGTTTTTTGGCTGCTGTCTTCAACTCCAATAATGAGCATGTGCTCAGCAAACCAACCCTCAAATCTGCCCATGTAACTTGCAATCCTCAGGGAAAGGCATTTTTTACCAAGCAGCACATTTCCGCCATAACCTGAACCTACACTCCATATGGCATTGTCCTGCGGAAAATGCAGTATAAGCCTTTTATTTATATCAAGCTCTGCCTTTCCATGAAGACATTGTGTAAACCGCCCATCATTGCCAAGGAATTTTAAAACTTTATCACCAACTTCAGCCATTATTAGCATATTTAAAACGACATAAATACTGTCTGTAAGCTCTATTCCTGTCTTTGAAAATTCAGATTCCACAGGGCCCATTGAAAAAGGAATAACATACATAGTCCTGCCCTGCATTGAATCCTTAAAAATATCTGAAGCCTTTTTATATGCTTCTTCAGGGGACATCCAGTTATTATTCGGCCCAGCCTCTTCTTTTTTATCTGTGCATATAAATGTCAGGTGCTCGGTACGCGCAACATCATTTAATGCTGTCCTGTGGTAAACGCAACCGGGCAATTTTTCCTGGTTAAGCTCTATAAGTTCACCGGTCTGGATAGCTTCTTTTTTTAACTGTTCCTTCTGTTTTTCAGAACCGTCAATCCAGACTATTTTATCCGGATTGCACATTTTTGCCATATCAAATATCCACTTCAGCAATTCCTTGTGATTTGTTTTTTGATTGTCAACTGCCATACCAAACTCCATTTATAATAAAATATTAAAAAGGTTTTTAAACCTTGGAAAAAATTAAGCTAAAAAATACGCCCGCCTACAGGTTTATAGTGTAACGGCAACACAAAACGAAAATAATAGCTTTTTATACAACCTTTTATTTTTTTGAAGAAAAAATAATAATGTATTTTATCCTAAAAATAAAGTAAAAAAGCAGATAATCTTAAAATATGGCTAAAAACACCAGTTTTATTTTGCAATGGATATTATTTTGTCAATATCTATATTATCCCTTGTAATCTGCAAAATTTTATCAAGTTTCTTTAATTCATGCAGATTTGAACGTCCGAGTATTTCATTGAGCTTTCCTACTGTAGTTAATGTGTCATAGCTTACAAGAATCATGGGCACTCCCAGCTCTTCAGCCCTGCTGATAACTATTGTGCTTGGCTGGAAATTGCCTGTAAGCACAAGGCACTTAGTATTTGTTTCAAGCGCAGCAAGCTGTATATCTGCCCTGTCCCCGCCGGTAATTACAACCTTTTCAGATTTTGACCTGAAAAATCTCAAAGCCATTTCATGCCCCATGGCGCCAACCATAAATGACTCTACAAGTTCATCTATATGCTCTTCAGCACACAATACTTCGCCATCCAGGTATTTAGACATATCTTTTATGCTTATTGAAGATAGCACTTTATCTGTGTATACTACCCCGAAAATTAAAATGCCTTCCTTTTTAAAATAAGGCAGGATAAGGTTTTCTATTCTTTCCCTGTCATCAAGTGCCACCAGGTTTATTATAATGCCGCCAAAGTATTCATCAAAATGCCGGACAAAATGTGCAGCTTTATCTACTATATCTTCTTCATATTTCATTACAAGTACAGTTTTTGCATTTGTTGCCGCGCAAATGTCCTTTGCGCTTATCCGGGCAAAAGAGCCGTAAGTAATATTTCTTGCACTCTCAATCAATACAAAATCCTTGTCTTTTGATATTGCCTCATAAGCTTTTTTTATCTTATCAAAATAAGCGGGGGGGCTGGCTTTTATATATTCATCCAAAGCTTTGTCATAAGTCTGTTCTGTAAAAATCATGGGGCAAATATCTTCCGGTTTATCTTTGAGGCTTAAAATATCAATGATGTATCTTACATCTTCATCTATATAACAGGTTCCAAGCTTCTCTGGCAAAGTGCAAAGTGGTTTCAAATAACCTGTTTTATATCCCCTGTCAAGAAGAAGTCTTCCAATACCGGCGCACATTGAACTTTTCCCTGAAAAAGATTTGTTTGATGAAAACAGTAATGGCCTCATTTTGCCCCTCCTTTTATAATTTCAAAATAATTATAAATAAATATCCGGGTAAAATCCGCTTTAAAAAAACAGGCTGCAATATTACTTACTGCTGTTTTGAGGCGGTATTTGTTTCAACTATTTTATTATAGCAGAAAATAAAGTAACAATCTTTACAAAATTATAAAAATTTTCAAAGAGGTCCAAAAATCCTGAGCTCAGAAATCTGAAGTCTGCGGCAGCCTTTCTATTCCATAGTTTGAAGGAAATACACCTGTCGGGCATATGTCCATACACTCCATGCAATTTACACAGTATTTAAAATAAGAAGAATCAGGAATAAATGCCACTTTTTTGGATGTTCCCCTTCCAATAAAGCCTATTGCATTTTCCTTTTTGACCTCGGCACAGTATCTCACACAAAGGCCGCATAGTATACAGTAATTGTTTTCTTTGTGATATCTTGTTTCTTTGAGCCCGTATTTTTTTGCCAGTGCTTTTATTTCTTCATTATATGGGAAAAGAGCCATGTAGAGCTCAACAAGGTGCTTTCTTATTTCTGTAATTTTCAGGCTTTCAGTAAATACCTGAAGCCCTTCTTCTGCAGGATAGGCGCATGATGCAACTATCCTGCTTTTGCCTTTTTTAACAATTTCAACAATGCACAGCCTGCATGCGCCATGCGGTTTTATCTTTTCATGATAACATAGCGCCGGAATGTGTATGCCTGCTTTCCTGGCTGCAAGGAGAAGGGTATCACCGCTGCCGGCAGGTACAGCTTTATTATCTATAAAAAGATTTATATTTTTATTTATGACAGCGCTTTTGGCGCTTTCTTCGTGTTTTATGGTCGATTCCATAATAATACTCCTTATATTTAAATATATTTATTGTCCCTTATCTGCAAACACTGCTTCCTTTTCTTTTTCATACTCAAATATTCCTGTGCTTTTTGCAATAGCACTGTACTTTTCTGGACATTCCTCCATGCATGCCCCGCATTTTATGCACAAGGACTGGTCAATTGCATGAGCTTCTTTTGGCTTGCCTGATATTGCATCAACCGGACAGACTTTAACGCATCTTGTGCAGCCGCTGCATTTATCGCTGCTTATTTCATACCTTATAAGAGGTTTGCAAACCATTGCAGGACATGCCTTGTAGTAAATGTGGGCACCATACTCCTGCCTGAAATACTTGAGTGTTGTAACAACTATATTTTGTGCAGTTCCACCCAGGGCACAAAGTGATGCATTTTCAAGCAGTATGCAAAGGTCCTCAAGAAGCTTTAAATCCTCAACCTGCCCCTGTCCATTGATTATTCTTTCATATATGTACAAAAGCTGTCGAAGCCCTTCCCGGCATGGAACGCATTTGCCACAGGACTCATCTGCAAGGAATTTAATGAAATAATGAGCCACATTTACCATGCAGTCTGATTCATCCATCACTATCATGCCGCCTGAACCCATCATAGAACCTGCTTTGTACAGTTCATCAAAATCAACAGGCAAATCAAGAAGTGCCTCAGGTATTACGCCACCGCTGGGACCCCCTGTCTGCACTGCCTTGAATTTCTTGCCGCCCTTTATTCCTCCGCCGATTTTATAAATTATATCCCGCAGAGTAACGCCCATTGGAACCTCAACAAGGCCAGTATTATTGACTTTTCCAACAAGGGAAAATATTTTTGTACCGCTGCTTCCTGGTGTTCCTGTGCTCCGGAACCATTCTGCACCATTATTTATTATATGGGGAATATTTGCATATGTTTCAACATTATTAAGGTTTGTCGGTTTTGACCACAGTCCGCTGACTGCTGTGTGTATATATTTTAAGCGGGGCTCACCAACATTGCCTTCAACTGCAGCCATAAGGGCACTTGACTCGCCTGAAACAAATGCACCGGCACCCCTGTGCACCTTAACGTCAAAATCAAATCCTGAATTCATGATATTTTTACCAAGCAGCCCATACTCTCTTGCATTTTCTATGGCATTTTCAATGCTTTTTACTGCAAAAGGATATTCCTGCCTTACATAAATATATCCGTGGTTTGCGCCTATTGTATAGGCGGCTATAATGAGTCCCTCAAGGACGCTGTGAGGATTGCCTTCAAGAATACTCCTGTCCATATACGCGCCAGGATCACCCTCATCTGCATTGACAATTACGTATTTAGTATCCCCGGCAGCATTTTTTGTAGTCTCCCATTTGAGCCCTGTTGCAAACCCGCCACCACCCCTTCCGCGCAGGTTTGATTTTTTTACTTCGCTTAAAACTTTATCAGGCGGCATTTCTTTAAGGGCTTTTGCAAGAGCCTGATAGCCTCCAATCATGATGTAATCATCTATGCTGTAAGGATCAATTTTTGCATTACAGTCAAATATTATTCTCTGCTGATGCTTGTAAAAAGGTATATCATTCTCTTTTTCAATACTGCTTCCGTTTTCATCTTTATAAAGAAGCTTCTCTACGACTTTTTCGTTTATAGCACTTTCAACAATATCTGGAGCATCTTCAGGTTTTACACCAAGATAGCAGGTCTGGCCGGGATGTATAACCATAATGGGCCCTCTTTCGCAGTATCCATGGCAGCCAGTTTTTTTTATAACTATATTATCCGCATTTGTTTTGCTTTCCTTAATTTTTTTCTGCAGCTCTTCAACTATTTTTCCATGCACATCATCCGAGGAGTAAGCCTTGCAGCCTGTTCCCGAACAGATTGAAATGACGGTTTTACCTTCCATCAAACTCTTTAGCTTTTCAGATATTTTAACCAGGTCCTCAAGACCGCTTATTTTTTTTATTTCTTTTTCACTCATATTAACCCCTGAAATATAAAATTTTAAAAATATACATATATATTAAATCACACAACTGAATCAAAAAGTTTTTCAAGCTCTTTTCTTGAAGGATTACTGAAATATTTATTATTAAACATCATAACTGGACCGAGCGCACAGCAGCCAAGGCAGTTAACTGTATCAAGAGTGAACTTATAATCAGGTGTAGTATCGCCGGGGTTTATATTAAGCACATTTGTAATTCTCTGCAGCAAGCTTACAGAGCCGCGCACATGGCAAGCTGTGCCGGCGCATACAATAACCTGGTACCTTCCTCTCGGCTCAAGATTAAAAAATTTATAAAACGAGGCAATACCATAAACTTGCGTTAAAGGCACTTTGAGTTTTGTGCTGACGTATAAAAGCACATGTTTTGGCAGCCAGTTATACTGTCCCTGAAAATCCAAGAGCATCTGTATAAGGTTTTCGCTACTGTACTGGTGTTTTTGAAGCACCGCGTCTATTTTACTGACATCATTTATTATTTCTTCCAATTTAAACTCCTTTTCCCTCCTGATTTTATCAAGCTCTGACATCCATTCATTGAGCTGTGACTGCATTCTGTCAATTTTGCCAGAGTTATAAAAAGAAAAACTCTCTGTATCCTGCCGGCGGCTGGCGGGGCTTGATGTCACCAAAGCATAAGCGCCGGCTTTTTTCTGCTGTTTTTGCCCAATGACAGATTTTTTAAAATAATTAATCTTTAAATTTCCAATATTTTCTGATAGATAATAGCGGTTTTTATTTTCTGTTTCGCCTGCCCTTTTAATTATCATTAGTTCCTCAAGTATTTTTATATTCCTGTATATTGTCGCTACTCCAATTTCCGGGTTCTTTTTTCTTGCAGAAATAAATATTTCTTCAGCGCTTAGGCCTTCTTTTGCGGATATTATTATATCAAGAATTGTTTTCCTGGTGCCTGTAAGCCTAAAACCAATATTTTTTAACTGGCCAAGAAGATTTTTTATATTTGTTTTTTCCATGTTAACCATTATTGTTGATAATGATAATGATAATGATTATCATTAACAATGATATAACTTATTTTTCATCTGTCAAGTGATTATCAGTAAAAATTTTTTCCAATATAAAATTCATATAGTTTCTGTTATAATAATTTTTTAAGTAACAATGCAACTTTCATAAAAAGTATATGGGTAAATTAATGAATTATATAAAATGCCAGAAATTTATAGTTAGAAGTGAGCTTGATTATCACTGGGGCAATATGAATCTCAATATTTCCCAGAGCGAATTTATTGATAAAACAATTGACTGCATTTTTGATTCTTTGGAAAAAATTGCTGAAAACATAGACAGGATAAATACAGAAGCAAAACCCTGATTTTAACAAAAACTCCGGTGTTATGTTGACAAGAATAAATATTAGTGTACAATTAATACTTGTAACAATTATTACTATCAGGTATAGCAATGGCAAAAGTTTTAAAAGAAAACTATTCAAATGTTAATATTCTTGATGAGCAGGTAAAAAAACTGATGAAACTCGGATATAAATTTACCGGCCAGAGAAAAACAATCTTTGAAGCGCTGCTGAGCGAACACAGACTTTTTGATGCAGAAAGTTTGTTTATCAATGCTAAGAACCTTGATCCCAACATAGGAATAGCTACTGTATACAGGACGCTTGAGCTTTTTTCAAAATTAAAGCTGATATGCAAAATTGACATCGGTACAGAAAAATCAATGTACATGCTTGCGGGAGACTGCAGCGTTGAAACATCAGTATACATGGTGTGCACAAACTGTAAAAAAATAATAACCAATAATGATTGCCTTAAAAATGCAATAAAGATAAGGTTAAAAGAAAACGCTGAAAAAAACATACTTGGAAATTGCAATCTTAAAATAGATAATTTCCAGGTGGTATTTAAGGGACTTTGTGATGATTGCCAATAATTGCTGCCGGGCAATTATTTTTTTAATAACCCTGATATATTCTTTGCTATATCCTCAATTGATTTTTTAAAAATATCATCATAGTCACAGGGAGATATATTCTGCAGATCAGAAAGCCTCACCTTTTCACTGTAGGGAAGGCTGCCAAGAACAGTAAAATCCATCAGGCTATCTTTAATTAAAGAAGTTTCATCTTCAGACCTTGTCTTGTTTAAAACAATATTTACAGACTTTATGCCGATTTCATCGGCCATTTTTTTTACTGAACGGGCGGTCTGTATGCTTCGCATGCCTGGCTCTATTACAACAATCAAAAGATCCATGCTGCCTGTCGTGCCCCTTCCGAGGTGCTCAATGCCGGCTTCCATATCCAGTATGATTATCTCGTCACAGTCAACAATAAGATGTTTAAACAGCCTTTTTAAGAGGACATTTTCAGGGCAGTAACAGCCACTGCCTCCTGCTTTGATTGTTCCTGCAACAAGAAGCCTTACTCCCCCCGCATCTACGCCAAACTCCTGCGGTATATCGTCCACTTTTGGATTTAATTTAAAATATGAGCCATATTCACCAGATTTTGCCCCTGTCCTTTCTTCTATAAGTACCTTCATTTCAACAAGCGGCACTATTTTTAATGCTTCCTTCCAGCTCAGCCCAAGGGCAGACGCAAGGTTTGCATCGGGATCTGCATCCACTGCTATAACTTTAAAGCCTTTGGACACATAATATTTTGCAAGGCAGGCTGCAAGCGTAGTTTTGCCCACACCGCCTTTTCCTGATATGGCTATTTTCATAATTTTCTAATCAAGATAAGAATGCGCATAAAGTATGCGGTTTGTAAGTATGTCAAATGTCTTTACTGCATTCATGAGTTCACTGTCAAGCGGGTCCATTATTGCTGAATCAAGGCCGTGGCTTAAAAGTATTAAAAGATATGTCCTGTTCAGCAGACTTTTTAAGTGTGCAGGAGAAGACTGCGACACATTTGAAAGACCCACAATCGTTTTTGGTTCTTCATTAAGCCCCATTAAATCCTTTAATTGTTTGAAAGCTTTTAGTCCCTCAATGCAGTTATACACCTGCTGCTGCAGGACTGCAACAGGAAGCGCTATCGGGTCAAGGTAAACATCTGACAGCATAACCCCGTGCTCTATTGCAGAATTTACAATATTCATTATAACTTCTATCCTGCTGTCAACATCCGGGGGCACACCTTTTTCACTTAATGCGATGCCCACTATTTTTGCATTATATTTTTTTGCCATTGGCATTAAAATGTCAAGCTTATCCTTATCCCCTGTAACTGAATTTATCATTGCAGTGCCTTTATGAACCTGAAGTCCTGCCTCTATGGCGCTTGTGTTTTTTGTATCAAGCGCAAGCAACACATCATACTCGGCCTGTATGGTTTTTACTATCCACTGCATGAGATCTTCGCCATTTTTAGTGGCAGGCCCGATATTTATATCTATATAATTTGCGCCGGCATCTTTTTGCGCTTTTACCATTTCCAGTATGGGACCTGCGTCACGGTTTCTTATTGATTCTCCAACAATTTTGGAAGTAACACTGATGTTTTCACCAACAACTAACATATGCAACCCCCTGTTTTAAAAATATTTATGTTTTGCTTTTAAAATTATCCAGCCTTGTAATTTTTCAGGAATTTAGGTACTTCACCTGCTTCACGCGGGCCCACAACAACTTTCCACCCATCGCCAAGCTCATCTTCAAGCTCGCCCTGAAGCTGGGCAACATATCCCGGAATAATAATTTCCTTGCTGCTTGTTTTTTGTTCTATATTGCTCTTCTTAATAAAATTTGCAATAAGTTCAGGCACAAATTTGCCAGCGGCCCATGCAGTAAGCACTGACTGGCCCTCAACATCCATAACCAGTAGCCATGAAGGGACCTTGCTTGAATCAATTTCACCTGAAATTATGAAATATGTAAGCGAAAAATTGGTAGTTAAAAGGACGGGAGAGGAAGGCCCAGGATTATTTATTTCATATATCTTTTGTTCAACAGCCATCGGCTTTCTCGGGTCAGTATAAATATTCTGCCTGTAAACAAGAAGCGGAAACACATTATGGGGCTCCGCATTTGAAAGAACTATTATTGAGGCATATTTTGTTACAAAAACAGAAGCAATAGCTGCCTCTTTTAAAGGGTCGTTTGCTATATCACATGGAAAAACAATTGTCGGGTAACCGAAAAGCCTGTCCTTTTTAACAATAGCGGCTCTTCTCAGTGTTACCTGGTTAAAGAAGTCCTCTTTTAAATTCCTGTTTTCCATATCTATTACAATAGATTTTATCCCTGAAGATCTCAATTTTTCAGTAAGCGCTGCAATTTCATCAAAACTTTTCGACTTCACAGCAACAGGGCATCCGGATTCTTTTAAAGGCTCCAGCAAATCATCAATATTTGATAAGTCCACAGCATGTATTAATGGTTTTTTATCCTTGTAGTGGCCAATGGCAGCTTTCAGCGTCTCTTTATCCCCGGATGAAAAAATAATGGGCTTGGATGTCATCGAACTTACTTTTTCAGCCGTTTTTAAAAATGTATCATTATTGTTTGAACTGTTTCTTATAAAAATAGCATTGAGTTCAAGGGTCTGGCCGACCCTGTTATATTTTAAATTGTTTACAGAATTTACCTTTTTTTCAATTTCAGCTTCACTTTCATTATCATTAATAAGTACAGCAAAAGCATTGGGGTTTACAAAAGTCCTGTCATGCCGGAATAAAACAGTCTCTTCTCCCACTTTAAAAATATTTTCACCTGTGCCTATCTCAACTTTTAAAACAGGCGGCTGCGAAGCTTCTGCAAGAGACTCCTTTGCCTGCTCTGAAACATGGGGACATTTTTCCAGTTCAATTTTTCCTGCAGCAAGCTGCATCGCAAATGCAAGGCATGTTGGAAACCCGCAGTCCTTGCAGTTTGTTTTGGGAAGCAATTTAAAAATATCAAGGCCGCTTAAAGGCATTTACTCCCTCCTTTGTAAAATATTAACTACTTACAGCTGTGTTTATAATTTCAAAATTTTTACTTTATTTAGAAATAATTTACCACTTAGCTACGATATTTCTTTTTGTTATTGCAACTTTAAAAAAACGGTTGCATGTCTACATCATTGGTTCCATTTCAAGCACAGGGTGCCCAACATCAGAAATCCACTGCAGCACTTCTTCCTCGGTTGCAGCATTTTCTTCGGTGGCTACTTTATCCACAAAATCAGGG
>VGAZ01000043.1 GCA_016870615.1 Actinomycetota bacterium | reverse complement strand
CTGTCACTGCAGAAGATGATGAAGCTGAGGAGGGGACAGTTTTGGATGTATTAAGGAAAGGTTATAAAATCAATGATTTTTTGGTAAGGCCTGCAGTTGTAAAAGTTTGCAAGAAGTCATGAATATTTAAAGGTTTTAAGTTGTAATAAAATTTTTTACAGTATTTTTTAAAGGGGGAATTAAAATTGACAGTTAATAACCAGGTACCGCCAGGCACAAATCAGCCTTCCGGCGGCAGGAGGTTTTCGCCAGGCTGCATAATTGGCGTAATTGCAGTGGTGATAATACTTATTTTAATAATTATTTCTGTCTCAGTTATTTTTGGCGGAAGAAACACCATGGTTACAAGGGAAATTGCTGTTGATAATGCATGGGCGCAGGTGCAGAATGTTTATCAGCGCAGGCTTGACCTGGTGCCTAATCTTGCTGAAGCGGCAAAAGGATATATGCAGCTTGAAAAGGATATTTTTGAAGCAATTGCCCAGGCAAGGTCAGGAATAAATGGCGCGCAGAACCCGGGTGAACTTGAAAAGGTAAACACTGATATAAACTCTTTTATAAGGGATATCAAAGTTGTTGTTGAAGATACCCCTGAACTTAAAGCAAGTGAAGTGGTAAGGGATCTTATGCAGCAGCTGGAGGGCACTGAAAACCGGATTACAGTTGAGAGAATGAGGTATAATGAAGCTGTGCAGAGCTACAATACATATATAAGGCTTTTCCCCAACAATTTTGTTGCCGGCTTATTCGGGTTTGCCCCGAGGGAATTTTTCCAGGCCCAGCCCGGCGCAGAAACAGCCCCGGAAATTGATTTAAGCCTTGAGTAAACAGATATAATATGCATACTTTTAATTTAAAAAACAGCTTAAAAAAGCATTATTTTTATGCAGCACAGCGCTCAGCAGTTTTTATAATTACTGCAAGCATTTGTTTTTTTTGCTTTATTTTTCCTGTTTCAGCAGATATTGTGTTTCCAGAATATTCATCATATGTCAATGATTACACCGGGCTGCTTGACAGCAGCTGGAAAAGTAAAATAGAGGACATATGTTACAGGCTTGACCGGGATACAGGAGCCCAGATTGCGGTTGCAATTGTCCCTACTCTCCAGGGGCTTTCACAGGAGGAGTATGCGGTCAAACTTTTTGAAAATTGGGGAATCGGGCAAAAAGATAAAGATAACGGCGTTTTGCTGCTTATATCTCCGGAAGGAGAAGTTGGCAAAAGGCCGCTTCGCATTGAAGTGGGATATGGCCTTGAAGGGGCAATAACAGATATAGAGGCAAGAGATATTGTTGACAATATAATAGCGCCGGGGCTTGCTTCTGGCAGATTTGGCCAAGGCGTATATGAAGGCGTTGCAGCAATTGCCAATAAGGTTTATGAAGAATACGGATACAGCACAGTAGTTGAAACAGCCGCCAGTCCAAATGCGGCGGTTTCTGCCGGGAAATTTTTTAATAATATATTTTCAAACCCATGCCTGTGGTGCTGTTTTCCTGTTTTTTTGATTATAATAATTATATCTGCCATTGTATCGATTCTAAAAAGAAAATGCCCTAAATGCAAGAAGATAAAGTTGAAAATAAAGCATACTGTAATACAGCAGGCAACCTATACAACAAGCGGGAAGATGCTTGTTGAAAGAAACTGCACATATATTTATCCTGGAGGCACGCCCTGCGGCTATCATGACCAGAGAAATACAACTATACCTAAAAAGACGCGAAGCTCCGGGGGAGGCTTTGCAGGCGGATTTGGCGGGGGCTCCTCAGGCGGGGGAAGCAGTTTCGGCGGATTTGGCGGGGGCTCCTCAGGCGGCGGCGGTTCAAGCGGAGGCTGGTAATTGATTTATACAGAATCTAAAACTCTTGAAGATACAGTAATTCTTGCCAGGCAAAGCAGGGATAAAGTTGAACGGCTCATCTCTGACTTTAAGCCATTTATAGCAAGCATTATACAGAAACGGCTCGGCAGATATCTTGAGTACGGAACTGATGACGAACTTTCAATAGGCCTTATCGCTTTTAATGAAGCAATAAATGCCTATGACATAAACAAGGGAAAATTTTTAAGTTTTGCAAGGCTTGTAATCACAAACAGGCTCATAGACTATTTCAGGAAACAGTCAAAATTTAAAACCTTATCCTTAAACACTGATGAAGACTGCGACGATGCTTCAATTGATTTGCTTGATAAAAAAGCTGTGCAGCAATATGCTTTTGACGCTGATATTGAAGACAAAAAATTTGAAATAATAGAATACACAAAGATTTTAAAAGAATGGGGAATAAGTTTTACAGATCTTGTTAAAGTATCCCCAAGGCATGAAAATCTCAGGAATGAATATATAAATACAGCAAAGCTTATTGCCGGAAATCCGGAGCTTTTAAATGATGTCATAAGAAATAAAAGGCTGCCAATAAAAGAGCTGCAAAAAATAATTCCCTTACACCGGAAAAAAATTGAAAGAGGCCGAATATATATAATAGCTATGATAGTTGCGATTATGAATAATTTCAGTTTCCTGGACATTTCCTGTAAAGGCAGGTAAAGAGCAAATGAGCAAAAAAAGTGCATTAATAGTTGAAATATATAAAAATTACTGCATTGTAGTGACAGGGGATGGCCAGTTCCTAAAACAGGAAATATCCGCAGGAACTTATGAAATAGGCGACAGCATTATTGTTGCTGAAAAAGAGCCGGATAGATTTGAAGAAAAATCCGCTATATTCCGTATACTCAGCAGGGTTGCAGCCGGTTTTGCCATAGTGGCAGTAATTGCTTTCGGCTCTTATTTTGGCATTAATTTTTTAAGAACAGGCAGAAGCCAAATGACAGTTGCATTGCAGGACAGTGTTTTACCGGAAGCGGCGCAGGCAGCTGTGGAAGAAGCGGCGGCTGAAAACGAAATTGGGCAAGGGCAGGAAACTCCATCAATTAATAAACAGCAGACCGGGGAAGGCCAATTGATGAAGGAAAGCAGTGATGATGAAAATTATGATATGCTCAATGATGAAATGCCTCAAACAGAAGATGCGGCGCAAGTTAGTAATGCTGCCCCAGTTTTATTTGAAGTTATTCATAATATTGCCGACACAGATCAAGCAGTTTTAATTGATTATAAAGACATAATCATTGATTACAGCGTAGAAGAACCGGGGACAGAATCTGACGGCAGCGGCTTTGAGAAATCCCTTCTTTTTAACTTTATGCAGAATAAAAAGGATCATTTTTTCAATGGCAACATAGATACTATCTTAAATGATGCCAACAGCTCAGCCATAAAAACTGTAAAGATGATTTTTGAAAATTTTGAATATGGCGCTAAAAAAACGCAAGAAGTTGAGCTGGAAAATGATGCAAGAAGTTTTACGCTTGTTATATACGGGTCTTTTAATTAATTTAAGCATAAAATATTTTTAACAAACCGGTTAGTTTACATATAAAAATTAATAAAATTATCAAAAATTCATATCTTGAATCAGGAAGAGGTGAAAAATGAAAAACAGGTTTACTAGATTTACAATTGGCGCATTGTCTGTTTTTATTGCAGCAGTCTTTGTGCTGTCCGGATGCTCAGCAGTAAGGTCTGCTGCTGGTTTTGATGAAATGGCGCAAGGTGTGGCTCCTGCATATGAGCAGGACGACAGATCATATAAAGCGGACTATGCTGAAGCTGAAGTTTATACTGAAGAAGCCGCTGTTGCAACTACTATGCCAGACAATGGCTCAACTGAGCTATACACAGATGCAGGAAGCTCGGATGCTGCAACTTCACAGCTTATAAACACAAAGCTTATAAAAAACGGTTACATGGAAATCGAAGTTGAGAAAGGGAAGTTCCAGCAGATATTTTTTGAAGTTTCAGCGCTTGCAGAAAAATACAATGGTTATGTAAGTAATTCCCAGTCATATTCTGATTCCGAAGGAAACCTGACAAGCGGCTCGGTTATCCTAAGGATAGACAAGCAGCATTTTGACACAGTTATCAACAGGATAAAAGAACTGGGAAAAGTAAAAAATGTAAATGTATATGTACAGGATGTAACCCAGGAATATGTTGATAACCAGAGCAGGCTCACAAATCTTTCCGCGCAGCAGAAAAGGCTGTTGCAGCTTATGGAGCAGTCTGTAACTGTCAAGGACAGCATTGAAGTACAGAGAGAGCTTTCAAACGTTGAAGGACAGATAGAGATGATAAAGGGAAGACAGAATTACCTTGATAACCTCATAGCATATTCAACCATTGAAGTATATATTTCAGAGCCTATCCCGGTAATTGAAAGCACTGAAGGCGGATTTTTGGGCGCTGTACGAAGAGGTGCAAGAGGAGCTCTTACAGCTTTAAGAGTTATTACAACGGTGCTGATTGCTGCAAGCCCGCTTATTGTAATTGCAGGCATAATAGTCATAATCATATGGCAGAGCATAAGGTCAAGAAACAGGAAAAGGGCAAAAAAAGCTGCCCAGATGCAGCAGGATAAATAAATATGCTTTCCGGGCTTTAACGGCTTTTATAGTTAATAAGATAAAGATTTAGAACAAGCCGGAAAGGATAATTAATTTTTTAAATAAAAAACGGTCCGTTTAAGGGCCGTTTTTTATATCTTTAAATAAATAAAGTTTTTTAATCAATAGTTAAAAATTGCTTTATTCATATCTTAATGCTTCAATGGGGTTAAGCCTTGATGCACGCATTGCGGGGTAAATGCCAAAGAAAAGGCCGACCACTGTTGAAAATGAAAGGGCAAGTATTATCGGAAAAGATGTAATGCTTGTAGTAAGTATTGTGAACCTGTTTAATATTAAAGAAACAGTTACTGCAAACACAATTCCCATTATTCCCCCCGTAATACTCAGCACAACGCTTTCAGTTAAAAATTGCAGCAGTATATCCCTGTTTTTTGCTCCCACAGCCTTGCGTATGCCTATTTCCCTTGTTCTTTCTGTAACAGACACAAGCATTATATTCATTATTCCAATGCCGCCGACAAGAAGAGCAATTCCTGCAATGCTTGAAATGGTTATAGTGAAAATATTTGTAATAGTTCCAAGAATATCAACAAGCTGTGTCTGGTTTCTTACAGTAAAATCATTGCTCTGACCGGGCCTTAAATTATGCGCTTTTCTAAGTATCCTCTCTATTTCTGCAGTAGCCTGGCCCATATCATCTTCACTTATACTCTGGGCTATTATCATGTTTACATAGTCTATTCCGTAAAGTTTTTGCTGCGCAGTTGTAATTGGAATAGTTATAGAATTGTCCTGGTCATTGCCGAACTGGTCAGTACCTTTTGGTTCAATGGTGCCAATTACAGTGAAATTTTTTCCGTCTATTTTTATTATTTTGCCTATCGGGTCGATTTTACCGAAGATTTTATTGATTACAGTCTGTCCGATAAGGGCAACATTTGATGCATTTTTTACATCACTTTTTGTATAAAACCTTCCCCTGTCAACTTTAAAATTATAAATTGTCTCGGCTTTTTCGCTGGAAGCATAAATGCTTACCCTTGTGTTCTTATTAAGATATGTAGCAATTGCCGAATTTAATATGGCAGGGGCGGCGCCATTTAAAAGCTTTGCCTCTTTTTCAATTAGTTCCGCATCTTCCACACTTAGCGATTCCCGGTCTTTGTCTTCACCAAGCATTCTTTCAAAGCCCTGCTGCTCCTCGTCCTGGTTTCCGGGGGTAACTATAATCAGGTTTGACCCGATATCCTGTACGCTGCTAAGCACTGATTCCTGGGCGCCATATCCAATGGACATCATTGCAACAACTGCTCCAACCCCGATTATAATGCCAAGCATGGTAAGAAATGCCCTGAGCTTATTTGCTGAAAGCGACTGGAACGCTATTTTTACACTTTCTAAAAACCTTCTCATTTATGCACCTCTTACTTTGTCCTCAAGCCTTGGCATTGTTTTTAGCATATGGTTTGCATCTACAGGGTTTTGGACCTTTTCAACATTAAATATAAGCCCATCCCGCAGGTAAATTATTTTGTCTGTATGCTTTGCGATATCAAGTTCATGAGTAACAATCAGTATAGTTTTGCCATGCCTGTTCAAGCCCTGGAAGATTGCCATTATCTCTTCGCCGGTTACTGAGTCAAGGTTCCCTGTCGGCTCGTCTGCAAGTATTATAGCAGGGTCATTTACAAGAGCGCGGGCTATTGCAACTCTTTGTCTCTGTCCGCCGGAAAGTTCGCTGGGCTTATGCTTTTCCCAGCCTTTAAGGCCCACTGCATCAAGTGATTCAAATATCTTCTGTTTACGGCTTTTGCCGGCCAGCTTTTTTGAGTATATAAGTGGAAGTTCAATATTGCTTATTGCATTTGATCTTGAAAGGAGATTAAAAGTCTGGAAAACAAACCCTATTTTTTTATTCCTTATCTCTGCAAGCCGGCTGTCACCCAGTTTTGAAACATCAGTATTTTCAAGAAGATAAGTTCCGCCATCAGGCGTATCAAGACAGCCAAGTATATTCATAAGGGTTGATTTGCCGGAACCTGACGGACCCATTATGGCAATGAATTCGCCCTCAAGTATTTTGAGATCCACATGCCGCAATGCAACAACGTCTACCTTTCCTAGCCGGTAAGTTTTTGATATCCCTGTTATATCAATTATGCATCTGTTATTTAAGCATATATCATTATCATTCATGAAAAGTTACCTTAATTCATTTGAAATATTATTTCTATCTCATCATTCTGAACGGACCGCCACCTGCGCCCTGTGCTTCTGAGATTGCCTCTAGTCCGGAAATTACTACCACATCTCCTTCAGAAAGACCGGATTTTATTTCTATATAGTCATAATTAAAGACTCCCGTCACAATTTCAGTTTTCCTGACTTCCATCTCACCCACAAGCACGTCAGCATAATTTTTGCCATCTTCCTCATATATGGCCTGCACCGGAACTAAAAGAACGTCTTTTGTACCTGAAATTGTTATATTTAAGTTTGCGCTGAGGCCATGCCTTAAATATTCTGAGGCTTCATCATCCGGCAGGATCTCGATTTCATATGTAATTATTCCTGCAATGTTCTTTGCAAGCGGAGAAATTCTTGAAATCGTACCTGTAAAATTTTTACCCGGGTATGCGTCAAGGGTTATTTCTGCTTTTTGCCCGGCAGCCAGTTTTATAATATCGGTTTCATTTATATCAGATTTTATAATAAAATCATTGCTAATTATTGAAATGGCCGCAAGCCCTGGCCCTGCTGTTTCACCGGCATTAAAATTTGCAGCTAAAACCATGCCGTCAAAAGGCGCATTTACCTGGAAATTATCAAGCTCTGTTTTTATGAGCTCAAGGTTAATATTTGAAAGCTCAAGCTGTATGTCCGCCTGTTCTATGCTTTTTTTCATAAGTTTTATCTGGGCGGCGGCCATCTCAAGACTGTTGATATTGTTCCAGTAAGTTGCGGACTGGTTTAAAAGCGACTGTCCATAAGACCCGGCTGCAGCATCTGTCTGGCTTTTTGAACTGTTTTTTGCCTGCTCATATGCGCCTTCTGCTGCAGTGACATTTCCTTCGGCCTGGGCTATCATTGTATCGGTTGAAAGTGGTGAGTTTTTAATTTTTTCAAGATATTCTTCTGCTGTTTTTATTGCATTTCCAGCAGCATTTATGTTTGCCCGGCTCAGCCCGTTTGCATTTTCGAGTGCTTTAAATGCAGTTTCAGTTGCCGCAATAGCCATTTCAGTATTGATTTCAGAAAGCTGGACAGCAACATGATTTGCATCAAGAGCACCCTGATAATTTATTTTTGCAATATCTATAGATTTTTTGGCAAGTTCAAGATTCTGCTCTGCCTGCAAAACATAAAGAATTGTTTTTGAATCATCAATTTTAATAAGAAGCTGGCCCTTTTTAAAAGTATCGCCCTCCTTCAGTATTTCAATAACTTCGGCAGACTGGGTTAATGAATAATTCCTTCTGTCTGCAGTATCAACTCTTCCTGTGGAAGATACTGTTTCAATGATATCGCCGCGGGCAACTGTAAATGATTCAATTTCAGGCATTTCTTTACTGCAGCCTGAAGCAAATGAAACAACAGCAATAATTAAAAATACAGATATAAGTATTTTAATTTTCCTGCCCATTTTTATAACCATTCCTTTCGCTTCTTTAAAAGGCGCAAAACAGTGTGAAAAAAATAGCAGCCACCCTGGTTTCTTTCAAGCTTACGCCTTTATAATTCCTTGAATTTATCATTACATCTTATTGCCGGCAATTACTGGAAAAAAAATATCATTTTTTAATTTCTGTTTCAGAGGCGTATATGTCCTTCAGTATTGCATTAAAGACATTTATGGCTTCTTCAATATGCTGCTTAAGGACTGCTTTTAATATATTGTATTCCTGCCTGCCTTTTTTTGTAATTTTATATATTCTTCGCGGCCTGTCTTTCTCAAATTCCCATCGGCCTTCCACAAATTTTTTTATCTCCAGTTCTTTTAAAAGCGGATAAACAGTCCCCGGAGTGGGGCTCCATGTTCTATGTGTCCTTTTCTCTATTTCCCCCATTATTTCATTTCCGAACATCCCGTCCTGGCTGAGTATGTGAAGGGTATAAAGCGGAAGAAGGCCGCTGCGTGTAAGAAGCATGTTTACAAAAGGATTGACATCCGGGCTTTCCACCCAGGGCTGGAAACTCCTTTTGCCAAAAATCCAGTGGCTTTTGAGATTCCTGAATATATTTTCGGCCATCTGTTCAGGGTTTTCCATGCCTTCATGGATTTTGCTTTTAATGAACTGTTTTATTTCATATTCAATTGGAAGGTCTTTTATTTTTTTAAATACCATAATTATAATATAAAATATATTGAATTCGATATATACTAAATTCAAACTGCATCTGTGTCAAGCAATCAAAGTTTTTTTTACAGTCTTTTTACATATTTTTTAAAAAGTCATTTCTGATAATTAGTGTATTATTTGATATCTTTGTTATATAATCATTAACTGTTTTTTACATGCCGGAAAAATTATTAAACTTAAAGAATATAAAAACCTTCAAATGATTATTTAAAAGGAGAAAAGATGAGCGACTATACGACCATAGCAGAAATCTATGCAAGAGAAATACTGGATTCAAGGGGTAACCCGACTGTTGAAGTTGAGACAGTTCTTGAGTGCGGAGCATATGGAAGGGCTGCAGTGCCATCAGGCGCTTCAACGGGCGCATTTGAAGCTGTTGAGCTGCGTGACGGTGATAAGGCAAGGTATATGGGCAAGGGTGTTATTAAAGCAGTTACCAATGTCAATGAAATAATTGCCCCGGAGCTCGAGGGTTTTGATGCAATAAACCAGAGGGAAATCGATATGATAATGCTTGAGATTGACGGTACGCCAAATAAGAAAAAACTTGGTGCTAATGCAATACTTGGCGTATCCATGTCAGTTGCAAGAGCAGCAGCTACAGCTCTTGAAATACCTTTGTATAAATACCTGGGAGGAGTCAGCGCCCATAAGCTTCCTGTCCCGATGATGAACATATTAAACGGAGGAAAGCATGCAGACAATAGCGTTGATCTGCAGGAATTCATGGTAATGCCTGCAGGCGCGAAAAGCTTTACAGAAGCGCTGCGAATATGTGCGGAAGTATTTCATACTCTCAAGGGTGTGCTTAAAAAAGATGGCATGAGCACTTCTGTCGGTGATGAAGGAGGTTTTGCCCCAAATCTTAAAACAAATGAAGATGCAATTAAATATATAATAAAAGCTATTGAGAAGGCAGGATATAAGGCAGGAAAAGATGTATATATAGCCCTTGACCCTGCTGCAACAGAATTGTATAAGGACGGAAAATACAATCTTGCAGGAGAAGGCAAGGTGCTTACACCGGAAGAAATGGTACAGTACTACAGCCAGCTTGCAGATAAATATCCTATTATTTCAATTGAAGACGGCATGGCTGAAGAAGACTGGGACGGATGGAAAATGCTTACTGATAAAATCGGCAGCAGGGTACAGATTGTCGGTGATGATTTGTTTGTAACAAATACTAAACGCCTTGCCAGGGGAATAGAGCTCGGGGTAGCAAATTCAATACTTATCAAGGTAAACCAGATAGGCACCCTTTCAGAAACTTTTGATGCAATAGAAATGGCAAAATGCGCAGGATACACTGCTGTGGTTTCCCACCGCAGCGGTGAAACCGAGGATACAACAATTGCAGATATTGTTGTTGCTGCAAATGCCGGGCAGATAAAAACCGGCGCACCATCAAGGACCGACAGGGTCGCAAAATACAATCAGCTTTTAAGGATTGAAGAAGAACTCTACAATGAAGCAGCTTATCCCGGACTTAAAGCTTTTTATAATATTAAAAGGTAAAAAAGCAATAAAAATTTTATGCTTACAGGCAAAACAGTGATTACAAACATAGCAGATGAAGTAGAGGAAAAACTGCTGAAGGGTAAGCTGTGCAAGTGCTCTTCAACAGGCGGGCAGCAAAAAATAGTGCTTCTTACCAATGATGACGGCATAGAGGCGCTGGGCCTTAAAACGCTTTATGCAGCTTTCTGCAAAGATAAAAAATATGATGTCAGGATTGTTGCGCCTGACAGGGAAAGAAGCGCTGTGGGCCATGCAATAACAGTATTTGATCCCATATCTGTAAAAAAAGAATATATTGACGGGATTTTTTGCGGGTATTCAGTGGACGGAACTCCTGCTGACTGCGTTAAGCTCGCAATAACAGCAATATTTGAAAAAAAGCCTGATATACTGATATCCGGTATTAACAGGGGAGCAAATGTGGGGGAGAATATAATTTATTCCGGTACGGTTTCTGCAGCAACGGAAGGCACCATATACAATGTGCACTCAATAGCTGTGTCTCTTGACAGCTTCAGGGACACAGATTACAGTTTTGCTGCAAAGTTTGCAAAAAAAATGGCTGATTTAGTGCTTGGACTGGAAAGTTTACCCGCACGCACCCTGCTTAATATAAATATCCCGGATGCGGAAGAAAAAGACATAAAGGGTGTAAAAATCACTCATCAGGGAAATGTTAAATTCAGGGACATCTTTATAAAAAGGGTGGATCCCCGCGGAAGGGAATATTACTGGATGGACGGGGAATATGAGGTCAGCAATTCTGACAAAGACAGTGATTTTTCTGCGCTTAGGGATAATTTTATATCAGTTACCCCGATACAGCATGACATGACTGACTACAGGCATATTGAATATTTCCGTGGGCTGCTTGAAGTGTAAAGCAGTTTAATATACTTAAAATTTGAATGAAACCAGGATAAAAGATAAACGCCCCTTTTAATTAGCCCCGGTTTGTTTTTCATGTAAAGCGAAAGGAATGATTTTAAATATGAAAAACCAGTATTTAAAAGATATAAATATTGGCAGCATTGTTGATTCGGTTTTTATCCTTGCCAAAAAAACAATAAAAAAAACAAAAAACGGCCAGGATTTCTGCGTGCTAAGTTTCCAGGATAACAGCGGCAGCATAGAAGGCATTGCCTGGCCTGAAGCATGCCAGAGCCTGGGCCTGTTGAAAAAAGGCAGTTTTGAAGAAGGCGATTTTGTAAAGGTTCAGGGCTCTGTTTCTGATTATAAAGGGTCAAGACAGCTTGATATAAGCAGGCTGATGCCATTAAGCAAGGAAGAAAAAAAACTTATTGCCAATGATGATTTTGTGAGAAGTTCAAAAAGAGATGCAGGCCAGATGTTTGAAGAATTACAAATTATTATTTCAAGTTTTAAAAATTCATACATTGTACAGCTTCTTGAGTCTTTTTTTTCAGATCCCGGATTTAAAAAAGATTTCTGTTTCTGGCCGGCAGCGGTCCAGTATCACCATGCCTATGTAGGCGGGCTTCTTGAGCATACTCTTTCAATGGCAAAAACATGCGACTATCTTGCAGGTTGTTATGAAAATATTGACAGGGAGCTGCTAATTACCGGGGCAATTCTCCATGATATCGGGAAAATAACGGAATACGGCATAGAAAGAAATGGCGCAATTATAAAGATAACGGATGAAGGGAAGCTGCTTGGCCATATTACAATCGGTTATGGTATTGTCCTTGGCAGGGTGAAACTTATTAAAGGTTTCCCGAAAGATCTTAAGGAAAGGCTGCTGCATATAATTCTTGCCCACCACGGTCATAAGGAATTCGGTTCGCCAAAGAGGCCAAAAACACTTGAAGCATTCATAGTATATCATGTTGATCACATGGATGCCGATATTGGCGGATTTAATTATATACTTGAAAATTCCGGCAGTAATGCCCAATGGTCAGAGTATCTGAGGAATTTTGAAAGGTCAGTGTATCTGAAACCGCCCAATTACCTGGATAAAAATGATACAGATGACGAGGGCCAAATCAATACAGGCACAAATAACGCACAAATAAAGGATGTCCTTTTTTAAAGAAGCGGGTTTATTTTTTTAAAAGCAGCACCGCTTTTCCGCATATTGCATTAACTGCATCCGGCACTGTTGAAATATACGGAGCATAGGACGTATCAGTCATGTACAGGTCATCAACTGTCATCTCTGCAGTAATGGCAGTAGCAAAAACATCAATTCTTTTTCCAACTCCAGCCTTACCGGCCATCTGTGCTCCAAGCAGTTTTCGTGAATTTTTATCCACAATTATAACTATGCTTATTTTTTCAGATGGAGAGAAAACGCCCACATGAGAAGAAAATTGCCCGCTGACTTTGATCGGGTTAAACATATACTCGTTTGCTTCTTTCAAACTGATTCCGGTCCTTGCAAACTCATACCCGAATATTTTTTCAACCTGGGTTCCCGCTGAGCCTGCATATATGTCGTCCTCTCCGGCAGCATTGGCTCCAGCAACCCTGCCTGATTTAATGGCATTGCCGGCAGTGGGGAAATAATCATATGATTTTGTCACTATATTTTTAACAAGACAACAGTCTCCTGCCGCAAAAATATTCGGATGGGAGGCCTGCTGCTTATGTGACACTTTTATTGCGCCCCTGCTGTCAAGTTCAACAGATGAGCCTTTAAGAAATGAAGTATTTGGCTTTATTCCTGCAGCCATTATTACAATACCGGCATCAATTTCAAGGTTTTCGCCATGATTTTGCCTCAAATTCTCAACTGTGGCTGAATAGCAGATGCCATTACTGTTGGCATTTATTCTTGAAAGCCTGCTTCCGGTTATAAGATTTACTCCTGCGCCGGTGACTGCAGACTGCATAATACCTGATATCTCTGGTTCATAATCGCTGAAAATACTGTCTTTTAATTCCACTATGCTTAACTTTAAACCTTTATGCGCCAGAGCTTCTGCTGCAAGAAGCCCTATGTATCCTCCACCGGTTATAACTGCATGCTCCGGGCTGTTTTTTTCAATAAAGCTTCTTATATTTATTGCATCCTCTACACTCCTGAAAAAAAAGACATTTTTTGAATGAATGCCTTCAATATTAAATAAAACAGGAGAAGCCCCGCTGCAAATTACAAGCCTGTCATAATTGTAAACAGTGCTGAATTTTTCATCCGTAAAGCCGCCCGCATAATCAGTATTTACAATTATTTCTTTTTTAAAGGTATTTACGGAATTTACCCGCTGCCTGGTAAAAACTTGAATATTTCTTTTTTCCATGAAATACTGGGGAGGATAATTAAGAAGTGAGTCAATTCTTTCGATAATGCCTGAAATATAATAGGAAAGACTGCACGAACCGTATGATATATAATTACCTTTCTCAAATACTTTGATATCAAGCCCCGCATCTATCCGCCTTGCCTGGTTTGCCGCTGCAAGACCGGCAGAATTTGCGCCTATTATTATTATATTTTTATAAATGCCAGACATCATATTCATTATTTTATCTTTTTTTCCCTGAAAATTAAATTACCAAACCATGAATAATTTAAATCAATTGCTCCTTCAGGGCACATTTCACTGCAGCAGTAACACCTTATGCACTTTTTATAATCAAAAACCA
>VGAZ01000042.1 GCA_016870615.1 Actinomycetota bacterium | reverse complement strand
TAAAAAGTCTGGGAACTTCGGTTTAAAAGTAAAAATATTAAATATATCATAGAATTATTCAATTGGACTTATTCTTGCTCTTGGACACTCTGCAGAAAAACCTGTTTTTGATAAGTAAGGATTGTTCTATAAAATACTATAAGGATAATACTAAAACACTACTTAAAAAACTGTTCTAAAAATTCTTTCGCTTCAGGAGCGACTCTATCAAAATCGTTTAATCCACTTTGTGATAAATCTCCTACTCCTTCCAAACCGCCCTTAAACCAACCTTCCCACTCTACTCCAATATAACCTTTATATTTGATTACATTTAATGCTTCTGCTGCTTCCTTAAAATTAACAATCCCTCCCCCAAACCAGCACATATTCCATCTACCTATTGTTCCAGATATATCTTTGGCATGGACGTGATTTATTAAATGCCCCATCTTCTTTATAGCATCGATTACATTCATGTGTGGCTTTATACCCAAATACAAACCACCAAAATCAATTGTAATTCTAATGTTATTAAGCCCAATTTTTTCAATAAGTTCCAGTGTAATATCAGGAAGATTAATTAAAGTCTCCTGATGAGGCTCAATACTAAATGTTAACCCCTTTTCTCCGGCATATTCTGCACATTCTTTAACCATATCGATAAAGATTTTTTTTGCTTCGTTTCTAGACATCAGTATATATGTAGGGGGATTATAATAGCCATCAATATAGCAGACTATGGTTTTCGCTTTAATACGGGCAGTTAAATCAATTGATTTTTTTACTAAATCAATCATTGCTCGTCTTTCATAATTTCTTGGCGCTAATGCCAAATGGTGTGCACCCACTGAAGAAGCAACAACTCCCTTTTGAGCCATAAATCCAGCCAATGTATTTAATGTTTTTTCATAGAGGTCAGGAGAAAGTTCAAAAAACTTTTTATCGATAAAATCCACTGCTTCATACCCATATTCCACTGCTTTTTCTATACACCATTCAACCGGTTTATTGCCCCAGGTATTAGTTGCTACCCCAACAATTCCCAATGAATAAGGATTGTTGGGCCATATTCCCAATGAAAGTTTCATTTACTTATCCTCCTATAATTTTTTTTATTTAGTTAATAATTTCATTATTTGATTTACTAATCTATTTAAGTAGAAAATTTAAACAGAAAGACACTACATTAATATAATCCACTAAGTTAAAAATTTATCACTTCTCTACTACTGTGCGAGATACCCACCGTCAACAACCATCGGATGCCCAATCACAAACATAGCCCTATCCGAACAAAGCCAAGTAACAACTTCTGCAATCTCTTCTGGTTCACCCAATCTTCCCATGGGATGAAGAACAGTTTTAATGGTTTTCTCAAGTTTGGGATTATTAGCAATTAAACGTTTATTCATGGGTGTAGCAATGAAACTTGGACATACAGCATTAACACGTATGCCCATGCGAGCATACTCAAGTGCTGCAGTCCGAGTTAACTGAATGATACCACCTTTTGAAGCCGCATAAGCCACTGATCCTTTTAGTCCAACAAGCCCAATAACAGATGACATATTAACAATTGTGCCACCACCCTGTTTAAGCATATACTTAATTTCATATTTCATACACAGCCAAACACCCTTTAAATTAATTTTAATTGTGCGATCCCATTCTTCTTCGGTTAAATCTGCAGTAAAAGCCATAGTATCGCCGACACCTGCATTATTAAAGGCAAAATCCAGTCTTTTATAAGCTTTAATTGTTTTATTTACCATTTCTTTAACTTCATTGGCATTTGAGACATCAGTTTTAATGAACATAGCTTCACCGCCAGCACTTTTAATTTTAGAAACTGTTTCTCTACCTGCATCAATATTACTATTATTTACAATTACAACTTTCGCTCCTTCCCTTGCAAAGGCAACAGCAGCAGCTCTTCCTATTCCTGTGCTTCCCCCTGTTACAAGTGCAACCTTATCCTTAAATATTTTTAACATCCTATTTTACTTCCTCATTATATATTTTTTCTTATTATAATGTTGATTATTGTGACAGAAACCCACCCTCAACAGCCATAATATGTCCTGTGACAAAAGAAGCCTTATCAGAGCATAGCCAAATAACAGCTTCTGCAACCTCTTCTGGTTCAACCATACGACCCATTGGATGAGCCTTAAGTCTTTCTTTTTCTAGCTCCGGTTGAGCAGCATATATTCTTTCTCCCATTGGTGTACGGGCTAGACTAGGACAGATTGCATTTACTCTTATCCCACCTTTAGGCATAGCATATTCTAATGCTGCTGTACGTGTTATTTGAACAACACCACCTTTAGATGCAGAATACGCAGGGATACCTGGACCACCGACCAGAGCAGCTACTGATGCTATATTAACAATAGCTCCCCCATTATTCCTGAGCATCTCCGGAATTTCATATTTCATACAAAGCCAAACACCTTTAAGATTAACATCAATCACATTATCCCAATTTTCTTCAGTACACTCAGCTGTCATTCCAGAAACTCCACCAATGCCTGCATTATTACAAGCAAAATCCAACCTACCGTAGTTCATTATGGTCTCATCTACCATTGCCTTGACATCTACTGCTTTTGTTACATCTGTCTTAACAGATAAGCCGTCCCCATCAATATTTTTAATCATTGAAACAGTTTCTTGTGCTTTATCCATATTGATATCTGCAACGACTACTTTTGCCCCTTCAATTGCAAATAGAAGAGCCGTTGCTCTTCCTATGCCCATACCAGCACCCGTTACAATTGCTACTTTACCATGAAATTGTTTTTTCATATCTTAATCTATCTGTAAAAGAGTTGAAAAACCCATTATTTTTAAACCAGTTTTATTTCCATCCAATAATCAAATTAAATTTTAACTTTATTCGCCAATATTTTTTAATATTTATCAATCATTCTTTATATTCTTTTTATATAGATAGTTATAATAGAGTTATTTCATAAAATATAACTAAGGCAAAATCCTCTTAGTAAGACCCTGGGGATACAGTTTTTGCTGGGTAAAGGCTTCCGCGTATAATACTCCCGCCTGAAAACCCCTAAATTTTGCAACTGACTTTATAAACTCAGGAGCATCACAATTATGCATGTCCTTTAGCCACCCGAGTTGAGATTTCATTTCCATCATCATTTTAATTTTTGTCTCGATAGTATCTGATATATTAACATATTCAGACGGTATAAAATTTACGCCAGCAAGAGTATCCATATAATAGAGATATGGTAACCTGTCAGATGATGGGTAATTTGTTTTCCATAGTTTAAGATTTGCTAAATAAGTTGCTTCAAACACTAACCTGCTTACATTTACATGATCAGAGTGATAATCATCTGGGGAATGTGTAATTATTAAATCAGGATTTGCCTGCCTTATGACATCAATTATTTTTTCTCTTGAACCTAAGTCTAAGACTACTTCTCCATCAGATATTCCTGCCCAGATAGAATTGGCTCCGATTAATTTGGCTGAATTTATTGCTTCATTTCTCCGTATTTTTGCTAATTCTTTAGAATTATAGATCATACTTCCTTTATTACCGTCACATACATGACATATATAGACTTCATGTCCTTTTTGATGATATAGCACTAAAGTTCCTGCGCAGAGTAATTCAATATCATCAGGATGGGCACCAATAGCAAGGATTCTCATTTTATATACTCCTTTAGTAATAATATAATCCAGTTTTGAATTAAAATACTATTAAATTATTTTTTACTTAATTAAAATAGAAGGTGACGCTAAAGTAAAGATCAAAGAACCATTCGTATCTAATAATTCTAGCTTAAAAATATATTCTCCAGGTGTATTTATTATATCCTTTGGTTTAATTTTCCAGGACATGTCAAATAATATTTCTGGAGATAGTGCTGCAACTTGTTCTGTGATTACCTTTTCTAAGACATTCTCATTTAAATCAGCCAGAAAAACCTCTAAATTTATATTTTCATAATCTCTACTGCTACCCACTTGTAACTGAATCTCAATTGGTTGATTATTTACAATTTCATAGACTTGTTTATCTGGCATTAACCATCCTGCAAATTCTGTGTTAGCCATCATTACATTTTTCAAATCTCTTACAGCATAAAAGTAAGTAGTAAAATTGACCGTTTCCCCTACGGGTATGGAAACATTCCCTTTGTAACTTTCAAAATTTACAGTAGGTTCTGCACCTTTTATCTCTTCATAAGTATTCCCAAAGGACCATACAAATATACCTTCAAAAAAGTCATATGGCTCCCAGATTTTAATAAGTGTATCTTTAGTATCATGATTAATAACAGAAAAAAATGGTGCCATCATTTTATCTGCTGACACATAAAACAAGCCGAAATTATCAAAGCCACTCCATGTACTCAAGGCTGAAGGCCAGGAAATGACATCCCCCTTTGAACCCATCCAGTTGTCTTTACTTTGTTCAACGATAACTTCTGAAGTGGGAATGATTAAACTGCTGCTATCAGTCATGCCACCACCGGGAGTGATAATCGAATAATCTTTCAATTTGATGTTAATATCCTTTTCAGTTTTATTACTTATTTTGGTTTCTAATTTTACAAATGATGAATCTCTTTTAACAGTTAACCAAAATTCCACAAAAGCCAAACTTATGAAGTCTTCGCCCCACATATATACTTCTACTACGTCAGGCCCTTCCTTTGTTAGTTTATATTCTAAATCATATGGTTGCCGATCTCTTGGATTCCAAGGTATAGAAAGATAGTAACCGCCAAATTCCACCATATAATCAGAAGTAGTTTTAACCGTAGACGGCTTTGTATTACTAAGAAATTCACTATTGCCAGTGGGTTTAAATTCATAATCAAAAATAAGTCGTCCCCGGTTTGGAATGGCTGATACTTTAACATACTTATTTTCTATTTTAATTATGTCAGGGTACGTTTTTGTAGTTTCCAATTCAGCTACAGGCATAACATAAACATCAGTTGCTATAGTAACACTAACATCCTCAGAAGGTGTTAGTGTAATTTCTTTAGAAGAAAAAGGTTTTTCAGGCAGTTGTTGCTTAACACAACTAACTGTATTAGAACATAATAAAATAATTAAAATTAGCATAAAAATAACTACTCTAATTGTATTTATTTTCGTCATAAATTCCAACCTCCCTTATTCAAAATAGAACGAGTAAACATTTCAATTAAAAGATATCATAGTTAATAATATCGTATTATTAACTATTGTTTTATTGCACCGCCCATAACACCCTTAATGAAGTGTCTTGCCACAGGGAAAAATAATATAATTACCGGCAAAATAATTAAGACTGAACCTGCTAAAAGTGGGCCATATTCAATATATTGCTCAGCTGTAAGAGTAGCAAGCCCCAGGGGAGCAGTTCTATTACTGCTACTGGACAATAGAATTGACGCAAACATATACTCACCCCAAGCAATTATAAACGCATAAACTCCTACTGTTAATAATCCAGCACCAGCCAGTGGAAGAGTAATCCTAAAAAAAATAGTTAACTTATTTGCCCCATCAATTGATGCTGCCTGTTCTATTTCTATTGGTATGGTTTTAAAGAAGGAAGAAATCAGCCAGGTACAAAATGGTGCAGCTAAAGCTGTATAAATAATTATTAAACCCAAATGCGTATCTAATAATTTCAAATTTAAAAACATTCTATAAATTGGAATAATTAATAAAACCGTGGGAAATACATAAATAAATAGCATCGATTGAATTAATATTCCTCCTCCCGGATATCTATATCTGGCTAAACCATAACCTGCAACTGAGGAGATTAAAACAGTTAGCAATACAGTACCTAGTGAAACCTTTAAACTGTTTAAAAGAAATAGGGGAAAATTTCTAACCGGCGTTCGAACCAAAAGTAAAGTTAAATAATTAGATAATGTAGGTTGTTTAGGAAAGAATCCTGTTGCTGCATTTATTAGTTCACTCAGAGGTTTAAAGGAAGAGATAAAAATATAAATAATTGGAAATAAAACTATTAACAATAACATTATTATTCCAATATTCACTAAAATAGTCCTTATTATTCTTGTACCCATAATTGTCTTATAAAGCTCCTATTATTATGTAAATAAATATCAAAAAAATTTTTAACCAATATATATTTATATCTAACCTTAGTCTTCTTTTTTTGGCGCAAATAATTTAAAATATAATAATCCTATTATAACTAGGAATACAGAACCCACTGTAGCTATAGCTGCTCCTTCTCCTAAACGAAATACTTTGAAGGCCCTTCTATAAACCAGCACAGGTAGAGTTTGTAATATATGCCCCGGTCCACCCTCTGTGGTGAGCCAAATTGCATCAAAAGCATTAAAATTCCATACTAAAACCAAAAATCCCATAAACCAAATTATTTTACCCAACAAAGGGAAAGTTATATAAATAAATTGTTTCCAAAAATTTGCACCATCCACCCGGGCTGCTTCGTAAAGTTCTTCAGGTATGGTTTGCAATGCCGAAAGAATTAATAAAGTGCCAAAGGGCATGAGTTTCCAGCTATTAAAAATAACCACAGTTGGTATTGCTGCATTTTGTGAACCAAGAAAACTGATTTGCGTTCCTATTGTATTTTTTAGTATCTCATTAAAAATCCCAATTTCAGGCAGTAACATCCACCTCATTGATACAGCCAAGGCAACCATGGGAACTATATAGGGCAAGAGAACGCTAGATCTTATAAAATGAATACCCTTTAGTTTTTGATTTAAAATAATTGCAACAAACATGGGTATAATTAATTGGATCACAAGGCTACACAATGTCCAAATAAGTGTGCTGTTAACACTTTTCCAGAAAAGAGGTTCACTAAAGATTAAACGGTAGTTATCTAACCCAATAAATACTCCTTCTGATTTACCCATTCTTATATTATAAAAAGATGAATTTATAACTTGGAATAATGGATATATAAAAACTACACCTATTAATGCAAATATAGGAAAAATGTATAGATACTTAAGGAAATTAACTTTATAGTTTACTTTCATTTACACCACTTTTTTATAAGCAGCAGTTTCATATGGAATGAAACTGCTGCCTTCCAGTAATATTTTACCAATTATTAATCAATTATTTAACCGGCACAGAATATTTTTCCATTTCATTATGACCCCACTCGACAGCTTGCTCAACTGTCATTGCACCAGTAACAGCTCTATTAATTACTTCTGCAAGTACATTTGCACCAGTAATGTCTCCTATTCCCAAATTAACCCATTTTCCGTATTCAAAGCCATACAAAGTTGCATATTCGAGTGACTCAAGTGCAAATTCATTCATCTCCTTAAAACGAGAGATTATTGGATCATTCCAAAATTCTGGAGCCTGCATTGTAGCTTCTGTTGGGGGATAAAACCCACCTTGCTCTTGAACTGCGGTTATTATGTAGTTAATTTCAGGTCGCAATAAAAACCTAATGAATTCATAAGTTGCTTCTAAATGACCAGGCTTATCTTTGGTCCATTTATAAATATGTATTTCATTTGGATACGTCAGCGTACCTGGTTGACCATCTGAAGGATATGGATGGTGTGCACCGCTATAGTCATCACTGTCCAACTCCATATGAAATCGCCTTTGAACTGCAGGGAAATAAGACGACATAGCTATTTTCTGTGCCATTGTATTTAATTCAACTTCACCCCAAGACCAAGACTCAGCTCCAGGAGGATTGTATTTAAATAGATCTGCATACATTTTAATGGCTTGGACTGTTTTAGGATTATTAAATATTACATTTCCTTCCTCATCAAAGAATTTTGCTCCAGTATTAGTCATGAATATATAAGCCTGTTCTGTTGTCATTAAATTTATTGCCCCGCCAAGTGCAACTCCATAAACACCATTATCAGGGTCTGTGCATAACTCAGCATATTCAAGATACTCTTCCCAATCCTTGGGTGGTTCAGTAGTGCCAACATATTTTTCTAAAAGACTAGGTACATATGTTAACATCATAACCATTGTCCATATGGGAATACCCCAGTATTCGTTGTCATGAAAATATATCTGTTTTTGGCCTTCAAAAAATTTGTACTTTTGATCCATTTCTTCCACTAAATCTGTAACAGGTATTACTGCATCAAGTAGAAAACTTGTTAAAAGTAAGTCAGGTATAGAAAACTGGAAATCCGGACCATCTCCAGCTTCTATAGCAGCAATAGTTTTAGGCCATGCATCTCCCCACATAACTACTTCTTGTTCTACTTTAATATTAGGAAACTCCTTTTCAAATAAATCTATCACTTGTTCAAAAGCAGCAACCCGATGAGCAGGAGCTTCATGATGCCAAAATTTTAAGGAAACAACTTCTTCAGCTGCTGTTTCCTTCACTTCTTCAGCTGCTGTTTCCTTCACTTCTTCAGCTGCTGTTTCCTTCACTTCTTCAGCTGCTGTTTCCTTCACTTCTTCAGCTGCCTTTTTACACCCACCTGCACTTATAATTAACAGCGAACTGCTAATTATAAATACCATGATCCATATCATTGCTTTTTTCATATTATTTTTTCCTTTCTTACTTTTTTATGATATTACTTAATTAAAGCATATCTGGGTTTGTTTAAATATATAACCGCACAGATCAATGATTATATTTAAACAAATCCGTTATTAATCGTTCATAGCTTACACTCCTTTCTGTTGTGTTAATGTTACTAATAATATGTGCAAAATAAATACACACCATAAACTTAAAAATACAAGAAATATTTTAACTTAGTTAATATTTGTTGACTAGCATAGTACATTTATTACCAGATACTGTCCCCGACCAACATGCTAAACCAGCTAATTAGCGTCCGGGTAACTAGATATATGCATTTTTACTTATTAACATTATTAACCAAAGTTTATGTATTTATTGAAATATGCTTTTGACTCTTAGATAATTTTATCAGAAATTAATTAAAGCATTTTAACTTTATACCAATACTCTTCCTCATATTTCTCATTAGCCTCATCGCCACCCACACAATTAGCACTTACCCATATTTTTGGTTCAACACCTTTAGATAACATATACTTAACAGTTTCTTCCTCCATTCTTCTTACAATATAAGCGTCTGTAATTGTAGAAATTGGGCAAATAGTGCGGTCGAATCCTTCAATTTTAATTACTGTATCACCAATAGGGTTATAGTCATCAATAAAAAGATCTACAATGTCCATTAGGTTTTTTTTCGATTTATGTCGGGTATAATGATCCATAGGAATATCCTCTTGCCATATAGAGCTGCCGACCCCAATTACAATAGCGCCACGTTCCTTACATTCCAGGGCAGCATCAATTGTCCCTGCATTTATTCCTATGTTGTTAAATATAATAACAACATCATCTTTCTTTACACGGAAGTAACTCATTAAAGCACGAAAATACCCATGAACCCTCTCGACTCGGATACTTCGAGTTCCACCATTTATGGGGGAGCTGCTTACATCTAGAGTAGGGTTAACAGTTACAAAAGCCCCTGCCCGATGACTCATATCAAGAACCGGGACATATGTATGACCTCCTGTAGCAACCAGTTTTACTAATCCCCCCTCAATCATTTTATCACCCATTATTTTTCCGGCTTTGACAAAATTTTCAACCTGAAGCTCTTCAATTTTGTCTAAAAACTCTTTAGCAATCTCAAGAATACTTTTACCACTAACAGGGTAATTACGTGGCCACTTATTATTATTCATTTTTACTATTTTCCTTTCTACTAAGTTTATATTGGTGATAATACAAAATCAAAACATGTTTTGTCCTCCTTTCTTTTTTTAAATAATATTTTTGTTAAAAATATTCTATATTTAATTGTTATAGTTCACCTCAAAAATATATAAAAATAAATCTTTTAAACTATCATTTTCTTTTTCCTTAAATAATAACCATAATCCATAATAGTCAGAAATATCTCTCCGCATTTAAGAACCTTTAAAAAATCAGATAAATAGTAAATGTAAAAAAATTTAAATTTGTTTTTCATATAAATTTCTTATTTTTCATAAACTGCTAATATATTTTCGATGGGTGTGTCTGGTGAAATATAATGTGAAGGCCCCAATATCAATCCTGAGTTCTTGTCATATATTTTTCTTATTCTTTTAACCTCCTGCTTTATTGCCTCCGGTGTTGACAAAGGTAAAAGTCTTTGAGCATCCAGGCCACCATGAAAACATATATTTTCACCAAATTTTTTTTTAAATTTTCAATTTCCATATTTTTAGCAGAAACTTGAACAGGGTCTAAAACATCAACTCCTATTTCTATCAGGTCACCAATTATATCACTGCAGTTACCGCATATATGAAAACAAACGAACAAGCCATATTTTTTAGCCTCCTCCACTATTTTAGCATGCCATGGCTTGTAATATTTACGCCATAAATCCGGGGATATCATTAAAGATTCCTGATTAGCAATATCATCCCAAATACCATAAATATCCATAGACGAACCTATTACTGACAGATTTTTTTTATTAAATGCCACCATGAACTCACCTATTTTATTAATAAGTGCCTCCGCAAAACTTTTATTTGCTACAAGGTCCATCATTAACTTACCTATTCCTCTTATAAAAATTGATGTCATAAAAAGAGAGTTTAATAAAAAAGTATTAAGAAAATATTTATTTGAAGGTAATATATTTTTATAGCTTATAATTTCAAAATCCTTAATTTCTTTTAGGATTGCTTCTGAGACTATTCTGTAATTTTTAAAATCAAAAAGTTCAAGAGTTGGAAAACTGTAGTTTTCCAACTCTTTACTACATGTATAATCATATAGGGGTGGATTAAGATGAAAAACTATTTCCTTAAAATTTCCCATTTTTATTTCCACCGGCTTAATTCCCCATATAAAAAAATGATTAAAGTCGTACAATGCATTAGGATTTGGACCTTTATAAACAGGAATAAAATTTCTAAACCCATTAAGGGTTTCTCCACCAGAAAAATTATCCGCACCAAGAAGGGAGGTTAACTTTTCCCAATCATTTTCTATATTGCTCAAATCAAAATATTCTACTAGTTTCAAATTTATTGAAGGGTCACCCCTGTACATTAAGGGTATTGAATCTGTATTTTCATGAAGAATAGATTTTGTAATAAAATTTTTCATTTCTATTAAATTTAAAGATATATGTATTTATTTATTCTAATCCATATAAAAATAAATAAACCCTTTCTTTAATTATATTACTAATGCATTTCCACATCAGCAAGACCTATACCATATCGATAAAAATTAAACTGAACATCTGGATGATCTCCCAGTAGGGACATTGGAACTGAAGAGTCAGTTATTTTTTTTGAAATCATGTAAGTAGTTAAACGTAAACCAAAGGGATTGTCGTGATTTCCAGCATGCCAAATTGAAACCTTTTTAGATTTCCATGTTTCTAATGGCCCCACTGTCAGTGCCTGTAATGGAATATTAGAAATATTTCCCCCACTCGATGTCCTTGCATTCTGGATTATTGTCAATGGATGAAGATCAACTAATCTTACAGAAAGTTTACGATATTCCTCAGGTGTGGGAGGATTATATAAATAATTTCCCTCCCTTTTAGTGGGATCGTTAAAAGCCCAATGCTTTACTTCCCCCTGTCCTCCCTGCATTATCAAACATTTTACTTCATTGAAAGAATTGCTATATTCTTTAATATTATCAGCTTTTAAGAAGTGGAGATTATCCTCGGGCATCATTAGTTCTCTTTTTATCTTATTAAAGCAAAGCTCCATATTTGCTTTTTTAAAGCTTAGCGGATTAGCAGTGGGGACTTCTTTACCATGCATATACCATTCATCCATCGCCCAGAAATGTGCATATTTAAGATCGATCTCCAGCTCATTTACCAATTGTGCAACTAAAGGTAAATGCTCGGTTGGTCCTATGGGACCACAAATTCCTGTTGGATTTGATTTAGTTGCCTGTTTCCAACACCATATGTATTCCAGAGCTTCTGCAAGATAGAAAGATTCCAAAGTTTCATAAAATTTTACAGTAAAACCAGTTCTAGAGAGTGCGATAATATCTTTTTCATCTAGATTTTTTGCAGCATTCAAAATTTTTTTATCTAATGTGGTGTAATCCCACCAGTTCTGTGCAATACTACTTTTATTTCTCATTACATCTCCAGTGCATTAAAGATTCTAAAACAATTTTTTCTATTTTGATAATTTATTGATTTCTTTTTCTGATAAATCAATATCTTCTTTAAGTCTTCGAGACTTATTATATTTTTAGTTAGAATTTCTTCAAAAATTTCATCTCACTTACCTCAAAGATTTAAAAATATAAAAATGTTATGATAATATAGCGCTTAAAGTATCTATATTTTTATAATTTATAAGGATATAAATAACCTAAAATATTATTTATTGCAAAAATTGAGCACCCTAATACCCCAGCATCTACACCAAGTTCTGCTTTTTTGATTATAGGCAATTTGAAAGGAACTACATTTTTTATTATTTTTCTAATCGGACCAATAATCAATTTTTCAACTTCTGGTAGTTCAAGAATATCCCCGCCAATAACTATTGTTTCCGGATCCAATATTAATACGAGATTTGAAATTATAATTGAAAGATTTTCAACCATATTATTTATTACTTTTTTTGATGCATTATCCCCTGTTAGGGCAGCTTTACAAACCACTTCAGGAGTAATTTTCTTTAAATCATTGCCAACAATTTCTGTAACTAGAGTTTTTTGTTTTGATTTTATGACACCTAAAATCTCAGTTTTTAAAGCACCTGGTGAGCTGTTTTTTTCCATTACACCTTTTATCTTGTATTTAGTATAAAGCTGTTCTTTGCTACTTAAAATAAAACCTACCTCTCCAGCTGAAAAATTTGAACCTTTATAAAGCACATCATCTATAATTATTCCTGCTCCAATTCCTTCTCCAATTTCTAATATAACAAAATTTTTGAGATTTTTATTTTCTCCAAGATATTTTTCTCCAATTGCAGCCATGTTTTTGCTATTTTCAATAAATATCTTTGTTGGAAAATTCTTTAATAAAATATTACGAAGATTTAAATTTTTCCAATTTGGAAAAAGTGGTGCTCCTTTAATAATACCTTTTTCCGAGTCAATATCAGCCGGCAGACCTAAACAGATTCCTTTAAGAGGAATTTTTTCTATTCCATGATTTTTTTCAATATTATTTATAAAAAAATTTATTTCTTTAATTACCTTATCTAAAAGACTTTCATCTTTATAATAAATCTTAAAACCTACATATTTTTCTAATATTTTCCGGCCTAAATCACTTCTGACAATTCTTATTCTGTCTTTTGCAAGATCTACACCAATGACGCTACCATTTTTAGAATTGAAGCAAATTTTTGTAGCCTTTTTACCTCCTTTTGACTTATCTTTACCTAATTCTTCAACTAAACCTTCAAAAATAAATTTATCTATTATTTTTGATACCGTAGGTGGACTTATATTTAACTGTTTTGATATTTCTGCTCTTGAAATAGGGGAACACTCCATCAAGTAATTGAGTATTATTGATTTATTCATCATTAATTGATGTTTTGAACTTATAGTATTTTGTAGTTTAAGATTTAAAGCCATTATATTTAAAAAAACTTGTAATATTTATATAAAGACTAAAATTTAAAAAATCTTTTAATTAGACACTAATAAGAACTAGATACTTTATTAACTTAACTTAGTATATAATATTTTACTTTATTTAAATTCCATGTCAAGTAGCCGAATTGATTTACAGCAATTCCGCATCTTGCCACTTAACAGCCCCAATTCAAGCTCAGAAATGCTATTTTCCTGCAGCATTTGTATTCATCAATTTCGCAAAGGATAAAAATATATTAAAGATATTGAGCACAATAAATAAAAACAGGATAAAAACAACAATTGCATTTTGGCTATGCCTGTATATATGATCGCCATTCCATGTATCTACTATCTCGCCAAAGCATTTGTTTTCAATCTGCCAGCGGCTATGAAGTATTGATACAGCATTTTTTGGGCCAACTATGCAAGGCAGATTGGTAACCCAATACCAGTCTGCC
>VGAZ01000041.1 GCA_016870615.1 Actinomycetota bacterium | reverse complement strand
AACGCTTATTTTTTCTTCGCTATCTGCTATATAGCTGCTGCAGCATTCTACGGTGCTGCTGCCCTGATGATTGTAAGACGTTGCGCAGTTGGAGCTTTTTGGTTCATAATCCATCATTTCAATAAACCTTAAAAATAAACTATAGTCTCTTGCAAAATTTATAAAATCCCTGATATCGCTGCTGTCAAGAAAACCAGTAATTACAACATTTAGCTTTATCTCTTTAAATCCAAGACCTGCTGCAGAAATTATATTATCTGTAAGGGTCCCCAGGTTTCCTCCCCTTGTAATCTTTGCATATTTCTGCGGATTCATGCTGTCAATACTTATATTAAGCCTGTTAATACCTTTATCACTTAGCGCTTTTAAATGCCTGCGCAAAAGAAGCCCGTTTGTTGTAAGTGATACATCTTCAATTTGCCTTATATTCTTCAAGCCTTCAACCAGGGTTATGATATCCTTTCTTACAAGGGGCTCGCCTCCCGTAAGCCTTATTTTTTTAATGCCTGCCTCTGCAAAAAGTTTTGCCGCCCTCAATAATTCCTCATAAGACAGCATGTCGCCGTGGCCCAGCATTTCAATTCCTTCTCCAGGCATGCAGTATACACAGCGGAGATTGCACCTGTCTGTAACAGACATCCTCAGGTAATCAATTTTCCTGCCAAAATTGTCGCAAAGCATATCTTTTGATTCTTTGTCTTCCAAAATCTTATTTTCTATTTTTCAAATAAATGCACTGAACTTGCTTTAAATGATGCTTTTATTCTTTTGCCGGCCATAAGGCCCATTCTTTCTATTGAATTTGCGGTGACAAATGATATTAATTTAAAACCGCAGTCCACTTCAATTTTTTTAAAAAAGCCAAAATCCTGTACTGCTGAAATACTTCCTTCTAAAAGATTTAATGCAGAAGAATTTTTTGAATAAGAATCGGGGCCGTATCCTGGCCCAACAGTTTCATCACTATAAAGAGTTACATCTTCCGGCCTGATTGCAGCAGTTACTGCCTGGCCGGGGCAGAACCCCGAAACTGCAAAAATGCTTGAGCCGTTTATTTTGACCCTGCATACATTATCTTTATTTTCAATAACAATTCCTTCAATCAAAGATTCAATTCCCACAAATTTTGCAACAAATTCATTTGCAGGCTTTGTAAAAACATCTGCCCTGCTGCCAGACTGTTCAATTTTGCCCTTATTGATAACTGAAATATAGTCTGCAAGCATCATTGCTTCATTCCTGTCATGAGTCACATATAATATGGAGCGGCCCATATCTTTTAAAACGCCAAACAAATCTTTTCGCAGGCCTTCTCTTGAAAGCTGGTCAATATTTGCCAGCGGTTCATCAAGAAGAAGTAGTTCAGGCTCAAGGACAAGCGACCTTGCAAGCGAGACTCTCTGCTGCTCCCCGCCGGAAAGGCTCTTCGGGTTCCTTAAAAGAAGTTTTTCAAGATGGAGTTTTTCAATAAGGTAATCAAAAACCTGCTTTTTTTCTTTTATTTTTATTTTTCTTAAATTAAGCCCTAAAATTATATTATTATACACTGACATATTGTATAAAAGCGGTTCCTGGAAAACGGCCGCCATCATTTTCCTGTACAGCGGCTTTTCTTTGCCTGATTTTAATATATCGGCGCCATTAAATATTATCTGCCCCTCATCGGGCTCTTCCAGCAGGTTAATAAGCTTTATAAGTGTGGATTTTCCTGACCCGTTTGGCCCTATCAGCACACAGGTTGTGTCTGAGCCAATTGAAAAACTGTCAATGCTTAAATCAAATGCGCCCGGGTAATTTTTTTTAAGGTTTTTTATCTCAAGAATCTGCCTGCCCATGACTTATTTTCTTTCTGCTGTATAAGCGTAAGCACTAAATTTACTGCAAATGCAAGGGCCAGAAGTATTATTACAAGCGCTATTGCCATAGCAAGGTTTCCCATACGAACAAACTGCACAGTTGCAGTTGTAAGTACCCTTGTCTGCCCTTTTATATTTCCTCCCACCATCATCACTGCGCCAACCTCAGATATAACTCCGCCAAAGCCTGCCATTACCGCTGCAAGCGTTGGCAGCTTTGCCTCATTTGCCATTATCCAGAGAACCTGCCACCGCCCCGCGCCGAGTGAAAGCGCCTGTGTTTTAAGACTGGGGTTTACCTGCTGTATTGCAGCAAGAGTCACTCCCGCAATTATAGGGGCTGCAATTAATACCTGGGCTATTACCATTGCAGTGGGCGTATACATTAGTTGCAGAAAACCAAAAGGTCCACTGCGCCAGAGGAAAACTGCAACAAGAAGCCCTGCGGCAACAGGCGGAAGGCCCATTCCCGTATTTATTATTGACACAACAAACCTCTTGCCTTTAAAATCATTGAGCCCAACTGCAAGACCCACCGGGATTCCTGCAATCATTGATATTATAACTGCAATGCCTGACACTTTTATTGTTAGCAGAACTATTTCATAAACTTCCCTGTTGCCGGATAACAGTAGTTCAAACGCCTGCTTTATTCCTTCCCATATAAGATCCATAATTTTTTATCTCTTGTGCCAATGTCTTTAATTATTTGCCTTGGATTGTAAATTATTGTTTAATTCAAAAAATCCCAAATTATTATTTTATTTAAATGGCAATTATTTTACTGCATCCGGGTAAAAAAGGGGCTCCCCGTATTTATCAATTCCAAATTCTTTGATAATGGCCTGAGCCTGCTCTCCTGTTATCCATTTAATAAATTCTATTGCGCCATCGTAATTTATTTTTAAACCAGGATGTTTTTCCGGGTTTACCGCTATTACCCCATAAGGATTAAAAAGAGCTTTATCTCCCCAAAACAGCTCAACAAGCGTAAAATTATCTTTCTGGGCAAGCCATGTTCCCCTGTCGGTTAAAGTGTGGCCCTGTTTTTCTTCAGCAATTCTTAAAGTCTCGCCCATGCCCTGCCCAGTTTCAATGTACCAGTTTCCTTCAGGGTCAATTCCTGAATTTTCCCAGGCAGCCAGCTCTTTTTTGTGTGTGCCGGAGCCGTCTCCCCTTGAAACAAATAAAAACTTTCCTGCAGAAATTGCCATTAATGCCTCTGCTACGCTGCCCATTGCCGATATGCCTGCAGGATCACCTTTTGGGCCCACTATTAAAAAATCATTATGCATTACATCCTTCCTGCCAACGCCGTAACCTTCCTTTACAAATGCGTCCTCAGCTTTTCTTGAATGCACAAGTATGACATCAGCTTCGCCCTTTTTCCCAAGTTCAATAGCTTCGCCGGTGCCAACGGCGATAACTTTTACAGTATAGCCGGTTTCTTTTTCAAAAACCGGTAGAATTGCATCAAACAGTCCGCTGTCCTGTGTGCTTGTAGTGGATGCAAGAATAATTTCCTTACCGGCGCTGCATGAGAAAAGCGGCAGCAGTAATAAAAAAAACAATGCGACAAGTGCCAGCACTGTTGCCAGTTTTTTAATTTTCTGCATTTAACCTGCTTTCCTAAAGGTTTTAAAGACAAATTTTTCCAAAGAAAAAACATTTAAATTAACCGTACCGGAAAGAAGAAGTATTCAAGAAAAAAGCCAGGAGGCAAACCCGCCATCTTAGCATTTAACCAGGCATTTCTGCATAAAAAAACCGGCACAAGGAGAATGCCGGCTATGCCTGTATGAATCTCCTTTCCAAACGGGAGGCTAACCGGTTTCCCTGTTAACCCTAACGCTCATCTTCCATGACGCATTTATCAAATGCCTTTGCCTTAAAAATACTTTTTGTAAAAACTATTTTCAGGGCACCCCCGATAAAATGTTTTAGGAATAATGAGTCGGAGAAAATATTTAATTTTGTTGGTTTATTTTATTGCCTTAATAAATAAATATCAACAGTTTCTTCCTTATAAATTGTGCTGGTGTCTTCAGGAAAAACAGCCAGCCCGTCAGCTTCAGCCATTGATGTGAGAATTCCTGAACCCTGCATGCCTGTGGGTTTAAAATAATACCCGCTGTCTGTTTTTTCAAGAACCACCCTGATAAAGTCAGTCCTTCCCTCCCTGTGCTTATAGTCCTGGGCTGCTTTTGCCTGGATTTTTATCCTGAAAAGATTTTTTATCAGCCATCATTTTTTTATAAGCGGCCTGACATACATTTCAAAACAAACCATTACTGAAACTGGGTTCCCGGGCAGGCCGAAAATAAATTTATCTTTATAGGATAAAAAAGCAAGCGGTTTGCCGGGCCTCTGGTTAACGCGCCAGAATATAAATTCTGCCCCAGTATCGGCAAGTATCTCCTTTACAAAATCATAATCACCGACTGAAACGCCTCCGCTTAAAAGAAGTATGTCGCATTCGCCAAGAGCAGCAGATATTTTGCCCCTTATAAGTTCTTTATCATCTTTTACAATTCCATACATTTTAAAATCTGCGCCCGCTTCCCGGGCCTGGGCCGCAAGAGAGTAGCTGTTACTGTCACGCACCTTGCCCTCATCCAGCTTATGGTTTATATCCACCAGTTCATCGCCTGTGGACAGTATTGCAACAAGTGGCGGCTTATAAATATCTATGAGATTTACACCTATTGAAGCCAGCACCCCTATATCTGCAGGATATATCTTTTTCCCGGATTTAAGCACTGTTTCACCCTTTTTAATATCCTCTCCCCTGTATCTTATATTTTGCCCCTCGTAAAATTCCCTGAACACAAGGACATCCCTGCCTTCTTTTAAAGCATCTTCTTTCATTACTACACAGTCACAGCCTGCAGGTATGGGCGCTCCTGTCATAATAGGAACTGCAAATCCTGATTCCACGGTTATATCGGGCACTTTTCCCGCAGGTATGTCTTCCTTGATTAGTTTCAGCCTCACAGGATAATTTTTATCTGCCCCTATTATGTCAACTGCCCTTACAGCAAATCCGTCCATTGCAGAATTATCATATGCAGGTATAAAGTCATTTGATATGATGTCCTGCGCAAGAACTTTTCCGCAGCCCGCAAGTATATCAACTTTTTTGGTTTTTAATTTTACTTCACATTCAAGCACCTTTGCCTGGGCTTCTTTTACTGAAAGCATCTAATATCTCCACTTTAAAGAATTTTTTACCATTTTTTTATTTTTTTGACTTTTTCCGCTGATGAAACTGAATCAAGAAGAGCGCTTATTTTTTTACCATTTATGGAAAAATCCCTGTCTATTTCATTAAACGGGACAAGCACAAACTTTCTTTCAAGTATTCCCGGATGGGGAAGCATAAGCAAATCTGAAATAATTTCTTCCCCGTTAAAATAAAGCAGGTCAAGATCAATTATTCTTGGCCCATACCTGGGGGAAAAAGGCTTCCTGCCCATGCTGTATTCAATTGATTTTAGCAGCCCTAAAAATTCAAATGCATTATAATGACTGTGACTTTTGCCCTGCAGTATCTGGCCCTTTAAAACAATATTATAAAAGCTGCCCTGTTTCTTTACATACATTGGCTCACTTTCATAAATTGAAGATACTTTTATTATCTTTATAAATTCATGCCCTGAAAGCCTGGCCACAGCATTTCTTAGATTTTCCTCCCTGTCAGCCAGGTTTGAGCCAATCGAAAGATAGAAAATCGCTCCATTTTTTGCAGTATCATTTTTAATGCCGGCAATTTCATTGCTATTATAATAAGCATTAACAGTTTCATCCTTTGAGTAAGTAAATTCAGCCCCCACTGATTCGATATCCTCTTTTATTGGAGGTGTTGTTTTTTCAACTTTTACTCTTGCCTCTAAAACACCGGGGAAATGCCTGAAGATTTGCGCGGATATTTCTTCAGTTATAGTTTCAAGCAAATCGTATTTACTGCTACTGTTAATCTCTTTTATTAGTGTTATAACCCGGGAATAATTAACTGTTGCCTCTATGTTATCATCATAATTGCTGCCAGTTTTAAAAGTTTTTTTAGCAAGCTTTAACCTTATATTGAAAAGAAATTCCTGGCCATTTTCTTTCTCTTCAATGTTTACGCCATGATAACCAAATAGTTTTAAATTTTTTATAATTATTTCAAACATTTGTAAAAAAATAACTGATTCTATTTATATGTTTTTTATTGCTGCTGCTATTTTTAGAGCATTTACAGTTTGCGCCACGTCATGCACCCTTAAAATATTTGCCCCATTTATAAAGGAATAGACAGCAGCAGCAATACTTCCTTCAAGCCTTTGCCCTGCAGGCGCAGGTTTGCCTTTTTCTTTTCCAAGCAAGGCCCCGATAAATGATTTTCTTGAGGCGCCAGCAAGTACAGGATACCCCATATTCCTGAAATCCTTAAGCCTCTGTATGATATAAAGATTGTGCTCAAGAGTTTTTCCAAAACCAATGCCGGGATCTATTATAATGCTTTGCGAATTTATGCCTGCCTGTTTTGCATAATCTGCCTGTAAATACAGAAAATCATATATTTCATCTATTAAGTTTTCATAAACAGGGTTTTCCTGCATATTTTCCGGCGTGCCTTTTATATGCATAATTATAAGCCCTGCCCCTAAATCTGAAACAGCTGCAGCCATATTATCATCAAAAGTAAGCCCGCTAATATCATTTATTATGTCTGCGCCGTTTGCAACAGCCTCAATTGCAACTTCATGCCTGTATGTGTCACATGAAATAAGTATATTGTTTTTATAAAAATTATTATCTTTTAGCCTGGCATCAATTGCTTCCCTTGCATATTTGATGGGCGGCAAAACCCTGCTTAATTCAATCTCAATGCTCACAGGTTTTGAGCCGGGCCTTGTGGACATGCCGCCAATATCAATAATTCCGGCGCCTTCTGAAATAATGGCATCAATTCTTTGCCTTATATCCTTTTCATTGAAATATTTTCCGCCATCATAAAAAGAATCATCCGTCACATTCAGTATACCCATTATTAACGGGGATTCTTTTTTTATATCAATAATTTTTTTGCCTGCTTTGTATATAGAAGTGGCCTGCCCCTTATTTAAAAAATCAATATATTCTATAATCTCTGTTGAGAGTTTTTTTAAACCAAACGGCTGGACTTTTATTTTATCCGCCAGGCTTTTCATGGATTTTTCAGTTCCAAGTATTATTACATCAACAAGGCCTTCCAGTTGTATTAAATTATCCCTGGAAGTTACGACATCACCATTTCTTGCAAGCATTTCCTGCTTTAAAATATCAGCTCCACGGGGGTTGAGCCCTTTTACTTTCAGTGCAAGGGGGAATATCTTGTTTACCATGATAACCTGGCCGGCTGCAGTTGAACCTATTTTTGCAAATTCATCCAGACCCTGCTTTTTGGTTTTTATATCTAATTTTCTTATTCTGTATCCCATAAGTCCCTGTATTATTATTTGCCTGCTTTAATAAGCGCCATTGCTTCAGCGCGAGATGCCGGATTTTGCCTGAAAAGGCCCCTTACTGCCGATGTAACAGTTATAGTATTTGGCTTTTTGACTCCTCTTATGCTCATGCAGAGGTGCTCAGCTTCAATTATAACCATAGCGCCCCTTGGCTCAAGCTTTTTCATTATTGCATCTGCAACTATTGTTGTGAGCCTTTCCTGCACCTGCAGCCGCCTGGAGGCCACTTCCAGGACCCTGCTTAACTTGCTCAGCCCAACTATTTTGCCCGATTTATTGGGCACATAGGCAATATGCGCTTTGCCTACAAATGGTACCATGTGATGTTCGCATACTGAATAAAACGATATATCCTTAACTATTATCATTTCGTCATGATTTTCATCAAATAAAGGCTGGAGCAGTTCCTCAGGTTCTTTGCCTATGCCGCTGAATAGCTCCTCATACATTTCAGCAACCCTCTGGGGGGTCCTTGCCAGGCCTTCACGCTGCACGTCCTCGCCTATTCCTTTAAGTATTAATCTTACACCTTCTTCTATTAATTTCTTGTCCACTTTTTTGAACTCCTTTTGAAAAGCAAATCAAACAGTTACTGTTTATTATGATATCATGAAAATCTGCAATAAAAATAAGTGTATAAATCTTTAAATACTCATCTTGATATATATATTGTAATAATAACATATCATGCAGACTTGTGTCAGCACGCAATTATTATCCAGTGATTTTAAAGCTGGCACCTTCAATATAATATGGAATGTATTTTTAAACCTCTATTGCAAAAAGCGGAAAGTATTTTTAAAACTTTCCGCTTTTATATTATTAAAATATCAGCCCTGAAATCATTCAAGAAAAAAATTCATGCTTGCATGAGCTGCAGGATTTGAGTCGATCACTGCTTGCCGCCTTGCTCCCCATGCTCTGACAGTGAAGATTTGACCCTGCTCCTGGCACGGTTTCTGCCGCCATTATCACTGCTTTTATCCGCATTCTTTTTAGCGCCTGCCGGTTTTGAAGCTGCTTTCTTAGCGCCGCCTGTATCATTGTCGCCGTTTTTTATTTTCTTCTGGCTCTTGACATTAAACAGCATGTTCATAACCTGTTCCCTTGAAAGCGTCTCTTTTTCTATAAGAGTATTGGCAAGCATGGTTAAAGCTTCCCTGTTTTCACTTAGTATGACGCGCGCCTTTTCATAACAATCAGTTATTATACTGTTTATTTCTTTATCAATTGCAGAGGCTACTTCCTCACTGTAATGCGGCCTTGAGATAATCTCTTTGCCCAAAAACACTTCTTCTTCATCAGTCTTGTATGTGACAGGTCCTATACTTTTACTCATACCAAACTCAGTTACCATTTTGCGTGTCAGCTTTGTTGCCCTGTCAAGGTCATTTTGCGCCCCGCTTGTAATATCATCAAAGTTCATCTCTTCACTTACCCTGCCGCCAAGAAGCTGGGTAACATTGTCCAGCAGCTCTTTTTTAGATTTTAAGTATTTATCCTCTTCAGGAAGTGTAATAACATAACCAAGCGCCCTTCCCCTTGAGATAATTGAAATCTTATGAATCGGGTCAGTATTTGGCAGTATATGTGAAAGAAGTGCATGTCCTGCTTCATGATACGCAATTATTCTTTTTTCTTCTTCAGATATTACCCTTGTTTTTTTCTCAGGTCCCGCTATTACTCTTTCAATAGCATCTTCTATCTCAAACATGCTTATCTTCTTCTTATTGTGCCGTGCCGCAAGAAGTGATGACTCATTGAATATATTTGCAAGGTCCGCCCCGGTAAATCCGGGGGTTTCCTTTGCAATTGTCTTTAAATTTATATCTTTATCAAGAGGCTTTCCTCTAGCATGTATCTCAAGTATTTGTTCCCTTCCTACAAGATCCGGCCTGTCAACGCCAATCTGGCGGTCAAACCTGCCTGGCCGAAGTAGCGCCGGATCAAGAATATCAGGCCTGTTAGTTGCAGCAATAAGTATTACTGTGCTGTCCTGGTCAAATCCGTCCATTTCAACAAGCAGCTGGTTTAAGGTCTGTTCGCGCTCATCATGGCCGCCCCCAAGGCCTGCTCCCCTGTGGCGCCCAACTGCATCTATTTCATCCATAAATATTATTGAAGGCTGTGATGCTTTTGCCTGGCCGAACAAGTCCCTGATGCGCGATGCGCCAACACCCACAAACATTTCAACAAATTCTGAACCGGATATTGAAAAGAAGGGCACACCGGCTTCCCCTGCTACAGCGCGGGCAAGCAGTGTTTTGCCTGTCCCGGGAGGGCCGTAAAGCAGCACCCCTTTTGGAATCTTTGCGCCCATAGCCTTAAACTTTGAAGGATTTTCAAGAAACTCCTCAATTTCCCGAAGCTCCTCAATGGCCTCATCTGCGCCTGCAACATCCTTGAAGGTCACCCTGGTCTTTGACTTGTTTGCAACGCGGGCCCTGCTTTTTCCAAACTGCATGACTTTTGATCCGCCTCCCTGAAGCTGGTTCATCATAAAAAATATAAGGCCGAATATAAGGAGGAATGGCAGGGCGCCTATAAGCAACTGCACCCATATTGACTGTTTCTGGTTGTCAACCAGAAATGGTATATTTTTTTCAAGAAGCAGTGCCGTAAGATCATAGTTTTCAAGATATGAAACTTTAAAGGATGAGCCGTCTGTAAGCTTGCCCTCTATTATTTTGTCTGAACCTTTGATATTTAAAGGCTCGGCAGTATTTATTTCATTATTATTGACTTTTTCAACAAACTCATTTAAATTCAGCTCTTTAACCTGCGGCGCCATAAAAAGCGGATTCCTGAATATAAGGAATATAACTACAATAAGCAGGATTAAAAGAGCTATATTCTTAAAACTTCTTTTCAAATTAAAAACAACTCCTTTTATGCTAAAATTTCAATGCTATTATATATTATTTTGTGCAATTAAGAAAATGCCATAAAACATGTATTGGGGATTTTTACAAAGTTTTTACACTTTAAAGCAGCCAGCAGATTTTGTATGATTTTTTAAGCTTTAAAACAAAGGTAAATTATTATACATTTTTTAGCAATTTATATAATAAAAATGCTTTAAATAAAAGCCACTGACGGTTGTTTTTATTTAAAGCTTTTATTCTTCAATATAGCCAATATATGCAAGGTTCCTGTATTTTTCCCCCACATCAAGACCATAGCCTATGACATATTTGTTTGGTATGTCAAACCCCTTATATTTAACTTCATTTGAGGTTTTCCTCGGGACATTTTTATCAAGAAGCGCGCACACTTCTATGCTTGCGGGATTTCTTGCTTTAAGATTCTTGATAAGATAATTAAGGGTTCGGCCGCTGTCTATAATATCTTCAATTATTATAATATCCCTGCCTTCAATATTTGTGTCAAGGTCTTTTGTAATTCTTACAATGCCTGAACTTACGCGGGCATTTCCGTAGCTTGAAACTGCCATAAAATCAAACATCACGGGAATCTTTATATACCTGCATATATCTGCAACAAAAATAAACGAACCCTTAAGGATTGCGACAAGAACCGGCTTTTTATCTCTGTAATCCTTTGTTATAAGCTTACCTAGCTCCGAAACTTTTTTTCTTAAAGTTTTTTCATCAATAAGTACTCTTATGTCATTTTCACTAACCATATTAATAATAAATATCCTTTTAAATTTATTAAATGATATATTTAAAATAATAACACTAAATATCAAAAATTTTTATATATAATATTTTTTTTGTTTTTCTTTTAATTTTGACTCTGTTATCAATCCTGTGTCTTCCCACCCATATTATTTTTTCTTCATCTAAAAACACCGGTATTTTAATTCTTTCGCTTACAGGAATTTTTTCATCTATAAAGAAATCATGAAGTTTTTTGTGTTTATTCATGCCAAATGGCATAAAAGAATCGCCCTCTTTTTGCTTCCAGGTTCTCAAATAAACTGGAAAGCGGACTTTATCAAAATCCATATAAGCCTCAGCTGCCTTATTTGTTTTTTCTTTTAATAATTTTTCAATATCCTTATTCTTTCTGTTTTCTGATAGTTTTTCTTTAACTTCCTCTATATTTAATATTTCAGAAAAAACAGCAATGCCAAGACTGTCTGCTTTTATTTTTTTGCCCGGCTCAATACTGTACTTCTTAATGGCTTTTTTGTCCAAAAATACTGCGCCATTGCCATAACTGATAAAAATCTTAAGCAAGTCACATTCCTTTTTTACTTTTATACCGTCTGCAAAGCTTACCGTCTTATTTTCCCCGCTGGCAAACGCAAATTCTAAACAGCTTTGAAGGCTTGCGCTTTTAATATCTGCAGTGCCGCCCATAATGGCATTTACCGCAGCAATTATAACCCTCCTTTTAAATGCATCAGGAAATTGGCTCAACCTTGAAAGAGGTATTTCAATTCCTGTAATTTCAGGCTTTAAAGCTTGCTGCTGCAAAAAGGATTTTTCATGCTTATTTTCTTCTTTTACTTCCGTATTTTTCAAACCCGAATATTTATTTATCTTAGCAGCTTTTTTAAATATTGCCTCTTTTTCAAGATAGCTGCCGGCAAGCTCTGATAAATATTTATCTTCTTCCCTCAATATTTTAATTGTATTTAAAATTGCTTTTTCAAATCCCAGCTTTATATTTTTCCGGATAAACGGCAGCAGGAGGTTTCTTATTTTATTGCGCAAATATGTATTTTCGAGATTGGTTTTATCTATGCAGTATTCTAAATTATTTTTTTCAAGGTAATCTATTATTTCGGCTCTTGAGCATTCAATTATGGGCCTTATAAACATTTTTTCAACCGGCCTTATGCCGCCCAGGCCCCTCATCCCTGAGCCCCTTAAAAGATTGATAAAAAAAGTTTCAAGATTATCATCAGCAGTATGGCCCACTGCAATTTTTTTTATGCCATTTGCATTTACAGTTTCTGAAAGGAAATTAATCCTTAATATTCTTGCTCCCTCCTGGAAGGAAAACCTGTTTTGAATGCACCATTTGCCTGCATCGATTTGCTCCTTAAAAAGTTTTAAGCCAAGGCGCCTGCAAAAAGATTCGACAAAGTCTGCATCTTTTGCTGAACCACCCTGCCTTGTCATATGATCCAGGTGAGCACAGTAAATTTTTAACCCATAAAAATCCCGTAGCTGCAAAAGAGCATGCGCAAGAAATATAGAGTCCGGCCCGCCGGATAATGATACCAGCACAGAATCGCCATATTGGAGCATATGGTAATTCTTTATTGTTTTTCTTACTGTTTCTATAACACTATTTTGCTGCATTTTATCCTAGCCTGCAGAGTAGTTTAACCTTAAAATACTTTTTGCCAGACCGCTTTTTTCATCTATTTCAATAATGGCCCCATTTATCCAGATATCGCTTCCGGAAACTACAAATTTCTGGGGCATCATTTTTAAAAACCTCTCTATAATAAGCTCTTTTTTTACGCCTATCACCGAATCACGGGGCCCGGTCATTCCCACATCAGAAATATATGCCGTACCTGCGGGAAGTATGCGCTCATCTGCTGTCTGCACATGTGTGTGGGTGCCAATAACAGCGCTTGCCCTTCCGTCAAGATACCAGCCCATGGCAATTTTTTCGCTTGTTGCTTCTGCATGAAAATCCACGATTATTAAAGAAGTTATTTTGCTTATTTCATCAAGAATTTCATCTGCTTTCCTGAAAGGGCAATCATATGAATCCAGGAAAACGCGGCCGCATAAATTTATGACCGCAACTTTTTTATCTCCTGTTTTTTTTGACGAAAAAATATAATAGCCATTGCCGGGAGTAGAGGGAGGAAAATTTGCAGGTTTTAAAAGCCTTGGTTCATTATCTATATAGTCATATATCTCTTTTTTTTTGTAAATATGATTGCCGGATGTCAGCACATCAATTCCAGAACTTAAAAGCATGTCTGCAATCTGGGGGCTTATGCCAATGCCGCCTGCGGCATTTTCACCATTTGCAATTACAATATCAATTTCATTATTATTAATTACCCAGGGCAAATCCCGCACTGCTGCAGTGCGGCCGGGATTTCCAATAATGTCTCCCAAAAAAAGTACTTTCATTTAAACCTTTCTTATTTTTTTTGATGCAACAATAATAGCCAAAAAATACTTCAGTTCCAGAAATTTATTTTCCAGGTATCAGCAGAATCCTTTATTAGGGAAACCTCAATATCCTTGTATATTTTTTCTTCGCCATCATAAGTGTCAATAAGATCAATTCCTACAACAGCAATATTGTTTTTAACTTCTATCCATTTTGCATCAACTTTTATAATCGATGTCACATCTTTAAATTCATCCTCAAAGTCTTTGAAAGTGCGATATTCATGCTTTTCTGTATAAATATATGAATATGCCCTCTCATAATCACTTTCAATAACTGCATCAAAAAACTCCTGCACTGTCTGCACTGCCGCTTTTTCAGTATCGCTTTTATTAATCCTGCTTACAATATTATTTTTAAAATCTGTAATCATGGCACAGCCGGAAATTGCCAATATGGCTAAAAATACAACTGTAATTACAATTGCGGCCATATAATATCTTTGATTGCTTAAATGATTCATTTGATTAATATATCAAAATGGTTTTATAAAAAACAGCATGAATTTAAGGAGTGCGGTAAACAAGGAATTTGGTAGCGGGGATAGGATTCGAACCTATGACCTTCGGGTTATGAGCCCGACGAGCTACCAGACTGCTCCACCCCGCAAAAAAGAAT
>VGAZ01000040.1 GCA_016870615.1 Actinomycetota bacterium | reverse complement strand
CAGGCGGCGCGGCAGGAATAGGCAAGAAAATCTCTGAGGTTTTTTTGGCTGAAGGCGCCTGCGTTTATATATTTGATGTCAACAGCCCGGCAGGGAATGAAACTGTTGAAGAGTTTGAAAAAAAATATGGAAAAAATAAAGTATTTTTTAAAAATGCAAGTGTTACAAATGAACTTTCAGTGGAAGAAAAAATCCAGGAAATAATAAATGAAAGGGAAGCTGTTGATATACTTGTAAATAATGCCGGAATAACAGCAGATAATCTGATTCTAAGGATGAGCCTTGATGACTGGAAAAAGGTAATTGATATTAATCTTACAGGAGCTTTTATTTGTTCAAAATATGCTGTTAAACATATGGTCAAAAGAAGAAGCGGAAGAATAATTAATATTTCATCAATAGTAGGCGTAAGGGGAAATGCAGGGCAGTGTAATTATTCAGCCTCAAAGGCGGGCCTTATCGGGCTTACAAAATCACTTGCAAGGGAAGTTGCAAGCAGGAATATTAATGTAAATGCTATTGCCCCCGGATACATTGAAACAGAAATGACCCAAAAACTTGGCGATAAAATAAAAGAAAGCCTCATTGGCGCAATACCTTCAGGAAAACTCGGTAAGCCTGAAGATGTGGCAAAGGCGGCAGTTTTTCTTGCAGGCCCTGATTCTGAATATATAACAGGCACCGTAATAAGCATTGATGGCGGAATGGGCATTTAACTTTATTTAAAAAGATAAATATTTCCCGGGTATAGCAAAGGTTATAATATAAAACATTTTTAAAATAAATAAAAACAGGCAAGGAATAGATACATGACAGAAAAAAATAAATGCGACAGGCGTGTAGTTATTACCGGCATGGGAGTAATATCTGCCATTGGTACAGGTCTTGATGAGTTTGAAGCAGCACTTATTTCGGGAAAGTCCGGCGCAAGCCTTATTGATACATTTGATACTTCGGGCCATTCTACAAAAATAGCTGCACAAATCAAGGATTTTAATCCTTCTGATTATATGGATTTTAAAGCTTCAAAAAGAATGGACAGGTTTGCACAGTTTGCAGTTGCTGCAGCATCGATGGCAGTAAAAGATGCAAATCTTGATATAAGCTCTTCAAATGAAAATGATACAGGAGTTTATGTTGGAAGCGGAATAGGAGGGCTGCTGACGCTTGAGGTTCAGCATAAAATACTGCTTGAGCGCGGAGCTGCAAGGGTCACGCCTTTTTTAATACCTATGATAATCTGCAATATGGCAGCAGCGCAGGTGTCCATTTTTACCGGAGCCAAAGGTCCTGTAAGTTCTGCAACCACTGCATGTGCAGCCGGGTCAAATTCAATAGGCGATGCTTTTGAAATAATAAAAAGAGGAGCGGCAAAAGTTATGATAGCGGGAGGAAGCGAGGCTGCAATAACTCCCCTTGGAATGGCCGGTTTTTCAAATATGAATGCGATGTCTTCAAGAAATGATGAGCCAAAAAAAGCATCAAGGCCCTTTGATGTTGACAGGGATGGTTTTGTAATGGGGGAAGGCTCCGGTATATTTATACTTGAGGAACTTGAATATGCAGTTTCAAGAGGTGCAAATATATATGCTGAAATATTCGGATATGGAATGAGCGGTGAGGCATTCCATATGACAGCGCTTGAAGAAACTGGCGCAAATGTCATAAGGTGCATAAATAATTGCCTGGCGGAAGGCGAAGTTGACAAGAGTAAAATAGATTATATAAATGCACACGGCACCGCAACACCTTTAAATGATGTTGTTGAAAGCGTTGCAATTAAAAACTGTTTTGGCAAATATGCAGAACAATTAAACATAAGCTCTACCAAGTCAATGCACGGGCATTGCCTTGGTGCTGCCGGCGCAATAGAGGCAGTCGCAACCGTGCTTGCAGTAAAAAATGATTTTATACCTCCGACAATAAATCTTGATAATCCTGATATAAACTGCGGAGGGCTGAATTTTACGCCAAATAAAAGCGTGGAAAAAAAAGTTGATTATGCCCTTTCAAACTCAATGGGTTTCGGGGGCCATAACGTAACCATAGGTTTTAAAAAGTTTGTCGAGTAATAAATTAATGGAAAAAATAATTTGTAAAAAATGCGGGAAAAATATAAGCGAAGAAGACTTTATAGGCAACCTTAAAGTCTGTGTGCATTGCGGTTTCCACGACATGCTTTCTGCGCATGAAAGAATAAAAATAACTGCAGATCCCGGCAGCTTTACAGAACTTGCAAAAGATATGCATTCTGTGGATTTCTTGAAGTTTCAAGACTTAAAGCCATACAGTGAAAGGATTGAGGAAGCCATACAGAAATCAGGCATAAATGAAGCTGTTGTTGCCGGAGAAGCTGCAATAAAAGGAATAATGGCCTCGATTTGTGTCATGGATTTCAATTTTATGGGCGGAAGCATGGGAAGCGTTGTAGGAGAAAAAATAAAAATAACTGCCGATAACAGCATTGAAAAAAATCTTCCCCTGTTAATTTTTTGTGCCTCAGGCGGTGCAAGAATGCAGGAAGGCATTATTTCTCTCATGCAAATGGCTAAAACAGTTTCATGCATAAAAAGGCTAAAGCAGGAAGGACTTGCCTATTTCTGCATAATAACACATCCTACTACCGGGGGAGTGAGCGCAAGCTTTGCAACGGTTGCAGACATTATAATAACTGAGCCAGGGGCACTTTTCTGTTTTGCCGGGCCCAGGGTGGTTGAACAAACTATTAAAAAGGAAGTGCCTGCTGATTTCGGGCTGGCAGAAAGAAATCTTAAGAACGGGCTTGTTGATATGATTGTAAAAAGGCATGATATGAGGGATGTGCTGGGGAAGCTTTTGTTTATGTTTACAAATAAAAATTTAAATCCGTAAAAAAATAAATGGAAGTTGAAAAAATAAAAAATCTGCACAAGAGTTTTTTAAAGGATACGTTAAAATCTGTTTTTAAAATCGAAAAACTTAAGAGAATAACCGGGTTTAGCGGTGTTCATTTCAATGATGCTGAAAAAAAACTTGCAGAAAAAATAGAAAATTACAGGAAGGTTGAAAGAGAAGCAATAAAGTCGTGGCGAATAGTTGAATTATCAAGGGATGAAAAAAGGCCCCATACGCCTGATTATATAAATGGCATATTTGATGATTTTATATCTTTTTCAGGAGACAGGCAGGGCTATGATGATAAATCAATTATTACAGGACTTGGAATTCTTGACGGCAGCACAGTTGCAGTAATAGGGCATAATAAGGGAAGCGGCATAAAAGAAAGAATTGAATATAATTTCGGTTCAAGCATGCCGCAGGGGTACAGGAAAGCTGCAAGGATAATGGATATTGCGCAAAGATTCGGTTTTTGCCTGGTGACTTTTATTGACACTCCGGGCGCTTACCCTGCACTTGAAGCAGAGGACTCGGGACAGGCGGGCGCTATTGCAAGGAGTATATACGAGATGTTTTCACTTGATGTTCCAACCATAACCGTGCTTATCGGCGAGGGAGGAAGCGGTGGAGCTCTTGCCCTTGCAATCGGTAATTTTATAATGATGCTTGAAAACTCAACTTACTCTGTTATATCACCGGAAGGCTGCGCTTCTATTTTGTGGAGAGACTCCTCTGCAGCAAAACTGGCCTCAAGAGCTCTTAAATTAACTTCAAGGGATTTGTTAAAACTTGGGGTTATAGATAAAATTATTTATGAGCCTATGGGGGGTGCGCAGAATAATCCTGGAAGAATGATAAAAATAGTAAAAAGTTATCTTAAAAATATAATTAAAAAATATTCTAATTTAAAAGATTTTGATTTTAAAACTCACAGAGCCCAAAAATATGAGTCTATTGGCATCACTGCAGGGAGCGTCCAACAAAAATTATAATTTTATCATTTGAATGTATGAAATCCTGCGGTTCCGGGAACTGGGCAATTATAATATTTTCCTGCACTGCATAATTAACATCAATATAGTTTATTTCATAAAAAATACCCTTTGCACCAAGAATTTCTACTGCTTTTTCAAAATTAAGCCCTGCAAGATCAGGCACCTGGATAAGCTCTTCATTAGTGGAAATAAATAAAGTGATATAAGTATTTTTATAAACTGTTGATCCTTCACCCGGATAAGTGCCAATGACTGTTCCGGGGCTTAAGTTTGAGTCCATATTTTTTTTGGTAATAACATTTAGTCCAAGAGCTTCCAGATTTGATTTGGCAAAATAATAGTCATAACCTTTAAAATCAGGAACAGTTATAAGCTCTGCACCGGCACTTATTTTAAGGTCAACAGTACTGTTTTCTGCAACCTCAGACATCGGCAAAGGTGACTGGCCTATAATAGTATTGCTCTTGTAAATATCGCTGTATTGTTCTGAAATCTTGCCTGCAGCAAGTCCTGCTTTTTTAAGAATTTCTTCTGCATCTTCCTTATTAAGCGAGAGCACATTTGGAACTGTAACTGTGATTCTTTCAGTGCCCAAACTAACAGTAACATTTATTGCTGTGTTTTTCTCTACTTCAGTTCCGGCCGGGGGTTCCTGTTTAATGATATAATCTTTTATGATTTCCTCACTGAACAGGCTGCTTTTTTTTATAAGCAAAAGACCTGAGCCTGAAAGTATTTTTTCTGCGCTAAAAAAATCTGTGTTTTCAAGTTGCGGTACAATAAGCGTTTCAGGCCTGGCAATTATATTTTTTAAATTTGTTTGTGCCAGTAAAAATAATATTAAAAAAGTAATAAAAAGAAATGCCATAACTGCTGCAGCATAGATAAGGCCGGTTATTATTTTTCTGTGCAAAGTATTAAAATGGTAGTAATCTTTAAGGCCTGCTGGAGAATGGCTCCTGCTATCAACACTCGATTTGTAAAACCCTTTGATAACTCCATTTTTTTTATAACCATTTTTATGAATATTTTCAAAAGACAGGGGCCTGTTGCTTATAAAATTTTCAAGGTCTATTTTTAAGTTTGCAATATTGCTGTACCTGTCATCAGGATTTTTTTCAAGGCATTTCATAATAATAGCTTCAATTCCTGGAGGTATGCTGCTGTTTATTTCAGATGGAGCCTGAGGTTTTTCACTTATGTGCCTTATACTGATGTCTATTGAACTGCCCCCGCGAAAAGGAACATCTGCTGTAAGCATTTCATACATAAGTATGCCAAGGGAATATATGTCAGTCCTGTTATCAAGTGCTTTGCCCTGCGCCTGCTCAGGTGAAAGATAATGTGCTGTGCCTAAAATATTAACAGTTTTAGTTATATCTGCTGCGGTAAACTTTGCAATCCCAAAGTCTGTGACCTTAAGTAAGCCGTTTTTGTCCAAAAGTATATTCTGCGGTTTTATATCTCTGTGTATTAAATTATTATCATGCGCAAGCTCAAGTGCATTGCAGATTTGTATGCAGTAATTTGCTGCAGTGCCAGGAGTTATGGCGCCATTCTTATCAATCAATTCCTTAAGGCTTGCGCCGTCTACAAATTCCAGCACAATGTAATACATACCATTAAACTCACCGAAGTCATAAACAGAGATTATATTGGGGCTTTTAAGCCTTGACAGTATCTGGGCTTCTCTCTGGAATCTTGCTGTAAAGCTTTTAATGCCGGAATAAGACTCATTTAATATTTTAATTGCAACTTTTTTATGCAGCTTCATATCCTGCCCGGCATAAATTTCAGCCATGCCTCCTGAGGCAATTTTATACTGTATATTATATCTTTTATTTATAACAGTCCCTGTAAGCCTGTTTTGCGGCATATCAGGTGGTTTTTGATTATTTTTTTCTCCGGGCATGTTTTCTATATTAAATTTTTATTGTAATTACAGTAATATTATCATTTCCGCCATTGGTTTTAGCTTTCCTGATAAGAGCATCAGTTATTTTTTCAGGACTTATGTATTTTGTTATTATTTGGTTTATTTCAGTATCTTTAATCATTGAATTCAAACCATCCGAACAAAGAAGCAGCACATCACTTTTCTGAAGCGCAATGCTTGTATAATCAGATTTAAAACCATCTTCAAGGCCAAGAACATTTTCAAGATAATTTTTTAGCGGATGTGAAAAAGATTGTTCATATGTGATTATTCCATCCCTGTACATTTTACCCACAATTGTATGGTCTTCTGTTATAAGTAATAAATTCCTGCCTCTTTTTAAATAGAGCCTGCTATCACCCGCATGGATTACATGGGCGCTGTAAGCTTTATTTTCATGCAGTATAAAGCAGCCTGTAAAGGTTGTACCCATTCCCTTATATAAAGGTTTTGAATCAGCCAGTTTTAAAACGCAGTCGTTTGCATGTAAAATTGCTGATGTTAGAAGAGTTTTTATTTTCTCTTTAACCGGGTTTTCCTGCGCTGCCCCAGGGTTTATATTATTTTTAAAAAAACCGGCAAATGCTTCCACAGCAGCCCTGCTTGCAACTTCACCGGCATTATGGCCGCCCATGCCATCGGCAACAATGAAAAGATTATCTGAGGTATAGAAAAAATCTTCATTTTTTTCCCTGATATTTCCAATATCTGATTTTGCGAAATATTCCATAAAAGGTATTATAAGGCATAAACTGGCAATAATAAAATATGTTTAAATATCGGTAAAAACAGTTTATTATTTGAAGGTGTTCCTTCAATATTTTAAAGAAAGATAAATGAAAAACCTGGAATGTAAAGACAGAAAACCTCTGACAAAAGCTAAAAAAATAACACTTATATCCCTTGGATGTTTTTTTGTTGGGCTTGGCATCCTGGGCATATTTATTCCTGTCCTGCCCACAACACCTTTTTTACTTGTTGCAGCAGCTCTTTTTGCAAAAAGTTCAGAAACAATGTACAGGTGGCTGACATGTAACAGGATATTCGGGAAATATTTGAGAAATTACTGGCAGGGAAAAGGTATTCCTTTAAAAATTAAAATATTTGCTATATCCCTTTTATGGATAGCTATTGGTTTTTCAGCATATTTTGCTGTGAAAATATTACTTGTGAGGATTATTTTAGCAGTTGTTGCAATTGCTGTAACAATTCATATAATTTATATAAGACCTGCAAAAAAATAAAATTTTCATTATTTTATATTATTTCACAGGGCAGCGCAGGGTAAAGTAAACCGCAAAGTACAAGATTTTTTACCAGTGCATAAACTGCCGGAAATCTTTAGTTTTATACCCGGATTAAATTCTGCAGCAAACACTTTATACTCTGCAGGGCATATAACAGAACCTATAGTGGAAGAAAGTTCCTCCCTTTTAGCTTTTTTCAGGATATTGTGCCAGGGGCATTCAGTTATTAAAGCTTCAATACTGCTGTCTTTCTTATTTAATTCAAATTTGAACCCGTCAAGAGCAAGCTTTGTCTTTAATGCTTCAAGTAAAGTAGCTGCACAACCTGTCTTTAACTGTATTCTTTCCTTTAGAAACCTTGCCTGTATCTTGGGCAGTATTAACCATACTTTTTTATCAAGTTCAAGTGCAGTGTCAAAACCATATGTTTCTTCAACTTTTAAAAACCATAATCCATCCACGCTTGTGAAGCATTTATGGAAATATTCAATTATTTCTTTTTCAGTAAGATTTATCATTTATCCCAAAACAAATCAAATTTACTGGTATTTTTTTGCATTTAATTTCTTCTATATCATAAATACCCATTTTAATAAAGTCTTTACGTTCTTTTTTGGATGTTCCGGCAGTTAAACCCGGACAGTATTTTAGCGCAGTCATGAATTTAATCCAGGTAAATCTTCAGTTACAAATTAAAAAATGCCATCTGTAACTATCCTTTATAAGTGGTTTTCTCTTGCCGGAGTATGTTTTTCCAGTGCTTTTTCATAAATACGATATGTCTTTGAATGCATAAAGCCCAGTTTTTCAAGTGAGTTCCTGATATGGAAGTTGTCTTCCAAAATATAATTGGCTTCCATCCGTATCCTTTTATGAGCCAGGTGTTTGTGCAGATTAATATACATAATAGCGTCCAAAGCTTTGCCTTTCCAGTCCGGATGCACTGCCAGGGCAAAAAGCCTGTAATCCGTCAGTTTTTTAGCGCCATACAGAAGTTTAATCCATCCAAAAGGAAGGAGGTTGCCCTTTATTTGTTTCAGCAGGATATTAATATCCGGAAATCCCAGACAAAAGCCGACAGCTTTTCCTGAGTCTTCAACCATCCATACAGCGTCAGGATCAACAATAAGGCGGAGTTTAGAAAGCATGTCCTGCATGACATCAAGCTCAAGCGGAACAAAACCCCAATTGCCTGCCAGCGCTGTATTGGATATTTCCCAAATAGATATTGCATCTTCTATGATGCGGCCCATATTAATTCTTCTAATGCTTATACCAGGATATCGTTTTTTAAACTTTTCAATAAAATTTATATATCTTTCAGGGAGCCTGTATCCTTTTTTAACATCAGCTTCATATACAAGAAGATCCTTTGCTTTTTTATAGCCCCCGCGCGTAAAGAAATCATTATAATAAAAAGGATTCCAGGGAGACATAAAAACAGGAGGGGTTTTGCAGCCTTTAAAAACAAAACCCCAGTTTTCTGCCGACGGATTGATTGGCCCCCTTACTGATGACATATTTTTTTCTTTTAAATAAGTTTCCGCTGCCTCAATAAGCATTTTTGCTGTCTGTTCATTATTAATACATTCAAAGGCTCCAAAAAATCCCATATCTGTCTTGTAGAATTTGTTATGATTAAAATCAATATATGAAATTATCCTGCCTGCAGCATCTCCATTATCATCCAATGCCAAAAAAAGCTCAAAATCGGCATTTTTTAGTATAGGATTATTTTTTGAAGTATATGCTTTTATTTCATCAAGCCAAACAGGGGGGATGTAGCAGGGATTGTCTTCAAAAAGTTTTTGGGGCAAATAAACAAAATCCCTCATTTCTTTTTTAGATCTTACTTTTATTATTTTTATTTCTTGTTCCTCTTGCTAATTTATTAATAAAACTTTTTACAGAGAACATGGAATAATTTTAAATTTACATTATAAGGCAAAAAGCATAATTCAGGAACAATGATAAAATAAATTGATTATCCGGGTTACTTTATGAAACATAATATAACAGAAAAAGAAACACCCCGGGTAATTAAAATCTAGCAAAATAAACGCAGCCTCATTATATGATTATTTAAAAGATTACAACCCAAATACATCATTTTTAGAAATTTTAAAAATCAATAATAAATTTTTTATTAAAAAAAATTTAATTATTTTAGAATATTTTTAATTTTATTGTAGACATTTATAAGGTTTTAATTAAAAATATCATTTAATCAAAAATTTTTTATTTTATCCCTTAAGTTTTCCTAAAAATATTTTTTATATAAAAAAACAGAAAAAGGAGTGATGATGGAAAAATTTTTTTCTTTCAAGAAAAGAGGGACATCTGCCAGGACTGAGGTTCTTGCGGGAATTGCGACTTTTTTGACTATGAGCTATATCATTGTAGTAAATCCCGCGATACTTTCAGATTCCGGAATGGATTTTAACGGTGTATTATTTGCTACAGTTTTGGTGTCATCATTATCCTCTATCTTTATGGGCCTTTTTGCAAATCTTCCTTATGCCCTGGCCCCAGGAATGGGTTTAAATGCATTCTTTACCTATACCATGGTTCTTGGGGGCGGATTTTCATGGCAGACAGCCCTTGGCGCAGTTTTTATTTCAGGCATTATTTTTATTATCCTTTCTCTTACAAAAGTAAGGACCATAATACTCAGGGCAGTCCCTGCTTCAATACGTTATGCAGTTGCCGGCGGTATTGGTTTATTTATTGCTTTAATTGGGCTGAGGTCTGTAGATTTTATTGTTCCAAATCCTGCAACTACCATTGCTTTTGGGGGCATAAACCCGACAACAGCAATTTTTGTCGGCGGACTGCTGCTTACCGGTTTTTTAGTGGTAAAAAGAATAAAAGGCGCTCTTATTATAGGTATAGCCGCTACTTCAATTGTTGCACTGATTGTGTCCCAGTTTATTGAGACTCCTTTAGTTACAATGCCAACAAGGGTCTTTGCACTGCCGTCATTATCTGTATTTTTTCAGCTTGATATTCTTGGTGCTTTGAAGTTTTCCTTAATTGGCCCAATTTTTGCATTGCTTTTTACTGATATGTTTGACAGCATATCAACGTTTTTAGGAATTGCCACCACAGCTGGACTTGTTGATAAAGAAGGCCAGCCTATAAACGGGCATAAAGCACTTCTGGTTGACGCTGTCTCAACAACAATTTCAGGCCTTTTCGGAACATCATCGGGCACAACATATATTGAAAGCGCTGCCGGTATAGAAGAGGGCGGAAGGACAGGCCTTACAGCAGTTGTAGCTGGACTGCTGTTTTTGCCTTTTATGTTTTTTTCTCCCATTCTAAGCTTTATTCCTGCTATTGCAACTGCTCCTGTACTTGTGATAGTGGGCCTATTCATGATGACCGGCATTGTTAGCCTTGACTGGAAAAATTATGAGGAAAGCCTGCCTGCATTTTTGGCTTTTATATTAATTCCTCTTACTTACAATATTACACAGGGAATTATATGGGGCCTGCTTTTCTACACAGCCATTAAGATTATCAGGGGAAAAGCCAGGGAAGTGCACCCGATGCTTTATATTATAGACGTACTTGCAATTGTTGGCCTAATATTGCATATTTTCTAAAAAAGTTTTAATTTTAATAAATTAATTATATAGTTTTATTGAAGTCAATGTAATAATTTATCGCATTTTACATTGTGCAAAAAATTATCCTCATCTGCTCAAAGAATCAGTAAAGCATAAGTGATTATAATAAAATATGAAATATTATTTAAAATTTAACGCATTGGACAAAAACGTCTACATTTATTTTTATATGTGGACGTTTTTATCCATGATATTATTTGGTATAAGAGCGAATATAGCTTCAATACGAATCTTACTTGGTATGGTTTCTTGTAATAAACTTCTTTTTAAAAATAATCCTAAAATTATTGGAGAGAATAATTGTACAAATATATAAATATTTAAATTTTCAAAATGAATTAAAATGTATTGTATATGTGTATTGTTTGTAATATAATGAGCTTATTAAATGTAAAGGAGATGATTTGTTATGACGAAAACATCTATTGTTAATATTAGAACTGAACCAGAAATAAAAAAACAAGTAGAGAACCTGTTTTCAAAATTTGGTATTAGTGTATCAGATGCTGTTAATATCTTTTTCCATCAATCCTTAATGCAAGGCGGACTTCCGTTTCAAATCCAATTGCCAAAACCAAATCCTGAAACAATTGCTGCAATAGAGGATGTAAACAAAAATCAGAATATGAGCCGCACTTTCGAAAGTGTTGATGAACTAATGAAGGATTTAAATGCTTAAGGTAAGATATTCTGCAAGATTCAAAAAGGATTTTAAATTAGTTCAAAAAAGAGGATATGAGATAAACCTGCTTGAAGAAATTGTATCAATGTTGTGCGATGAAAAGCCATTACCTCCAAAATATAATGACCACCCATTAAGCGGTAATTATTCAGGATTTAGAGAATGCCATATAACTCCTGACTGGTTGCTGATATATAAAATTGAAAAAGACATTTTAACTTTATCATTGACCAGAACAGGAACACACAGCGAATTGTTTTAAGTACGCTAAAAATAGATACATACTGCTGTACTTATAAAATTAAACAATGGAGAAGTTATTACAGGGTACAAAGAGTTTAGGGTTTAGAAAAAGAAGTTAAGATTTCGTGGGTGTAACAATTTCGAGTCAGCAAATATTGCAGAAAATAAACGCCAAATATCTCGCATAGTTCTTTTAATATAAACCCCATGGAATGAATTTCCTTTATTAGCGCTATAAGGTTATTGGTAAAATAGGCTTAATTCTATATAATAAGAAAAACCTGTTCTCCCTGATATATATTTCATAAAACAGGTATAATTTTAAATATTTTTTTGTTAAAATTTGGCACTGTCGGGCGAATGGCGGAATTGGTAGACGCGCTAGGTTCAGGGTCTAGTGTTCGCAAGGACATGGGGGTTCAAGTCCCCCTTCGCCCACCACACTGAAAGGTTATTCTTTGGAAAAAAGAGGCAGAAGAGATGTAGTAATAATCTTAATACTGATGATAATAATAGCTGCAGTAATTGGCAGCTGGCTCACAGGACTGTGGAGCTGTGAAATGGGCAGAAAAGACCTTACTGAGCAAGACAAGCTTACAATTGCAGACTATATCAACTCAATATCAGTGCTTGTACAGCATTCTAACAAAGTATCAATTAATTACTTTACAACCCTAAATAAAATAAGGGATATAACAACTGCTGAACTTGACAGCAATCTTTCAAAAGCCATTGAAGAGAGCAAAGTTATTTTTGAGAATAACAGTGAAATGAATCCTCCCCAGTATTTTGAAGTGACGCATGGATATTTAAATCTTGTATTTGAAACAAGAAACAGCGCTTATGAGGAATTTAAACCGGCGCTTTTTAATGTCCTTGCTGATCTTGATGCTGAAAATTCTTCAAAACAGATATCAAATGCTTTTTTATACATGTATATGAGTGATGAAATATACAAGTATTTTCAGGAAGAGCTCAAAAAATCAGGCGAAAAACTTGGTATAGGCAACTTGACAATAATTGATTCTGCCATACTTTCAAATAAAGATCTGTTAAACAGCCTTGCTGTAGCAAGCCTGATTGCTGATTATAAGGCTGTTACAAACCTGCAGGAGAGGCGGGGAGTTGCAGTAATACCAGGCAGCATAAGGTATTATCCAGAGCAGATAAATGAACAGGATGAGCACTTCATAATTAAAAAAGGCAATGAAGTAAGCGTTGCGATAAATATTGAGAACCAGGGCAATGTTTCTGAAAACGATGTTCCTGTAAAAGCAGTATATACTGTTGAAGGAATTTCAAAATCAGAAAACCGGGAGCAGGTTATTGAGCTTATTAATCCTTCTGAGCAAAAAACAGTTACCTTTACAGGTTTTACTGCGTATCCGGGAAAAAGATGCCAGATAAAAATCGATGCAGGACCTGTAGAAAATGAAGCAATACTGGCAAATAATTCTTATACATTTAAATTCATGATGGAAAACTGATGAGCATCCTGGAAAAAAGCAAATCTTTTACCCTGCTAATAATCTCAGATGTAAATTCAAAAATAAGAAAGTATAGTCTTTCCAATATTATATTCCGTTTTCTATTTGTTTTTGTCCTCCTTTTTATAACGGTTGTTGTTTTCTTTGTATACAATCTTGTAATAGCACAGCAGAAATTAAAAGATAAAGTAGTTGAAATTGAAAGAATGGAGGAGCGAATAAACTATGAAATAATTTCGCTTGAAAACCTTACAGTAAAAACTAAAGAAATTGAAGCTAAAACAAAAATACTTGAAAAATATTTAAGCCAGATTGAAGAACTTGATAAAATGGTCAGGGATATAACTGGAAAAGGCGGCTTTGAAGAAAAAATATCTATATATAATTATGATTTAAATGCTGCAGCAAATCCTGCAAACCTTTCAAGCGAAATTTTCTACTATATCACAACAATGGACCAGGAACAGGAACTTGATGATATCGACATGCTTCTTGATGCTCTCATAATGAAAGTCCCGGATATATCTATAAAGTTATCCGAGGATAAACTTAATATGGAGAATTTTATTTATGAAATGGAGCATACCCCGGACATATGGCCCACATGGGGAAAAATTACAACACTTTTCTGCGATGGTAGGGCAAAAGTCTGGAGAAGAGGACTGCATAAAGGGCTTGATATAGCAAATAAGACCGGTACGCAAATTCTTTCTTCTGCAAGCGGAGTGGTGATTTTTTCTGGATGGCATGGAGGGTACGGAAGAAAGGTAATAATATTTCATGGTTTTGGCTATACAACTGTCTATGCCCACTTAAACAGCATTTATGTTAACGTTGGCCAGGAAGTAGAAAAAGGCCAGAAGATTGGAACAATGGGAAATACCGGAAGAAGTTATGGCTCTCATCTTCATTACGAGGTATATATAGAGGGTATTCCTGTAAATCCCCTGGAATATCTGCCGTAGGTTTTTACTGAGTATTTATTAATTTTTAGTAAATTTAATGTTATTAATTTGAAGATATTAATATGGTATTATATCTATAATTAAAAGTTAGAGAACCAAGGTAAGGTAATTAAAAAATATGGAAAGCATAATTAAAATATCATACCTGGGCCCAGAGGGGACCTTTACAGAAGAAGCTTTAATGCAATATGTGGAACTTCTTTGTGGAAAGAAAAAAGACTTAACAGAAAAGTATTTAATAGAAAAAATGGCAATAGCCACAATTCCTGAGGTTATAAAAAGCGTGGACAGGGGGGAGGCTCTACAGGGCATAATCCCAATAGAAAATTCAATTGAGGGCTCAGTTAACCTGACACAGGATATACTTACTTTTGAGAGCGAGGTAAAGATTATTGCAGAAATTGCAATTCCAATAAGGCATTATTTAATAGCAAAGCCGACAAAA
>VGAZ01000039.1 GCA_016870615.1 Actinomycetota bacterium | reverse complement strand
AAGGGGAATACCTGAAATATTAAACCTTTTTAATTTCTCGCTATTATCTCTTGACATCTAAACTACTTATTATATATTATATTGTTAAGATGTCAACATTAAGAAAAATAAAAGACTTGGAGAAAAAAAGAGCTGCTGCTCTTGGCAAGATACTGTCTATGCCCCTTATGGTGCCGGGCTCATACGGCAGGGTATATTGCAGGTGCGGCAAGCCAAACTGCTGGTGCAGAAGTGACAAGGGACATCCTTACAGCCGTATTGTCTTTTCTGAGGGTGGAAGGTCAAAAACTAAATCAATTAGTGAGGATAATGCCAGCTGGATTAAAAAAGTTACCAAAAATTACCGGGATTTTAAAGAAGGAATAAAAAAGATAAAAGAATATGACAGTGCCCTATTTGAGCTTCTTGGTAAGTATTTAAAAGAAATAGTTATGCAAACCCGAGATAAAAAAGAGTATAATTAAATCGGATTTTTTGCGTTTTTAACATGCGGAAAGACAGTTATAATGCTGTTTTCAATTAAATTACTGATTACAGTTAAATAGCCTGGACTACAGAAATATAAACATCAGTATTGTGGTAATTGCAAACACAACACCAAGAATAACTGTTATCCTGTCAAGTTTTTTTTCAACCAGGCCGGCGCCGTCAAAAGTTTCAACCATTCCGGAAAATAAGCCGGAAACTCCGCCTCCCCTTCCGGCATGAAGAAGGATAAAAAGAATAATGCCCACACATGCAATTATGTGTATTGCGTATACTATATTTAGCCATACTGAACCCATTTTTTATTACCTCACAATTAATAAAATTCTTAAATATTTTTGTAAATAATATTTTTATATTATTTTTATATAATTATCAATATTTAAAATTATTCAATCAAGTATTTTACCAAAAAAATATAAATAATCAAAATTTATTCAATTATCAGCGAATCGCCTGCCATTTCACCGGGCTTTTTTATATTAAGCAGCTCAAGAATGGTGGGGGCAATGTCGCAAAGCGCATGTCCGGGCCCGGCAAGTTTCTTTATCTGGTCCGAACATATTATAAAAGGCACTTCAGAGGTTGAGTGGGCAGTAATTGCACAGTGTTTCTCACAATCAACCATTTCCTCAGCGTTGCCGTGATCTGCCGTAATTATTCCAATTCCGCCGCAGCTGTTAAGTTTTTCAATAACCCTGCCAACGCATATATCAACAGTTTCAACCGCTTTTATAGCCGCATGAATATAGCCGGTGTGACCAACCATATCCGGGTTTGCATAGTTCATAATAATCACATCATAAATATTTTCACCAATTTTTTTTATTACAGTATCAGTGACTTCAAAAGCGCTCATCTCAGGTTTTAAATCATAAGTTGCCACCTTTGGAGAAGGTATGAGTATCCTGTCCTCCCCCGGACTGGATTTTTCCACACCCCCATTGAAGAAAAAAGTGACATGGGCATATTTTTCTGTTTCGGCTATCCTTAACTGTTTCATGCCATTTGCAGCCAGCACTTCTCCAAGGGTATTGTTTATTTTTGCAGGAGGATATGCAACAGGCGCATCAAAATCCTTATTGTAGCGGGTCATACACACAAAAAAAACATCGGGAGGATTTGGCCCCCGGTCAAATTCAGCAAAATCCCTGTAAATAAAAGCCCTGGTAATCTGTCGGGCCCTGTCCGGCCTGAAATTAAAAAATATGACAGAGTCGCCGCTTTTGATTCTTGTAGATTCCCCATCATCTGTTATTACGGGCGCAGGTTTTACAAATTCATCATAAACTTCTTTTGCATAGGATGTGCTTACTAACTCCTGCGCTGATTTAAAAGCTTTGCCTTTCCGGTAAACAAGGACATCATAGGCTTCTTTAACCCTGTCCCAGCGGCTGTCCCTGTCCATTGCATAATACCTGCCGCATACTGTTGCTATAAGGCCGATCTTTTGTTTTTTAAGATAATTATCAACCTGGTTTATGAATTTCAATCCGCTGTTGGGCGGAACATCCCTTCCATCCAGGAAAGCATGGACATAAAGCTTACTGATACCTTTTAATTTTGCAAGATCTGCAAGCGCTTTTAAATGTTCTATATGGCTGTGCACGCCGCCATCAGATACAAGTCCCATGACATGCAGGGAATTATTATTTTTTATTACATTATCCATTGCAGAAAGAAGAACTTCATTTGAAAAAAAGTCTTTCTCCCTTATAGATTTAGTTATTCTTGTAAACTCCTGGTAAACTATCCTGCCGGCCCCGATATTTAAATGACCTACCTCTGAATTGCCCATCTGTCCTTCAGGCAGCCCCACAGCCTCCCCCGAAGAATTCAGGGAAGTTGCCGGATAAATTTTCATGTATTTATCCATATTGGGAGTATCAGCAAGCCTGATTGCGTTTCCTTCTTCTTCATCGCTTAAGCCCCATCCGTCAAGGATTATAAGGCACAGGGGTTTTTTTACTTTCATGTCTGTCATAATATTACTGTACAGGAATCTTTTACTTCACTTGTTAATACGCTGCATTGCTAATAATTTATTATCGCACGGAAGTCTTCAACATTTATGCTTGCTCCCCCAACAAGGGCGCCATCTATGTCCGGCATTGACATAAGCTCAGTGATGTTTGAGGGCTTGACGCTTCCGCCATACTGTATCCTCACAGCTTCTGCAGTTGCAAAACTGAAAAGGCCGGCTATTTTTTTTCTTATTGCAGAGCACATATCGTTGGCATCCTCAGAAGTTGCGGTCCTGCCGGTGCCAATGGCCCATATAGGCTCGTAAGCAATTGTCAGATCTGCTGCAAGTTTCTCTTCAAGACCTTGGAGGCACTCTGTAATCTGTCCCAGTACAAATTCCTCAGCATTGCCTGATTCCCTGGTTTTAAGATCTTCGCCGACACACATAATGGGCAGCAGCTCATTTGCAAAAGCAGCCCTGACTTTTTTGCTTACTGTTTCATTTGTCTCGCAGAAATACTGCCTTCTTTCACTGTGGCCAATAATAACATAATCAATTTTTAGGGTCCTTAACATTTCAGGAGATATTTCCCCTGTAAATGCACCGCTTTTTTCCCAGTGCATATTCTGGGCACCAATTTTTACATCTATTTGATCGGCATCAATAATGTTCTTAATGCCTCTTAGTGCTATAAAAGATGGGCATATACATATTTCACAGTTATTTTTATTCTTAAATTCATAATAAAAATCCTGTATGAACCCGGTGGCTTCAATGTGCGTCAGGTTCATTTTCCAGTTTCCGGCAATAAAAGGCTTTCTCATATTAAGCTCCAATCAATTTATTTTTAAATAAATTACAATGAATCAATTTATATGTGCAGGCGCATTATTTGTCAAGAAGAGCCGCAACTCCGGGTAAAACTTTTCCTTCAAGAAATTCCATTGATGCCCCGCCGCCGCTGGATATATGGGAAAATTTTCCTGAAAGTGAAAACTTCTTAATAGCTGCGAGGGTATCCCCGCCTCCTGCAACAGTAACGGCACCGCTTTCTGCTATTGCCTTGCCGATTTCTTTAGTGCCGAAGGAAAATCTGTCAAATTCAAAAACGCCCATTGGCCCGTTCCAGAAAACAGTTTTTGCCTTTTTTATTTCCTGCGCATAAAGAGCCGCAGTTTTTTCCCCAATGCCCATTCCTTCCCATTCAGCCGGAATGGAGCCTGTGTCAACATTTTTGTAATCTGCATCTGCAGCATATTCAGAAGCTGCAATAATGTCAACAGGAAGCATGAGCTTCACATTATTTGTCTTTGCAAGTTCAATCATATCAAGAGCATACTGGAGCTGATCGTCCTCGCATATTGATTTTCCTATTTCAAATCCCTGGGCCTTTAAAAAAGTGTAGGTCATCCCGCCCCCAAGAATCAGGCTGTCAACTTTATCCAGAAGATTTTTAATTACCAGTATCTTGTCAGAAATCTTGCTGCCGCCAAGCACTGCAACAAAAGGCCTTTGTGGATTTTCAAGCAGCGAACCGAGCGCTTCCACTTCTTTTTTTAAAAGAAACCCTGACAGGGCGGGTAAAAACTGTGCAATGCCTGAAATTGATGCATGGGCACGATGAGAAGAACCGAAGGCATCATTAACATATACATCTGCAAGTGACGCAAGCTTTTGCGCAAAAGCCGTATCATTTTTTTTCTCCCCAGGGTTAAATCTCAGATTTTCAAGCATTGCAATGCTTCCCGGCTGCATTTCATTATCAATAAAGGATTTAATATCTTCAGAAAAAGTCTCATCAAATTTGATGACTTTTTTGCCCGTGAGTTTTTCAAGCTCTTTGGCGGCAGGTGTTAGCCTGTACTTTTCTTCTGCAGCATCTTTGGGCCTGCCAAGATGGGACATCAGTATGACTTTAGCTCCCTGCCCAATAAGATAATTAATGGTAGGAAGCGACAGCTTTATCCTTGTATTGTCAGTAACATTCATTTTTTCATCAAGGGGGACATTGTAATCAACCCTTACAAGCACTCTTTTACCTTTCAGGTTCATATCCTCTATGGTCTTCTTATTAAACATCTTAATACCTCCAAAATATTATAGTGAGATTATATAAACGAGTTTTTGGCCGGCAATAAAATATATGGACTTTAAGTTTTATTGCCTTATGCCTTGCTTGGCAATCATACCTTGCAGCCGCATGACCAACGGAACAATATAATAAATATTTATTGCATCATCACGTTTTTTTGACACCGCCAGGTCATAGGGCAAACAAGCAATCATTCATAATCTGTTTTTGTGCAGCAAGCTTTTTAGACACTTCAAATCATGCAATATTGCCTGCAAAATATATTTAAATCGTTTATTTAACAGCATGTTTTACAAGATCAAGAAGCCTTGTGGAATAGCCCCACTCATTATCATACCATGTAAATATTTTAATCATTTTCCCAAGCTTCATTGTTGCAAGTGAATCAAAAATGGAAGAATGATTATTGCCTACTATGTCTGCAGAAACAATAGGATCTTCGCAGTACTGCAAAATACCCTTCATTTTTGAACTTTCTGAGGCAGCTTTAAAAGCAGCATTGACTTCTTCAACAGATGCTTCTTTTTCAAGGTTTACAACAAGGTCAACAACTGAACCGACAGGCGTTGGAACACGCATTGCAACTCCGTCAAGCTTACCTTTAAGCTCAGGTATTACAAGACCTATAGCTGAAGCAGCACCCGTGGATGTGGGGATAACGGATACTGCAGCGGCCCTTGCCCTTCTCAAATCGCTGTGTGGAAAATCAAGTATTCTCTGGTCATTTGTATAGGCGTGGACTGTGGTCATAAAACCGTTTATAATCCCAAAACTGTCATTAAGCACTTTGGCTGCTGGCGCAAGGGCATTTGTTGTGCATGATGCATTTGAAATAATATGATGGGAATTTTTATCATAGCTTTCATCATTTACCCCCATAACTATTGTGGCGTCTGCGCCATTGCCCTTCATCGGCACTGAAACTATTACTTTGGAAGCACCTGCCTCAATATGCATGCCGGCTTGCTCTTTTTTCCTGAATACACCTGTTGATTCAATAACAACGTCCACTCCGAGTTCTTTCCATGGAAGCGCGGCTGGATCAGCTATCATGGTTGATTTAATCTTTTTGCCATCAATATATATTGATTCGGCATCGCTTTTTATTTCATTGTCCAGCACGCCATAAACTGAATCATACTTCAGCAGGTGGGCGAGGGTTTTGGAATCAGCAAGATCATTGATGCCGACTATCTCTATTTCCTTGTTTGCATCGTTTTTCATTAATGTCCGTGTAAAAACCCTCCCTATCCTGCCAAAACCGTTGATACCTACTTTTATTGCCATTTTTTCCCCCTTAATAATTAACTTTTTTTCTAATTTTATAATATAAATTAAGATTCTTTAAATAATAATTATAAAATCTCTTAATTTTTCTTTTATGATTTCCCAGTATATGACAAATACTTTACAAGCCTTTAAATTTTATGAATAAAACCTGAAAACAAATCCAGTAATTTTAACAAAATTATAAAAAATATTAAAGCTGTTTTTGGAGTCTATTCATTTTTATCTTTGTCTTTGTGAAACAGCTTTACATGGTAATTTTTCATTTTCAGGTAATCGTGAAGTTTCTCAGAAATAACAACTGACCTGTGCCTGCCGCCGGTGCATCCTATCCCTATGCCCAGGTAGCTTTTGCCCTCCTCAATATAATTGGGTATGAGAAAATCAAGAAGCCTTTCAAACATACGGAGGAATTTTTTTGCTTCCTCCTGGGACATTACAAAATTGATTATATCCTTATGGTTTCCGTCAAGGTCCTTCATCTCATCCATATAATAAGGATTTGGAAGAAATCTTACATCCATAACTATATCCATGCATTCGCCTGGTATGCCATATTTATACCCGAAAGATACTATGGATATCTGGAAAAGGCTGCTTTTTTCCTGGCTGCTCATAAGTTTTTCAGCAATTTCTATTTTCAGTTCTTTTGGCGATAAAAATGTAGTATCGATTATCACATCTGACATTTCCCTTAACTGGTACAGCTTTTCACTTTCTTTTTCAATTCCGCAGATTATATCGCCATCGTCTACAAGGGGGTGTTTGCGCCTTGTGAGGGAAAACCTCTTTACAAGCATAACTTTTGATGCTTCCAGGAAAAGAATTTTATACCTGATATCTTTTTCCCTCAATATTTCAAGGGTTTTATAAATTTCATCAAATAAAAATCCGCTCCTTAAATCAACGGCAGCAGCGATTTTATCTATTTCAATATTCTTTTTGCTGAAAAATTCAATAAGGTTTATTAGAAGGCTTGCCGGAAGATTATCTATGCAGTAATAGCCGGCATCTTCAAAATACCTCAGCGCAGCAGTCTTGCCAGCACCTGAAAGGCCCGTAATTATTACTATTTTTGTTTTCTTTTTCCTGGCCATATAAAATACAAGTACTGCAAATAAAAAACACTTTTCTCTATATTAAGACTTTAAATGAAAGCAGGCTTTTTATCAATATAAATCGTTATTTGTTGAGGCTGTTATAAATATTGAGGCCGTCCTGGTAGCTGAGCCCTTTTATATTTAAAAAATCTTCAAGCCTGCAGGCCTTAAGCTCTTCAAGTGTGCCGAATTTTGACAGCACAATGCTTTTCTTCTTGGCACCAATGCCTTTTATTCCGTCAAGTACAGATAAAGTCATACTGCTGTCGCGCAATTTTTTATGATAGTTAATTGCAAAACGGTGCGCCTCATCCCGTATTCTTATAAGTATTTTCATAAAATCAATTGATGCACCAGGAGTTATTCCGGAAGGATATTTATCGCAGAATACGGTTTCCTCTTTCTTTGCCAGGCTGATAAGGTCAATGCCGTCAAGTTTATCTTGTACAAGTATTTTTTTTGCAGAATTATACTGTGCCTTTCCTCCGTCAACTACAATAAGATCCGGCCAGCTGTAAAAACTTTCCTCAATTCCTATTTCATTTTCCCTGAGATACCTTAGCCTGCGAGCCAGGACTTCCTGCAGCATTGCAGAATCATCCTGGCCTTCTGCATGCCTTATTTTAAAATGGCGGTAATTGCTCCCGGCAGGGCTGCCGTCTATAAACACTGCCATGGATCCCACGGTAAAGGTTGACTGAAGGTTTGATATATCAAAGCACTCTATGCGCCTTGGTATTTTTTTCAGGGAGAGCGCATCCTTTAACTTTGCCAGCTCTTTGTATACCCTTGAATAACCTGAGCTTTTTTCAAATTTCTTTTTTTCAAGATAAAGTGCAGCGTTTTTTGCCGCCATGCCAATTATTTCTTTTTTTTCACCCTGGTATGGCACCTTAAACTCAATTTTTTTACCCTTTATCTCTTTAAACCACGAAGTTATTGCCTCCATGTCTTCAATTTCACAGGGGACAAATATTTTCTGGCTTATATTGTCAATACCTGAATAAAACATCTTTATAAACCCGGAAATTATTCCTGGACCGCTGACGTATTTTGTGTTTGATATAATAAAATTATTTATAGAAGCAAGTTCGCCTTCTTTGTAATTAAAAACACTTACTGCAGCCATGTTTTCTTTTTCGTCTTTTGCGTATGAAATCACGTCCCAGCTACCTGACATGCCAAAAAATATTTTCTGGCCGCTGTAAAGGGCATTTATTGCGTCAAGCCTTTCTTTTATTTTCTGGGCCTCTTCAAATTTCTCTAACTTTGCATACTGCTGCATTTCCTTTTTCAGTTCCCCTGCAATTTTTTTATCCCTGCCCTTTAAAAAAAGTTTTATATATTCGATGTTTTTCCTGTAGCTTTCTTCCGATATTTTACCGGCACAGGGCGCAGAGCAAAGTTCAATATGATAATTGAGGCATACCATGTTTTTTATTTTGCCTGCAACAGGTTTTTTGCAGTCCCTTACCTGGAATATTTTGCGCAGCAGCTCAAGCGACTCTTTTATTTTTTTTACATTTATATATGGGCCGAAATATTTTGCATTTTTAATATTACGGTTTCTTGTAATAAACACTCTCGGGAATTTTTCATTATCTGTTATTGCAATATACGGGTAGGACTTGTCATCTTTTAAAAAAACATTATATTTAGGCCTGTTTTTCTTTATAAGGCTGCTTTCAAGAATAAGAGCCTCAGTCTCATTATCAGTGACTGTAAAGTCAATTGAATGTATCCTGTCTTTAAAAAACGAAATGGGATGGTTTGGATCGCCTCCCCTGCCTGAGGGTAAAAAATATGATCTTATGCGTTTGCTTAAGTTTTTGGCTTTGCCAATATATATTACACTGCCGCTTCTGTCCCGGAAATAATATACCCCGGGTTTTCCGGGAAGTATATTGAGAGTATTTTTTATCCCGTCACTTATAATCATTTCCATGCTTTTTAAGGTTCTTTAGAAAAAGCGCCTGAAAATTTTTTTGCCCCTTTTCTAAGAGCTTTTTTTAAAAATTTTCCGGTACAGGAGGCTTTTATATCCGCTATCTCTTCAGGCGTTCCTGCGGCAATAATCCGGCCGCCTTTTTCACCGCCCTCCGGCCCCAAATCAATTATATAATCAGCAGATTTAATTACTTCGAGATTATGTTCAATTACAAGTACTGTATTGCCGGAATCCACAAGCCGGTCCAGTATTTTGAGAAGCTTACTTATATCGTCAAAATGAAGGCCCGTTGTGGGCTCATCAAGCAAATAAAGGGTACTTCCGGTGCTTTTCTTTGAAAGCTCTGTTGAGAGTTTTACTCTCTGGGCCTCGCCGCCGCTTAAAGTTGTTGATGACTGCCCAAGCTTAATATATCCAAGGCCCACATCATTTATAAGTTTGAGCTTGTTTCTTATCCTTGGAATGTTTTTAAAAAATTCAAGCCCTTCCTCTACAGTCATATCAAGCGCTTCAGCAATATTTTTAACCCTGTATTTTATTTCAAGAGTTTCCCTGTTATATCTTTTTCCCTTGCAGACTTCACAGGGCACGTAGATATCCGGCAGAAAATGCATTTCTATTTTAATTTCACCATCGCCCGAGCAGGCTTCACACCTGCCTCCCCTGACATTAAAGGAAAACCTGCCTGGTTTATAGCCCCGCATTTTTGCATCCTGGGTCTGAGCAAACAGCTCCCTTATGTATGTAAAAACCCCGGTGTATGTTGCGGGATTTGAACGCGGCGTCCTGCCTATAGGGGACTGGTCAATAACTATGACTTTGTCAAGGTTTTGGTAATCAAGTATAGCATCATGTCTTCCGGCTTTCTCTTTTGAGCGCATCAGCAGGGATGAAAGAGCGGGATACAGGATTTCATTAATGAGCGTACTTTTCCCGCTTCCTGAAACGCCGGTAACGGCAATAAATCTTGAAAGCGGTATTTCAACATCTATATTTTTGAGATTGTGCTGCCTTGCCCCTTTAATTATTATGCTTTTGCCGCTTCCGCTGCGCCTTTTTGCAGGTACAGGTATAAATTTATCCCCGGAAAGGTACCTGCCTGTTATTGAGCTTCTGCAGCCCGCAATATCTTTGGCAATACCGCTATATACTATCTTGCCTCCATGAATGCCTGCACCCGGCCCGATATCTACAATCCAGTCGGCAAAGCGCATTGTTTCCTCATCATGCTCTATGACTATTATAGTATTTCCCAGGTCCCTGAGCCGTTTTAAAGCAGACAGAAGCTTGACATTATCACGCTGATGCAGGCCTATACTGGGTTCATCAAGAATATAAAGAACGCCTACAAGCCCTGAGCCTATCTGTGTGGCAAGCCTGATGCGCTGCGATTCACCGCCTGAAAGTGTGCCTGCCTGCCTGTTAAGCGAAAGGTAATTGAGCCCGACTCCTTTTAAAAAATTCAGCCTTTCAACTATTTCCTTAATTAGCCTTTCGCCTATCATCATATCCCTGTCGGATAATTTAAGCATATTAATCCAGTCAAGGGCGTCCTGGACCGTTTTTGAAGAAAAATCAGCAATTGAAAGACCGTTTATCTTTACTGCAAGGCTTTCCGGCCGCAGTCTTTTTCCGCCGCATGCAGCGCACGGCTTGTCACTTACCATACGCTCGATTTTCTCGCGCTGCTCCTCAGATTCAGTTTCAATGTACCTGCGGCTTAAATTATTTGCAAGGCCCTCAAACTTCAAATAGTAGTACCTCATTTCACCTTTATGGTTTCTGTACCTTACTCTTATTTTCTCTCCATTATTTCCGTAAAGGATTATTTTTTTTGCAGAATCTTCGAGTTCATCAAAGGGAATGTCAAGACTGAATCCGTACTGTTCGGCAAGGCTGCGCATCAGCTGGGAGTAATAATTTGAATAATTCATATTAAAAAACGGTATTGCGCCGTCATTTACTGAAAGTGAAGGAAATTCAACAATGAGCGACGGGTCTATTTCTTTTTTTACACCCAGGCCGCCGCATTCCCTGCATGCGCCGTAAGGGCTGTTAAAGGAAAACATCCTTGGGGATATTTCTTCAAAGCTTACATCACAGTCAGGGCATGTAAAATTTTCAGAGAAAGTCAGTATTTCCCCGGTTTCAGCAAGCTCGACCCTTGCCAGGCCCTCGCTTTCCCTCAGGGCTATTTCTATATCTTCAGATATCCTTTTTATTGTGTCTTCTTCATCACTTATGGAAAGCCTGTCTATTATAATTTCAATATTGTGTTTTTTATTTTTTTCAAGTTCTATTGAAGGATTATCAGTTAGAGTATGCATCATTCCGTCCACTTTAACCCTCATATAACCGTCTTTTTTTATGGACTCAAATATTTTATGGTACTCGCCTTTCCTTCCCCTTACAACAGGTGCAAGCACCTGTATTTTTGCACCTGTCTTAAACTGCATTATCCTGTCCACAATCTGGTCAACTGTCTGTTTCTGTATGGGTTTGCCGCAGATATGGCAGTAGGGCACGCCTATTCTTGCAAAAAGAACCCTCAGGTAATCATAAATCTCGGTAATTGTCCCGACAGTGGAACGCGGGTTCCTGGATACGCCCTTCTGGTTTATTGACACTGCAGGCGAGAGCCCTTCTATCAAATCAACATCCGGCTTGTCCATCTGGCCTAAAAACTGCCTTGCATAAGACGAGAGGGACTCAACATATCTTCGCTGCCCTTCAGCATATATTGTATCAAATGCAAGCGATGATTTGCCTGAACCGCTTACGCCGGTAAAGACTATAAGCCTGTCTCTTGGTATTTTAAGGCTGATGTTTTTAAGATTATGTTCCCTTGCGCCTTTTATTATTATTTCAGTTTTCATGTTTTTATTATTGCTTTTATCCTTTTTATTTCATCCCTGATAACTGCTGCTTTTTCAAAATCCAGTTCAGCGGCAGCAAGATGCATTTCCTCTTCCAGTCCGCTTATTATATTATCTATTTTAGATAAATCCATATCATAAAGCCTGTCTTCATTAAATGCTGCAGCCTTTTCTTTTACTGCAGCAGTTTTTTTCAACTCCTTTTTTGATTTTATCCCGCCTGCAAAAAGTATGTCAGAAATATTCTTGATTATTGTTTTCGGGATAATGCCGAATTTTTCATTATGCTCAACCTGTATGCTGCGCCTTCTTGAGGTTTCATCAACGGCTCTTTTAATGGAATTTGTTATATTATCTGCATACATTATTACCATGCCATTGACATTTCTTGAAGCCCTGCCTATTGTCTGTATCAGTGATATTTCAGAACGCAGAAACCCTTCCCTGTCAGCATCCAGTATTGCAACAAGAGACACTTCCGGCAGGTCCAGGCCTTCCCTTAAAAGATTTATCCCGACAAGAACATCAAACTCACCTGCCCGCAGCCCCCTGAGTATTTCTATCCTTTCAAGAGTGTCAATTGTTGAATGAAGATACCTTACTTTTATGTTTTTTCCGGCAAGATAGTCGGCAAGGTCCTCGGCCATTTTTTTTGTAAGGGTTGTGACAAGGACTCTTTCCTTTCTTTCAACCCTTTTTTTGACCTCGCCCATTAAATCCTCTATTTGCCCCTTTGTGGGCCTGACAGATATTTCAGGGTCCACAAGCCCCGTGGGCCTGATTATCTGCTCAACAATAACTGCGCTTTCCTGCCTTTCAAAAGGGCCGGGCGTAGCTGAAGTGAAAACAGCTCTTTTTATCCTTGCCAGGAACTCATCAAATTTAAGCGGCCTGTTGTCAAGAGCGGAAGGAAGCCTGAAACCATAATCAACAAGCGTCTGTTTCCTTGACCTGTCTCCCTCATACATCCCCCTTATCTGGGGCACCGCAATATGGGATTCATCAATTATTATCATAAAATCTTCTGGAAAAAAATCTATAAGGGTGTTAGGTGTTTCGCCCGGCTGTTTCTGGAGAATATGGCGCGAATAATTTTCTATTCCTCCGCAAAATCCCAGCTCTGATATCATTTCCATATCATATCTTGTCCTTGATTCAAGCCTTTGTGCTTCAAGCAGTTTCTTGTTTTCCTTAAAATATTTAAGCCTTGCCTCAAGCTCTTCTTCAATGCTTGCCAGTGCCATATCAACCCATTCTGCAGTTGCAAGAAAGTGCGTTGCGGGCGATATTATGACAGAGTCAAGCTCGGCAAGTATTTCACCGGACACAGGATTAAACTCAAGTATTCTTTCAACTTCATCCCCGAAAAGCTGTACTTTCAATGCTTTATCCTGATATGCCGGGTAAATTTCAAGATTATCCCCCCTTGCCCTGAAGTTTCCGCTTGTAAAATCATAATCATTTCTTTCATATTTTATATTTACAAGGTTTTTTATGAGCCTTTCCCTTTTATACTGCTCGCCTTTTTTTATAAAAATCCTCTGTTTTTCATATTCAACCGGGGAGCCGAGGTTATATATGCATGATACGCTTGCAACCACTACCACGTCTTTTCGCATATAAAGGGAATTTGTTGTTGAAAGCCTGAGTTTTTCAATTTCCTCATTAATTGAAGTATCTTTTTCAATATACATATCCTTGCTTGGAATATATGCTTCAGGCTGGTAGTAATCATAATAACTTACGAAATACTCTACTGCATTTTCGGGAAAAAATTCCCTGAATTCATTGCAAAGCTGGGCCGCAAGTGTTTTATTCGGGGCAAGCACAAGTGTGGGAAGCGCTATATTGCTGATAACATTAGCCATAGTATACGTTTTTCCCGAGCCTGTTACACCAAGGAGGGTCTGGAGTTTATTTCCCTCCCTTATGCTTGCCGTAAGCTCTTGAATAGCTTTTACCTGGTCGCCCTGCGGGCGGTAATTTGATATTATTTTAAATTTATTTTTCTTATCAACATCCATAATTATATTATTTAAACTCAAGGATAGCCTGAAGGAAATAAATGATAAAAACCTTCTGTGTTTTTATTTGTGCCCTTTTATTTTTTCTGCTGCCTCTCTTATTTTTATATGAAAACTTCTCCTGTTGCCGTTATTTTCAATTATATGGTCCGCGGATTTTTCATCTATGTTTAAATGCTGCCCCTTTATTCTTGACTGTATTTCCACATCGCTTAAGCTGCATTTAGCCTTGAGCAGTTTTTCCCTTAATTGCGTGCCGGCCTTAACAAGTATTGTAATATCGCAGAACCTGTCAAGACGGGCTTCAAATAATACTGCAGCATCAATTATTATATATTGCTTTATTTTTAAGCCGCTAAGAATTTCCGGGATTCTTTTATTAATCCTTGGAAACATTATGCTGTTTAATTTGTCAAGTTCTTTTTTAGAACAGAAAACTTTATTGCCAAGAATCCTGAAATCAATAGCGCCGTCCGGGGAGAAAACGCATTGCCCGAAACTGTTTTTTATGTCCTGCACCGCTGAAGCATCAGTTATGTATATGTCTTTTGCAAGGCTGTCAACATCAAGAACAGCCGCATTGCCAAGGATTTTACACAGATAGTTTGCTGCAGTGGTCTTGCCGGAAGCTATGCTCCCTGTAATTCCTATTATAATTTAAACCGCCTCCTGCCTTATTTGAATTTCTCAGCCAGTATTAAATTTTAGCAGGATTTTTTGAATTTACACAATAAATAAACGGGAGTTTTTACAGCCTCTTTGTTTAAAGGCAATTTAACTCCCGTTTATATTCAATTAATATCTGTCTTTCCGCATGTTAAAAACGCAAAAAATCCGATTTAATTATACTCTTTTTTATCTCGGGTTTGCATAACTATTTCTTTTAAATACTTACCAAGAAGCTCAAATAGGGCACTGTC
>VGAZ01000038.1 GCA_016870615.1 Actinomycetota bacterium | reverse complement strand
AATATAAAAATTCATGGCATCTTCTTCCAGCTCAAGCTGGTTGTGATAACCCTTACTGGAAAGGAGTTTTGAGTTTTCAATTATCCCCTTTTTTATTTCCTCATGGTTTTCTATATCAAATATTGCCTGGTCCAATGCCATTTTTTTAAACTCCGGCAAACAGGGATCAAGTATTATAAGCCCATATTTGGAAAAAATTTTTGTTATAATAAATGAAAAGAAATCAGGCAGCCTTACATCCTGCGGGAGCATTTCAAGGCAATCAAACATAAACCTTTCAACTTCTTCAGTATATTCTGTTTTTAAAAGCAGTCCTGTAAGATCTTTTATTTTGCTGTAAATATATTCCTTTTTAATATAAAGTTCCGAATACCTGACCCCCTTTGATGCCAGGTTCGCTTGCTGTGGCTCGATTGTAATCTTTGGCAGGCTTCCCCCCATCGGTCCAAGCCCAACAGAATTAACAGCAGAAAAATTGCTGTCATCAGTGGCGTTCCAGAAAACAGGAACAGTCTTTATACCCATCTCTTTATTGCAGAAAATGCTGAGTTTTATTATCGAAATAATTTTATAAATTATATAAAGAGCCCCGCCAAATAGTCCTGGCTGCTGCCCGCCTATTATTACAAAAGTATCACCATCTTTTAGCTTTTCAATGTTTGCTAAAGTTTTTGGCCCGCATCCATATCTTAAGTTTGAATCTTTTAATACTTTTGAAACATCCTTCCGGTTTTTATTGTTATAATATGATAATATATCAATGGTTCGTTTCTTAAACTGGCCCGTATCATTGTAATTATAAAAAAAACTATTTTTGATTTTGGCATAGTTAAAAATATAGTCATGATATAGATTATTATAGTAGAAATGCAGGTTTTTAGTTTCTTTTGCGTAAAGCATATTAAAAATATATTTTAAACAATTTATTTATAAATGATAATATTAAAACCGTAATTTATAAATAATTTTTTATTTTAATTTTTATTTTTAAAAATTTGTATTAAAATATTCAAATACTATCAAAATATTTACTTACCCTTCGATAAAGGAGATGGATTAATGGAAGCATACTGCGTGAAATGCAAAGCAAAAGTTGAAGTCAAAGATGCAAAAGAAGTCACAATGAAAAACGGCCGTCCAGCTATTAGCGGTGTCTGCTCATCATGCGGCACAAAAGTTTTTAAAATCAAATCCAAGGAAGATAAATAGCTTTATTCTTCAGCACCTGTAATGCAATAATAAAGTTTCTGTAAATTATATTCTGTTGCAAGAGGGCATTTGTTGCATATGCAGCCTTTCTTTTCTATGCTGCAGGATGATTTTCCTTTTGCACAGAATATTTTTTGTACCTTAAGCTTCATGCATTTATCATGCGACGGGCATTTTATGCAGATGCATTTTACAAAACTTTTAAAATTTGCAGGAACTTTCATCGCAATTCCTTTCTTTTTATTTATTTTCATCATCAACATAACTTATTTTATTGAAAAAATAAATAAAATGGTTGAAAATATATAAAATTTTAAGATATTTATAAATATTCATTATATTTTAAGGGGCATTATGCAAAATAGCGAACATCCAAAATATGCTTTTTTTGAAGGCCGTATTACAGAAATTTCCAGGGCAAAAGTCGATATAAGGACAAATGCGCTCCAGTACGGCACTGCAATTTTTGAAGGTATAAGAAGTTACTGGAGCCAGAAGGATGGCTGCAATTATGTTTTCAGGATGCATGATCATTATAAAAGGCTTCATAAGAACTCAAATATAATGATGATTGATATAAAATACGATATTGAAAAACTTTGCAGCATTACCCTTGAGCTTATAAAAAAAGAAAACTATACTGAAGATGCCTATATCAGGCCTTTTGCATATAACAGCGGCTTAAAAATTGGGCCGAAGCTAACCGGCATTGAGCAGGATCTATTTATTTACTCCCAGCCTCTCGGACAATACCTTGACCTTGATAAACCCATTGATGTATGTGTCTCAAGCTGGGCAAGGATTCCAGATAACTGCATACCGCCAAGGGCAAAAATAGCGGGTTCTTATGTTAATTCCGCTATACAAAAAACAGAGGCGCTTTTAAATGGTTTTGACGAAGCAATTGTCCTTGATTCAAACGGGCAGCACATCAGCGAAGGAAGCGCAATGAATATATTCATGGTAAAAGATGGCATGCTTTTTACTCCGCCTGTAAATGATGACATACTTGAAGGCATCACGCGCGACACTGTTATAAGAATAGCAGCTGATAAGCTTGGTATTGATACCAAGCAAAGATCTATTGACCGGACAGAACTATATACTGCAGACGAGCTTTTTTTCTGCGGCACAGGAGCCCAGGTTTGCTCAATTGGAAGTGTTGACAGGAGAAAAATCGGGGAAGGTACAACGGGCGCTGTTACAGCAAGCATACAGGAACTATATTTTAAAGTTGTAAAGAATGAGGTTAAAGAATACAGCGGCTGGTGCACTAAAGTCTAAAGCATTTTAGAAATTCATTTATAATTCCAGGGCGCATAAACTGAAGTAAGGGCATTCTTTTTTGCATGAATCTTTAAGAGATGCTTCAAATTTGTATGCTTTTATTTTTTCTACTGCGCCCGCGGCCAGGTTTTTGAATAAAAGAAGCTCATTTTCTGAAAAAACCATACTGCTTATCTCTGCATCTTTTAAATACAGCAGGAAGTTAATTATATTTTCCGGAGCTGTGTTAAATATTGCGCTTATCCCGCAGGTATAAGCTTTTAGCTGGCTTATATATGAATCCGTTTTGGCAGCATATTTTGACTCTGATGCCTTATAATCGATAATCCTGAAATTTTTTTTGCCAATCCTGTCAATCCTGTCTGTTTTACAGTTTATTATAAAACCATTATTATTCCAGTAAAAAAGCTGCTCAATAATAATCTCTGATGCATCATTAAATTCAAATACACTGCTTTTATAAAAATTTTGGACAAGATTATAAATATTTTCTTTTGCTGCAGAATTTTTTAAATTGCACATATATTGTTCTTCTGTAATGTTTGAATCATCAATAAGCGGCGGGTTCACTATCTCTTTATACCTGATAGATGTTAATGCCTGTATATGCCTGTGCACTTCAAGTCCTGTTGCTGCATTTGCATTTTGGGGTTCAGGAATATTATAAAGGTAACGCCATTTATAATATGCAGGGCATTTAAGATAAGCGATAAGCTCAGTAAGGGAAAAATTATTCTTTATGTTTTTGCGCCTGCCGGGCTTTGCATAGCCATCATGGTGCAAAGTCTTTTTAATAAACTTTAAATCCTGTTTTAAATTTAATGGCATCAAGGCAAATTTTTCAATAAAAGCCTTATAAAAGCCGGGGTTTTCTTTTTTAAGCAAATTAATTTTACTGTTTATTTTAAGATTTGGAACAGAAACCGAATCAGCTGCAATTGAAAGTATTTTTTCATAATGCGACTGTTCTTCATCACTTAAATCACAGCCAATCCTTTTGCCGGATATCCTGGGTTCTGCATTTTCCAGATTATACAGATTCACAAAATAATTTTTAAGTGATGTGTAAAACGCGCCTGTATCAATATTAAAATGATTCTTAAGGTACGAAACTCCTAAGTCATTTAAACAGATAACATTGCCTCCTGATACAATTTCCTCTAAAAAAGCAAGCGCGCTGCCTTTAGTATTTTTATCGCCCTGATCAAGCTCATGGCTGCCTGATGACGATAGAAACAGAAAAACCTCCGCCCTGCTGCAGCCAACATAAAAAATCCTTCTTTCCTCTTCAGTGTTTATTTTTTTTAATTCCATATTAAATGACTTCAGGCTGGTAAAACTTTTAATATCCCTGTAGACGCTTTTGTCCTTTCTCAGCAGAGCCGGTATCTTGAAAATCCTTGAAATATTTTTGCCAAAATAATCATTTTTCTTAAGAGCCGGCATAAAAACTGCTTTAAATTCAAGGCCTTTTGCAGCATGTATGCTCATAATTTTTATGGAATTGCTGTTTGAAAACTCAAAGGTTTCAGGATTTTCCTCCTCTGTTTTTGCAACATCCTTAAGATAAAGTATAAAGCTCTCAAGGCTGGCGCTATTATCCTGGAGCTCAAAATCAGAGCTTAGCTTAATAAGTGTTTCTATATTTTTTATTTTTTGTTTTGAAGTTTTACTAAAACCTGATCTCAATTCATCAGCAAGCCCGCTGTTTTCAAAAACCAGGTTTATAAGCCCGCCAGGGTTAAGCAATGATGCCTGGCTTATGTATAAGTTCAGATCGTCAATAAATTCTCTGAGCCTTGCTTTAGATTCCGGGCTTATGTTTTTATTGGCTTTACTGTTATACACAGCGTCGATAAGGAAGGATTTGCTGCTTTTTTTAGATTTTTTCTGCTCATTATTTTTTTCTTCATCGTCTTTTTCGCACTTCTTAAAAACAGGAAAGTTTTTAAGGAAAAATATGTCCCTGTCAGAGATTTTATATTTACCAGACTGTAAAATATATATTAGATGGTATTGGTTTAATACATCCTCTATAAGCATGAGCCACGATACAAGGAAAAGTATTTCAGGCTCGTAGAAAAAACTCCTGCTGCTTATAAGTTCATACGTCAGGCTATTTTTTTCCAGGGCTTCGGTGATCAAATTAAAATTTTTTCTTCTTGAGATAACTGCAATATCTTTAAGTTTAAAACCTGCGGATAAAAGAGTTTTTATATTTTCTGCTATTCCTTCTGCCTCAGACTCATGATTTTGATAAGAAGAAAAAAATACATCTGAATGCTTATCTTCAGATTCAGGTTCCAGTTTTTTTTCAAACCTGTAATCATTGCAGCCTATAAGCCTTTCTATTGACTTTACGATATTTGCACCGCTGCGGAAATTGGTTGTCAGGTAAAAGTTTTTAAATTCCTGCTCTCTAAAACAGCTCCACTTATCAAAATTTAAAATGTTTTCCACGCAGGCGCCCCTGAAGGAATATATTCCCTGATCATCATCACCGACTATTGTGAGGCTGCTATAAGCCGGGTCATATATCATAGATACCAGGCAGGCCTGCGCCACGTCAGTGTCCTGGAATTCATCAATAAAAATATATTTATATTTATTGCGGTATTTGCTGAGCACAGTCTTATTATTTAAAAAAAGCATATAAGGCTTAAACACATGGTCATGATAGTCTATAAGGTTGCTCCCATCCTTGATTTCTTCGTATTTTTCATAAACAGCGGCCAACTCATCCTGGTATTGCATTATTTCAAGCTCCTGCCTGCTAAGGGCACTGCTTGAAAAATCCCTGATAATCTCCATCCTTTTATTGCAGTAATCTTTAAGTTCATTTGCAGAAATGAGATTGCTTTTCAAATCATTTATGTACCTCAGCAGCTCATTAAGAAACCTGGCAGTATCCTTTGGCACAGCAATATTTTTAAATTGCATATTGCCGGCTATTAGATACAGTATCTGCCAGGATTTTGAAATATTTATCAGCCTGTATCCGCTTCCCAGCCCCATTAAAAAACTGTTTTCAGAAATGATAAGATTGCCAAAAGAATTATAAGTGTAAATGTTAATTGAATTAAAATCTATTTTTTTATCAAGCTGCTGCCTTATCCTGGCCCGCATATTTTCAGCGGCATTTTTTGTAAAAGTAATTGCAAGTATTTCTTCCGGAGCGCAAAGGCCTTTTTTCAGCACCTGGACTATACTGCGGGTTAAAACAAAGGTTTTGCCTGACCCTGCACATGCAATAATTCTTTTAATGCCTCCGCTGCTTGAAAGTATTTCATCCTGCTGCAGAGTAGTTTTTATTTCTTCATTTATTTTTATATTCATTTTTTCATTTCTCTCAAGGCTCGGTACTAAACGGAAAAATAAAAAAGATAGATGCCGGCTTTTCAGCTTTCACTTTCAATTTTACCCTTGCAAATGAGCCCGAATTCGCAGTTCCTGCAGGCGTATTTATCATCAGGCCCCCGGCTGAATTCTTCATTTTCAATATTATTCATTAACGAGCTTAATTTTTCTTCAAAGCTTTTAAAATCAAAATTTTCATGCATAAATAACAGTTCCCTGCAGTCCCTGCTTCCAAGAAAAATGTACTTCAGTTCAATGTTTTTGCCTCTGAGCATTTTTAAATCAGGGCATTTTTCAATTGCCAGCCTGTAGAGTGGAAGCTGTATTTCATTATCTGTGTCTTTGTATGATGAGCCGGCATTGCCCGACTTAAAATCTATTAGCTCAGCATTATTCTTGTCAATTATTTTTACCTGGTCAATCCTGCCGTTTATTATCTTATTGCCAACCATGAAAGCAAATTTCTTTTCAAGCATAATAACAGGTGAAAATTGCTGTGAATATTTGTCATAATAATTCCTGAAGTTTTCCAAAGCCTCATTTAGAAGTTCGTTTTGAAGATAGCCGTATTCAAATTCATTTGAATTGAATTCAGCCTTTATAATAGTTTCAAGCCTGGGCCAGGATAACTGGAGAAATTTTGAACCAAAGAATTTCTTTATAATTTCATGGTATAAAATGCCTAATTTTGCATGTATGCTTTCAGGTGCTTCGAGGCCGAAAAAAAAACGGTATTTATACTTGCGCGGACACTGCATATAAGTATTTAGAGATGTGTAGGAAAATGACGGCGGTTTAAAAAAGCATGGACTTTTCTCATTTACTGTAAAATATTTTAAAGACCACCACTTTTTCGGCGGATAAGCAAATTTTAAATAAATTATTTTTTCCAGCAGTTTATTGAAATCAATATTTTTTTTGCTGCAAAAGCGACCTGTACAAACTATTGCTTTTTTTCTTTGAAGCCAGGCAGAATCCAATTCAGGCACGCGGTCCTGTAAAGATATATTACCTGCAGCTGCGCATTTATTGCCGGGGTTTAAAATACCTGATGCCTCTCTTTCTTTTGGGCAAAAGAGTTCCCGGGAACTTTTTTTTATTGTTTTTTTATTTATTAAATTCTTTATTTCAGCCGCTTCTTCAAAAAATGATGACTTTGCCTCTTTTTTAGCTGCAGAAATAATTAAAAACTTTTTAGCGCGCGACATGCCTGTATAAAAAAGTTTGCGCTCATCTTCAAAGTGTTTTTTCTTTAGTATTTTGCTGTGCATTGTTGTGCCTTCAGACATATAATTAAACACCTGTGTGTCATAAAGCTGGTTTTCTTTATATACTGTGGGTAAATAATCCTTATTTATAAATGGCAAAAAAACAGCATCAAATTCAAGGCCCTTGCACTGGTGGTAGCTCATAATGTTTACCATTCCAGTGTTTTTGATTTCTTTGGTGCTTTCCTCAATTTCTTCAAGAAACCCGCTTTCCTGTATTTCTTCCAAAAATTCAAGATAATGGCTTATGCTGTTTTTAGGATTGTTGCTGCAGAAAATTTTTACAGACTGCATAAAGTCCCCCACAATATTTAAAATACCGGCTTTACTGTAATCAGGCATTTTTTTGTTAAGCCAGGGTTTATTTACAATGCCGGTATTTTCATCATTTAAAAGCGCTGTAAAAAAATCAAAAGCATTCATGTCCTGGCGTATGCAGAATTTTTTTATGCTTGCAGAATATTGATTTAATTTTCTAATTGTTATGCTGCAATTGTTTAACTCAAATGCTAAAGGATTGCAGGCTTTTTTAAATCCGGGTTTTAAACTTTCCATGCTTTCCCAGAGATTTTTCCCTGGCGCTGCGAGTCTTTTGGCATAGAAAGGATTTATTCCTGAAATATCAGATGCAAGCAGGTGCGTGAGTGTTGAATTGATTTTGCCTATGCTGCCTGCCGGCGGCGGCATATTGTTTTTTTGGCCTGTTTTATTGCCGGTTAAGTTAAAAAGCAGGTTTGTAAGATATGCAAAATCCAGCATATATTTTACATACTTATTGTCAAGAATTGACCTTGAGCTTCTCCTTGTAAATAATATGCCGTTTTTTGAAAGCACATTTTCAAGCACACCTGTTTTATAACCTTTTCCTTTTAAAATTATGCAGATATTTTCAGCTTTAATTTTATTTATAACAATAAGTTTTTTAATATAACCGGAAATAAAATTTGCCTCTTCAAGTATATTCCTGAACTCTTTTAATATAACCGCACCCCTTGTATTACCGGACCTGGCCTGTGGTTTATGCAATCCTGGTATAGCATTTTTTTTAACCCTGTCTTCATTTAAAGATATAAAACTGCTGCAGAATTCATTTATTTCAGCACAGGCCCTGTAATCTGTGGAAAGGTTCAGGATACTGTCATATTCATTTGTCCCCGAGGCAAGGGAAAAAAATATCCTGGAAAAATGATTTACAGCAGAGCCCCTGAAGGCATAAGTGCACTGGTCGTCATTGCCAAAATAGACACACTTTGTATTTCCGGATACTTTATTTGCTATTTCAAGCTGGGCTTTATTGAATTCCTGGAGTTCATCTGCAATTACAAGGTCAAAGCCAGGCAAGCAATTATGCTCCCTTTTTAATTTCAGTATATCAACAGCTTCAGTTAAAAGCCTGCCATAATTATAAAGTTTACTTTGTTTTAGTGTTTTGAGATAGTTAAGGTATATGCCGCCAAGCTCAAATAGAATTGGCTGTGAGGAAGCGCTTAGCCTGTCAAGAAAATATTTTGGCTCTATAAGATTTTCCTGGGCTCTTAAAATAAAATCAAAGATTTCCTGCATATAGTTTTTTGACACAAAACTGCCTGAGTTCATAAACCTGTGGGTAAAAGGATATCTTTTGATGTCATTGATTTCTTTTATTGTTTCCCGCAACAATTTCCACTGTCCCGGCGCATTCAGTATTACAGTTGGCTGGCTGCATAAATTATGCTGTTCTATAAGTTTATTGCAGTAAGAAAAAAATGTTGTCACAGGAATTTCAAAAAAACTTTCTCCAATTATTTCAGCAGTCTTTTCCCTGATAATCTTTGCCCATCTCCTGTTAAAGCAAAAAACAAGAATTTTTTTAGGGTCCATTTTTTCTTTTTTAATTGCGTATTCAACAAGTTTTATAAGCTGGAAAGTTTTGCCGGTGCCGGGAGCCCCGGTAACCAGAAGCCGGCTCCTGCTATTTACAGGAGCTGCTGAAATAAATTTTTTTATTTTTGGATGCAGCATTAATTAAAGCGGCAAATATTACTGATGCCTGGAGCGGGGTACGGGAATCGAACCCGCCTCTTAAGCTTGGGAAGCTCATGTACTACCAATGTACTAACCCCGCTTTAAAAACATAAAAATTCAATTGTCAGATTCTTCACTTATGGCAGAGTCTGTAATTTCAACCCCGCTGCCGGCGCTGCGGCTTTCAAGATTATCTGCCTGCATTTGCTTCATGGGAACGCCTGGGTCAACGTGCTTTTCATTTTGTGCCTGTGCTCCACCGGCCTCTTTAACTGGCTGGGGCGGCATTGGCCTTACATGTTTAGTTTCATTGCCATCCGATATCAGGTTTGTTATTGTAAGCCTTGTATCTATAACACTTATATTAAGTTTCTCAGCACATACCTGTTTGGCGGCATTTATAATTTCTGTCATTTTTTCAGGAATATTTATATTCTGCATTACTTCCACAAGCATGCTTATAATTACTCCGCCTGATTTAGGTATAATTTCAGTTTTGAGATTTTTTATACCCCCAATGCCAAGAACTGATTCCTTAACCTGCTGGGCTATTGTTTCAACAGTTATCATTGCAATGCCTGCCCCAACCTTATTTATTTTAACTATTTTCCTTTTTTTCCTGTGAAACTCAAGAAGAAGTAAAGCAATGCAGACTGCTATGACAAGAAGCAGCAGCAAAACAGAAATATAATCTGGCAAATTGCTTGCAGGGTCAAAAACTGAAGCCGCAATACTTGCCCATGTAAAAGAACCTGTAAATACATTTACTATTGATATTATGGACGCAACAATAAAAAATATAAGAAGAAGCACCACGACTATCCTGTTAAATATATTCAATTTAATCCTCCTTAAATCTAGCCTGCGAAAAATTTATCTTAAATAATCCGGCAAACTTGCCGGTTTTGTTTCTGCGAAATTATTAATTATTATACCTGAATAAAAAAAATTAAAAAATCCAAAATAATATTTAAATTGGCAAATTCCATAAAATAGTTTTAATTTTTATTAAAAAACAATACAATTACAACTTATATGAAAAGTTTAATTATCCTTAACCCTGTATCCTGCGGCGGCAGGGCTGCCGGGATGAGGGGCACTCTTGAAAATATACTGCAAAGATTAAATCTTGACTATCATATACATGTAAGTATAAGTTCAAATGATGTAGCCGATACAGTAAAAGCAAATATTGGCAGGTATACAAATTTCATTTCTTTCGGCGGCGACGGCACTCTTCACAGCATTGCAAATGTGCTTGCTAAAACAGATAAAAACCTTGGATGCATACCTGTTGGAAGCGGAAACGATATTGCAAGAAACCTTGATTTACCTATGGATATGGAAAAATCCTGCATCGCCATAAAAAACTGCATTATAAAAAAAATTGATCTTGGCCTTATAAATAAAAAATATTATTATCTTGGCGTATCAGGAGCAGGTTTTGACTCGGTCGTAACTGACCTGGCAAATAACACAAAATTTCCTTTCCGCGGGCCGGCAAAATATAAATATGCAGTTTACCAGACCCTGCTTACATACAGGCCTAAAAAATTCCATATTAAATTTGGTGAAAATTATATAAACACGGAATGTATGTTTGCAGTGGTTGGCAATATGAAAATGTATGGCGGGGGAATGAAAATAACCCCGGATGCAAGTCCTGAGGATTCAATGCTTGATTTATGCATAATCCAAAAGATGAGCAAACTGCACTTTATAAAAACTTTCCCTCTTGTTTTTGAAGGAAAGCATATAAATGACCCTTTTGTCAAAAGTTTCCGCTCAAAAAGTATAGAAATCGACAGCGATTATAATTTCAGCGTTTATGCTGACGGTGAATATATCTGCAAATTGCCTGCAATATATGATGTTGTGCCAAAAGCCCTTAATTTCATAGTTGCAAAAAAATAGTTAATTGGAATACCTTACCCAGTCGCCATTTTTTATTATAAATACAGTGGAAAGAGGCTTGAGCCTTTCGCCGTTTGAATTAAACTCAATTTTGCCGCTTACACCATCAAGTGCGGTGGATTTTAATTTATCTTTAAAATCGACCGGCAGGATTGAATTTGCCCTTTTCATTGCATCGATAATAACATACACAGAGTCATAGGAATAAGGTGCATACTGGCCTGGACCGGTTAAAACTATTTCATCATCATCATCATCGATTTTATTTAAATAATCGTTGTATTTTCTCCAGAATTCAATTGCTCTTTTATCTTCAGAGTATTTTGCAAGAGACGGAGGTTCAGGAACTATGGCAATAAGGCCTTCAAGATACTCTTTGTTTGTAAGCGCGCTTATTCCTTTATTCATGCCGGGTTCCTCCGTTATAAAACCGCATAAAAGGCCAAGCTCCCTTACCTTTGTTATAAGCAGGGCAACTTCATTATAATTTGCGGAAAAGAAAACATAATCAGGCTCATCAATAAGAATATTTTCTGCAAGAATGCTGTACTGCTCCGGATCAAATTTTACTGAATACCTTTTGGCAAAAGATGCGTTTTTGCTGTTAAATATCTCTATGAGATGATCTGTTAGTTTTACAGAATATTCTTCTCCATTATCGATAAGCAGGAGTTTTTCAGGCTTTATGCTTTCAGTAAAAAATGATGCTATATTTTCAATTTTCTGGCTATTATTAATTATCATACGGTAAAAAATACCAGAAGCTGACTGAACTTCCACAGCCTGGGAGCAGGGAGCCAGCATTGGAATATTATATTCTGAATATACCGTCAATGCTGCTTTTGTGGTGCCATTAAATGTTGACCCTACTACTGCCGCAACATTTTCCTCAACAAATTCCTGTGCTACAAGGAATGCTTTTTCCGCATTTCCCTCATCGTCTTTTTTAACTAGATTAATCCTGTAATCAAAACCCCCGATTCGTACAGGAGAAAGTTCTGATACTGCTATTTCCATACTGATTGCCTGGTCCTGTCCGTAAAACAAATCATCCCCTGAAAACACAGCCTGGCTTCCAATTTTTATTACCTTCTCTTTGCTTTCACATGCTGATGCGCTAAAAATAATAAATATGGCAGAAAAAAGCAATATTGAAATAATAAAATATTTAAAAAAACTGTAAATATTTTTTATTGGATGATTTTTCATTAAACAGTCTCCCCTAAAAATTTTTTAAACGCAACTCAACCCTGCATACTATCTCCTCAAAATATCCGGTTTATACAGCAATACCGGGTTTTCATCCGGCACATGCATAAATTTAAAAAACATACTCTCTAAAAACGCCGTCTATTTAAGCAGGAATGAAGATAAATAAAGTTTACCAGTGATTATACACAAAAATAAAATAATTATTAATATATTATTGATTATTAATCCTACGTTCCGCAAGTAAAAAATACACTTTTTCGGCATTTTCCGCTTGTTAGGAACAGGTGTAATTATCCTTGGAAACAATAAGTAAATCAAGAATTTGTTCCTGAAGGGAAGAAATTTCATCGTAGAAACATTTCACTTCTCTGCCTTCTTCAAACAAAATATGTCTTCGCAGGTTTGAGAACAGATCTATTATTCTGGCCGTTGTCGGGTGTTTGCAATTTCGTTTCTCAGGATATATTGGCAATTCCTGTATATTTTCTTTATCCATAGCCAGGCGCAGCTCCCGCTCTATGAGCGCATTTAGCACAAGTACAATAAAATATACAAACATAAGGGCCTCAATTCGGTGAGGCAACTTTAAAAATACAGGTGCAGCTTCAAATACGCTTTTAAACTGCTGATGTCTTTTTTCAATATATGGCTGAAACTTGTATTTTTCAAGCACCTGTCCCATGGAGAGAATTTTATCGTCTATATTTGTAATTAATGGAAACATGCCATCACTTGCTGCATCCTCTTGTATTTTTGGGCCATTTGGCATGGCTTCAAATGTATATTTTTCTTTTATGAGCTTTATGTATTCGGTATTTTCTGAAGGCCGTCCCTTTTTTGCCTGCTTGTAGGTTTGGATTTCTTTTGTCACTATTTTTACATCAAACCATCTTTTTGATAAATATTTATTAAGTATCTCTTCAAGAGCACCCTCTATCTGTTCTTTGCCATATTTTCTTGCTTCTATCTTACTCTTAAGTGTATCAAGCGCTTTTATGGTCTTTTCAATCTTTAATTGCCTTCTGTAAGCGTCCAGGCCCTGTTTTTGGCTGCTAAGTATCCAGATAATGCGGTATCCTTCCTCTGATGCCATGGGGCACTCATATCCCCAGTATATATGCTCATCAGCATCAAGGCTTCTGGCATCAGGCTTTCTTGAAAGCTCCTGCCAGTCTACATTATGCGAGCATACATAGGACCTAAACCACTGGCACTCTTTTCTTGTCTCGGGGACAACTGATATAAACTTTCCGCCCTCTTTACAAATGTAGTCCATCTGGTCTCTTGTGGCAAGCTTTGCATCTGCAACATAAATAAAATCACTTCGCCCTGTTATTCTTCTTAGCGCCTCCCATGTATTAATATGGGTATTATCATCTGTTATGTTTCCGTCATAGCTTTTGTAATGAATTGGAACAGCGCCGTCTCTGCTTACCGTTAGGGTAAAAAGCAGCTGCTTTAAGTCCGGGCGAAAATCCTTGTTATGGCCCTGAAGCAGGCTAATGGAAGCTTTGCCATTATACCTGGAATAATTGCCCCTGTACTCACCATATACGGTAACAGTGGTAGAATCGTTATGAAGCTGCGATAGCTCAATGGAAAATTCTTCTACTGTTTTTAATACGGTTTTTGTAAGAAGAGATGCTCTATCAGCATCAAATAGAGCATCCAGGCTTCTTCCAACCCTGTCATCGTTTAATATATTTGGGTCTTGCTCTTTTAGTCCGATAAGATAAGGATCAAAACGGGCCGCCCATTCAGATAGTTTGTATAAAGGTTCCCTTTCAAGCAAAATATTGCGCACAAAGATTAGTATTGCATCTGCATGGGAAAACTTCTGGTTTTTGTTTAAAACAAGATAGGATGACAGAAGTTTTTTTAGCTCAATACGCTTAATAAACTTGTTTATGATTGGAAGTGCGCCAATTGCCTTTGAATCAAGACTTAGGCTGTCTTTGGTTTTTTCCATAGTTTCCTTTTTTAAAAAAGCTTGACATTATATTTATTGAAGTATATATTACTTCAAGTAGGAGGTCAAGGCTTTTGGCTAAAAAAGATGATTTGGAGAGAAAATATTTTGCCCTTAAAAGAAAAATTGATAAATTGGGGTTTATCTGTACAGGCAGTGTAATGCAAGTATTTAAGAGGTGCGGCAATCCTGGCTGCAGATGCAGTAAAGATAAATTGGGGCATGGACCGTATAATATCTGGACACGCAAAGTAAATTCAAAGACAATAACAAGGACTTTAACATCAGAGCAGGCAAAACTGGCTCAAAACTGTATTAATAATATGAGAAAGATGGAAGCTATTCTGCAGCAAATGAAGGATTTGTCTGTCCAATATATTGAAAGCTATCAAAAAGATTTAAGTGTGGACAAAAATAGGGAAAAAGTGTAATTTTTACTTGCGGAACGTAGGGTCTTCATATGGATCTTTATCTAATAACGCA
>VGAZ01000037.1 GCA_016870615.1 Actinomycetota bacterium | reverse complement strand
GTTTGAAAATGAAGTAATTACAAGCACTGGGAATGAAAGAATAATATCCTGGAAAAATACTGTTATAAAAGACGATGAAGGCAATATTACCAGCTCCCTAAGTTCAGGGGAAGATATCACAGAAAAAAAATTAATGGAGCAGACAATAATCGAGGATGAAAAAAGAATGCAGCTGCTGGCTGATAATGCTTCTGACGTTATTTTCAGGTACCGCCTGGCTCCTCTTAAAAAGTGGGAATATATAAGCCCCTCCATTGAAAAAATGGCAGGTTACTCCAGCAGGGAAAGTTATGAAAACCCTGATCTTTTTTTCAAGATTACCCACCCGGATGACCGGCATATACTGCATGATATTTTCAGCCTTAAAAGAAAAACCGGCAAACCTATTGAAATCAGGTGGATTAGCAAAGATGGAAATATTATATGGACCGAGCAGAACATTGTACCAGTTTATGAACAGAAAAATATGATTACTTTAATTGACTGCATTGTGCAAGACATTACTGAGCGCAAAGAAGCTGAAGATAAAATCAGGTATCTCTCATTTCATGATTGCCTGACAGATTTGTATAACAGGGCATATTTTGAAGAAGAATTAAAAAGGCTTGACACAAGAAGGCAGCTGCCGCTGAGCTTTATAATGGGGGATGTCAACAGCCTTAAGCTTGTAAATGACACTTTCGGCCACCAGGAGGGTGATAATCTGTTAAAAAAAGTTGCTGAACTTATGAAGAGTTTCTGCCGTAAGGAAGATATAATTGCAAGATGGGGCGGTGATGAGTTTGCTGTCCTGCTTCCTCAGACCCAACGCGGTTATGCAGAGGAAATAATTGCAAGAATAAAGGAAGCCTGCAGGAAAACTTCAAGATATAAAATCCCTATAAGCATTTCGCTTGGTGTAGCCTCAAAAGAAAAAGTTTCACAGACAATTGAGTCTGTAATAAGTGAAGCTGAAGACAATATGTACAAAAGTAAGCTTCTTGAGAAAAAAAGCATCGCAGGTTCTGTCATAGCCTCCCTGACCGCAACTTTATTTGAAAAAAATATTGAAACCAAGAAACATACTATAAGAGTAAGGGAAGCTGCCCTTTCCATAGGCAGGGCTTTAAGTCTGTCCCAGGGGCAACTTGATAATCTGTCGCTGCTTTCCACACTTCACGACATTGGCAAAATTGCAATATCTGATGAACTTTTAACAAAAAAAGACAGCCTGACTAAAAGAGAGTGGGACATAGTAAAGAGGCATGCAGAAATAGGGTTTAATATATGTGAATCTTCCCCCCAGCTTGCCCACATTTCTGAAACGGTCCTTGCGCATCATGAATGGTTTGACGGCAGCGGTTATCCCCAGGGGTTAAGAGGCGAGGAAATTCCCGTGGAATCTAGAATAATAGCAATTGCTGACTCATTTGATGTAATGACTCATAAGCAGCCCTATAAAGATCTTTTAAATAAAGAGGACGCAGTAGAAGAGATGAAAAGATTTGCCGGGTTACAATTTGACCCTAAAATTGTTGAAAAGTTTTTAAAAATAATTCTTTGCCAGGAAAAAGAGTTCAGCGCCGCAGGCGCAAGGCAATAATAAAATAGCTGCCTATACCCTGAATATCAGTCATTATTTAAACTAAATGATAAATCTCAGCAGCACACTTAAATCCTATGTAAGCATTTAAAATACCAGTTTATTGATGTCATAAAATTTTAGATGCTTACAAATCCTATCAAAAAAGGCAACTTTTTAAGGGATGTTACGTCTGTAAAAAAAACTTTACAACTATTTTACATTAAAAATGACCCTCATTGCTTTACAGGGTCGTCTGTATCTGTAATAATCGGCAAAAATTTTGCAAATATTAAAGAATTAAAACGGACGGTTCTATTTTTTATTTATACCGTTTTGTGCCTTAAATAAATCGAAAGGAAAGATTTTAGAAATGCAAATAAAAGACAGTAAGAATATATTGCTTGTGTATCCGGAATATAAAAAAACATTCTGGAGTTTTGAATATATAATGAAGATTCTTGACAAGAAAGCTTCTTTTCCCCCGCTTGGACTCCTTACAATATCTTCAATGCTGCCCCCTCACTGGAACAAAAAACTTGTGGATGCAAATGTGGACAACCTTGATGACGCAGATATCAACTGGGCGGACTTTGTATTTATAAGTGGGATGATAGTACAGAAGGAATCAGCCATCAAGATAATTGAAAGAGTTAAAAAACTGGACAAACCCATTGTAGCAGGCGGCCCTCTTTTTACAACCGGCAGCAAGGACTTCCCGCTTGTGGATCATCTTTTTTTGGGTGAAGCTGAAAATACTATACAGGATTTCATAAAGGATGTTGAATCAGGCAATATTAAAAAAGTATACCAGTCCCATGACTTTCCTTGCGTATCAGCTGTTCCCGTTCCCGACTGGAAGCTTACAGATATTTTCAGTTATCATTCAATGTGCCTCCAATATTCAAGAGGATGCCCTTTCAATTGCGAGTTCTGTGACGTTGTAATTTTAAACGGCAGGACGCCCAGGACAAAAACAAAAGAGCAGGTCATTGCAGAGCTTGATGCCCTGCACATGCTTGGATGGCACAGCGGCCTGTTTTTTGTAGACGACAATCTTATAGGCAATAAATCAAAACTTAAAAATGAAATTCTTCCTGCAATAATAGAATGGCAGAACAAAAATAATCACCCTTTTACGTTCAATACGCAGGTTTCAATAAATCTTGCAGATGATGATGAATTAATAAGACTCATGGTAAGCGCAGGATTTACCACAGTCTTTGTAGGAATTGAAACGCCTGATGAAAAAAGCCTTGAAGAATGCAGCAAATTCCACAATAAAAACAGGGACCTTGTTTCTTCTGTTAAAAAGCTGCAGAACTTCGGGCTTGAAGTGCAGGGCGGTTTCATAGTCGGTTTTGACAGTGACACACCTTCAATATTTAAGAGGCAGATAGAATTCATCCAGAAAAGCGGAATAGTTACCGCAATGGTGGGACTTTTGACAGCGCTTCCGCAAACAAGGCTTTATAAAAGGCTTACCGAGAGCAAAAGAATAGTGGATACATCATCTGCAAATAATACCCTGTTCTCAACTTTGAATTTTGAACCTAAAATGGACAGGGATGTGTTGTTTGAGGGATACTCGGGTATTCTTGATACAATTTACAGTCCCAAACAATACTATGAAAGAATCAAGACCTTCCTCAGGGAATTTAAACCACCTAAAAAAAGGGTTTCAAGAATAAAGCTGCGAAAATTTCATTTCAGGGCTCTTTTCGGTTCCATCTGGTTGCTTGGAATTAAAGGAAAAGGCAGGAGGTATTTCTGGCAATTGCTTTTATGGGTCACAATAAGGTATCCTGGCCTTTTCCCTTATGCAATCGGTTATTCACTTGCTGGAATTCATTTCAGGAATGTATGCCGTGGCCATATATAATTAACATTAGAATTTATTTAACCGGGATAAATAATCAGGTTAATTATTTCTGCACATGTTTTAAGACAGCTGCATAGCGATATATGGGCGTTCCTGAATTTTTTTATCTGCCAATTTTATCCTGGCCTGCTGTTTATACAGGCATTGTTTTAAGGTTTTTTCGCTGTGATAAGCGATACTATAATAATAGTTATAAAGCTGGATAAAACAGTAAATATAGCAGGATTATTAATTTATATCGGTGCAGCCGCATCCGGCAGATTATAAAATTCTTAACTTTTTTTCTTTTCAACAATACTGATTATTATTAAAAATATTATCAGGAAAATACTCAGTATTGCTCCCGGAAGTGATGATTTTTCACCAAAAAGCGCAAGAGCAGTTGCTGCTGCAAACCCGCTGTTTTTTATTGTTGCGGCAAGCACAAGACTTTTTCTTATACCTGTTTTAATTTTAAGTTTTTTAAGTATAAGGTTTGCTGCTCCCCAAAGCCCGAAAACGGAAACAAATGATATCAGTGAAATAATGAGAAGAGTTTTTATATCACTGAAAAAAACATCCCTGTTTAATGATACCACTGCAAAAATAACAACAAAAAGCCCCCAGTTTACAATCGCCCCGCGCCATTTCAGCAAATGCCTGTCAAGACGCAATTTCACAAGAAGCTGTGAAACAATCATGGGGGCAATTATAAGCTCAACAAAAATAATAAATACATCAAGGGGACTTGCAAAGTTTTTGCCTATAAAAATAAACGCTGCAATCGGTATTATTGCAAGAGATGCAATATATGCCCCCACCATTCCGATAATGGAATATTTTTCATCAGCGCCTATTATATAAGCAAAAGGCGCTATGGCAACTCCCGGCGGCGAAGAAGCAAGTATAACAAATCCTATCCAGAGCTGTTTATCATCAATTAAAAACCATGCCATAAGCAGCATAACCGCACCAAAGATAAAATAATTAAAAAGAATTGTATACAGAGAAGGAATTATTATCTTCCTGGCAGAAAGGAATTCTTTAAAAGAAATCTGTGTAAGTGAAACAACCATTACAATTGCAAGCGCAGGCACAGTGAAGTGTTTAATCCAGCTTACAGTATTTAAAGACAGGCCAAGTATTATAGCCAGTAATAAAATAAAGTTCCTGTTTGTAATTATTGCTATAAATTTTTTCAATAGACCTCTTCCTTAGTTTTATTTAACCATCTAAACAAAGAAATAATTTCAATATAATTTTTTTGTTTTAATAAACATGAAAAATTTTCCTGTCTTTGTATTTTAACCTTTGTTATGTTTTAATAATTTTAGCATAATTGCATCAGATGTATTAAGAAAATTATTTACTGTATTTATGCCGGAAAACAAATATTAAATAAAAAAACTAAACTGATTGGCGAAATAAAATAAATTAACGGCAGCGGGTATTAATTCATTATGGACAGGGAAGAATTTGAAAAAACAGTAATAAGTGCGATTGAATCCGTACCGGATGAGTTCAGGAAAAAAATTTATAACCTGGATTTTGTAATAGATGAGCATAATATAATAAGCCATGAAGACAGTAAAAGCGGCAAGTCCGGAAAAATCACTCTTGCTCTTTACCAGGGTGTACCTTTAACAAAAAGGGCCGGGGCAAGACCTGTTTTCCCTGATAAAATAACCATTTACAAAAAAGCTATTGAATCAGTGAGCAGAAATGATTCTGAGGTGAAAAAAACTATAAAGCGAGTGGTTCTTCATGAGCTGGGGCACTATTTCGGCCTCGGGGAAAACAAGCTCAGAGTATTGGGCTACTGACAGGAATACGGATTTTTTACAAAACTCCGCATTGACTTTTTTTATAAACCATATATAATAACTAATATATTTTTCACTTAAAGTGAAAAATATATTTACTTATTAACAAAATTTTTTTTGGTTATTTTTAATAAAATTTTTTATATTTAAAAAACTTTATATAATTTGTGATATAATATCTAAAGTATAATTGTTAAATAACCGAATAATAAAATAATAGGAGTTGAAATATAATGGCAGAGGAAAAAATAACAATTGAACCTGATGTAACAATAAAAATACCCCAGGAACTCCCTTTGCTTGCACTTAAAAACAGCGTGGTCTTTCCATTTCTGTCCACTCCGCTTGTGGTGGGAAGAAAGAAATCAATAGAGGCTGTAAACAGTGCATCAAGAGAGCATAAAATAATTGTCGTGGTTGCACAGAAAGTCGAAGGCAAGGATGCAGTGGAAAAAGACGACCTTTATGATATAGGCACAGCCTGTGCAATAAAGCAGGTCGTAAATATTTCAAATGATGAAGTCAAATGTGTCGTTGAAGGCATAAGCAGGGTTAGAATCAAATATTTTACCCAGACTGAGCCTTACTTCAGGGTATTTACTGAAACCATGGCTGAAGAGCCTTACAGTATTAACAGTGAAACAGAAACATTAAACACCACGATAAGGCTGCAGGTTGAAAAATTCATACAGCTTGGCATTCCCTTACCTACGACTTTTGTGGTTGCTGCAACAAACATATCAAAGCCGGAAGTGCAGGCTGATTTATTTGCTTCATACCTGCTTTCAGAAACTTCACAGAAGCAGCAAATACTTGAAGAGACAAATATAGAGAAAAGGCTTAAAAAACTTACGGATTTTCTTTCAGAAGAGCTTCGCAAGTTTGAAGTCCAGTCCCAGATAAGAGATAAGGTACAGAAAGAGGTGGGAAAGACCCAGAGGGAATATTATTTAAGGCAGCAGTTAAAAGCAATAAAAGAAGAGCTTGGCGAATCCGATGAATCATTTGAGCTTATAAATGAGCTGGAGAAAAAGCTGGAGAAAAAGAATTTCCCTAAAGAAGCGAGGGAAAAAGTACAGAAGGAAATAAAGAGGCTTGAAAGCATGAACAGCATGTCGCCTGAGTATTCTTATATAAGGACTTATATTGACTGGATGCTTGAAGTGCCATGGTCCGAAAAAACAAAAGATATTCTTGATATAAATAAAGCCAAGAATATTCTTGACAGCGACCATTATGATCTTGAAAAAGTAAAAGAGCATATACTTGATTATCTTGCAGTAAGGAAGCTAAAAGGCAAAAGTACAAAAGGGCCAATACTTTGCTTTGTGGGCCCTCCGGGAGTTGGAAAGACATCCCTTGGCCAGTCAATTGCAAAATCCATGGGAAGGAAGTTTATAAGGATGTCCATCGGCGGAATAAGGGATGAAGCAGAGATAAGGGGCCACAGGCGTACTTATGTGGGCGCTCTGCCAGGCAGAATAATACAGGGCCTTTCCCAGGTAAAAACAAATAACCCGGTATTTATGCTTGATGAAATAGATAAGGTGGGCGCTGATTTCAGGGGGGACCCTTCATCTGCGCTACTTGAAGTGCTTGATCCTGAACAGAACAATTCATTCAGGGACCATTACCTTGAAGTGCCCTATGATCTGTCAAATGTAATGTTTATAACAACTGCAAATATACTTGACACCATACAGCCGGCGCTTCGCGACAGGATGGAAATAATTGAAATACCCGGATACAGCTCTGAGGAAAAAATACATATTGCAGAAAAATTCCTGATACCCAAGCAGATGGATGAGCAGGGCATAAAAAAATATAATGTGAAATTTTCCCCTGATGCAATACTTCTTATTATAGAACAGTACACACGCGAAGCAGGAGTGAGAAACCTTGAAAGGGAAATAGGCAATGTATGCAAAAAGGTTGCAAGAGAGATACTGGAAAATAAAAAGTATCCCAAGATAATTACAAAAAATAAAGTAGCAGAATATCTTGGAGTATCAAAAATACAGCCAAGCGAGATTGAGGATAAAAACAGGGTCGGAGTTGCAACCGGCCTTGCCTACACGCCTGTAGGAGGGGATATAATCCTTATTGAATCAACCCATTATAAAGGCAGCGGGAAGCTCACTCTTACAGGAAGCCTTGGGGATGTTATGAAGGAATCGGCAAAAGCAGCCATTAGTTATGTCCATGCCAAAGCATCAGATTACGGAGTCAGTGAAAACCTGTTTAATAAATCGGATATACATATACATGTGCCTGCAGGAGCAGTGCCCAAGGACGGGCCATCGGCCGGTGTGTCCATAACAACTTCCCTTCTTTCGGCTCTCACTGGCATTCCGGTTATCAGGGATGTGGGAATGACAGGGGAAATAACTCTTCGTGGAAGAGTTATGCCTATAGGGGGACTTAAAGAAAAGCTGCTTGCCGCCAAGCGCGCAGGGCTTAAAAAGGTGTTATTGCCTGCAAAAAACAAAAAGGACCTGGAAGAAATTCCGCAAACAATACTTAAAGGGCTTGACCTTGTATTTGTGGAAAATATTGATGAAGTCTTAAAGCATGCGCTTGAGACCGACCCTTCAGCTGGTAAAAAGAGGCACGGCGGCATGCAGGAAGGACAGAATATTTCACCAGTAATAGCCTAAAAAGCTTATAAAAATGGGGCTGGTCCATAACCCTGGTGGACAGTCCCATTTTTTGTTGTTTTCCGCCCTTTACAAAGCAAGAATAATTGGTGCCAATATCAATTTATAATCTCTGCGCCTGCATTAATATGATATTAAAAATAAAAAATGAAAACTGGATTGATATATACAGTTGAAATAAAAAGAGGGGCCTGCTGTAAAAGCAGGCTTTTTTTGTATATACGGCAGTTAAAGCCTTAAAATATTATATTAATATAATTTGTAAAAGATGCTAAAATAAATTCAATATGAGTGGACTTTTTGGAATTATTTCATCTAAGGACTGCCGTCAATCCCTTTTTTACGGGACTGACTATCATTCACATCTCGGCACAAAAAAGGCGGGACTGGCCGTTTTTAACAGCCAGATAACGCGCTGCATACATGATATTTCCACCTCCCAGTTCAAATCCAAGTTTATTGAGGAGCTGCCCAAATTAAAGGGCAAAAAAGGCATCGGGGTCATAAGCGACTTTGAGTCACAACCGATAATCATTTCATGCTCCTTCGGCAAATTTGCCATCGCAACGTCGGGGCTGCTGCGAAATAAAAATGAGATGGCGAGGGAAATAATGAGCCAGGGAGGAAGTTTTTCTGAAATGAGCAGCGGCATGATAAATGCCACGGAAGTCGTGGGCAAGCTTATTGCCTGCAAAAAAGATATTGTGAGCGGCATTGAATACGTTTTCAGCAAGATTTCCGGCTCTGTGTCTTTGCTTGTGCTGGCCAAAGAAGGTATTTATGCTGCAAGGGATATTTCAGGTAAAACAACGCTGGTAATCGGGAGCAATGATGATATTCTGGCTGTATCTTCTGAAACATGCGCCTTTCCTAACCTGGGTTTTAAACCGGACCTGGAACTGCAGCCCGGGGAAATTGTTCTTTTAAATAAAGATGGATTTAAAAAAGAAAACAGCTCGCATAAAAAAAGTAAAATATGCTCTTTTTTATGGATTTACACAGGAAATCCGGCATCATCATATGAAGGTATCAGTGTGGAAAAGGTAAGGGAAAACTGCGGCGCAAACCTGGCAGCTGGTGATAATATTAAAGCAGATCTTGTGACAGGTGTTCCTGACTCGGGCACCGCGCATGCGCTCGGCTATTCCATATTTTCAGGTATTCCTTACAGACGCCCTTTAATCAAATATACAGACGGCTACGGACGCAGCTACACTCCCCCCTCGCAGGAAATAAGGAACAAGGTTGCCAAATTGAAATTAATCCCTATTAAAAGCGTTATTGAGGGAAAAAGGATTGTGGTTTGTGACGACTCAATCGTCAGGGGGACACAGTTAAAAAACCAGGCAATTGAAAAACTGTGGAAAAACGGCGCAAGGGAAATACATGTGAGAATAGCCTGTCCTCCTCTTATGTTTCCCTGCCCGTATCTTCTGGCAACACGCACAAAAAAAGAGCTTGCGGCACGCAAGGTTATTAAAAAAATTACAGGAGACAAAACTGTTGATATTAATGATTTTCTTGATGATAAATCTCCACTTTACAGGCAAATGGTAGAAACCATAAGAAATGAGCTTGGTGTTACATCGCTTAAATACCTCACAACAGATGAAATGGTAAAAGCCATAGGACTGTCCCGCCAGAAGCTCTGTCTTTACTGCTGGAACGGCCAGGCATAAGGTATTTTTATCAGTGTTTAAAATGCCTGATTCCTGTAAATAACATGGGGATGCCAAACTGGTTGCATATTTTTATTGCCTCCTCATCCTTGACCGAGCCACCGGGCTGTATAATTGCAGTTACCCCCGCTTCAATTGCTATGCGCACTGCATCTCCAAACGGGAAAAATGCATCCGATGCAAGAACTGAACCTTTTGCTTTCTGGCCGGCTTTTTCAACAGCTATCCTTGTTGCGTCAACCCTGCTCATCTGTCCCGCACCTATGCCAGCAGTCGCTTTAGCCCAGACAAGCACAATTGCATTTGATTTAACATTCTTTACAACCTGCCATGCAAAAATAAGATCATCTCTTTGTTGCAGGGAAGGCTTTTTCTCTGTTACAACTTTATATTCAAGCCTGCCGAAAGCTGAGGCATCAAGGTCCTGCACAAGCAGGCCCCCGTCAATTCCCCTTATATCAAAGCCCCTGTATTTACTGCTGCCTGCAGAGAGCTTCTCAAGATAATCTTTAAGATTAAATTCAATTTTTAGTACCCGTATATTATCCCTTTCCTTAAGTATTTTAAGCGCCTCAGGTTCAAAGTCAGGAGCTATAAGCACTTCGACAAATTTATCAGACATAAACCTTGCAGCATCAGATGTCCAGGTTCTGTTGCATGCAATAACCCCGCCGAAAGCGGATACCGGATCAGAAAAATGCGCATTATTATAAGCCTGGGTTACCGTTGGCGCAGTTGCGACCCCGCAGGGATTATTATGTTTTATCACTGCAACACAGGGGTTTTCAAATTCCTTCACTATTGCAAAAGCTGCATTTGCATCAAGTATGTTATTATATGAGAGCTCTTTTCCCTGAAGCTGAAGGCTCTTTGCAAAAACACCTTCTTGCGCCCCTGATGCTCCATAATATGCGGCTTTCTGGTGCGGGTTTTCGCCGTATCTTAAATCCTGGATCTTTTCATAACTGAGCTTTAATACATCATTAAATTTTCCGCTTCCTGAAATAAATGAGTTTTCTGAGCTGCTTTCGACAAAATCATCCTCAGCTTTTGTGCAGTCTATTTTCAGGTAGGGCCTTACATTGATACTGCTTTTTTGCTGTTTGGTATTTAAAATATTTATGAAGTAGTTAAATATTACACTGTCGTACTCGCAAGTGTGCTGGAACGCTTTTACGCTCAGTTTAAAAAGAGTTTCGTCTGAAATCTCCCCGCCTGTTTTTAAAAGCTCTTCAGTAATTGCGCCGTAATCCGCCGGGTCGACAACCACTGCAACGCTCCTGCTGTTTTTGGCCGCGCTTCTAATCATTGTTGGGCCCCCAATGTCTATGTTCTCTATTGCCTCTTCAATTGTAACATCAGGTTTTTCAACTGTCTGCCTGAACGGGTAAAGGTTGACAACCACCATGTCAATGAGCTTTATGCCTGCATCACTTGCCTGTTTTAAATGATGCGGTTTTTTCCTGTCTGCAAGTATTGCCCCATGGACAAACGGGTGAAGAGTCTTGAGCCTTCCTTCAAGCATTTCAGGAAAACCTGTAAGGTCCTCGACTTTTAAAACATTGATGTTTTGTTCTGAAAGTTTGCTGTATGTGCCGCCTGTGGAAACTATTTCCACACCAAGATTCTGCAGCATCCCTGCAAGCTCAACTATACCTGTTTTGTCTGAAACGCTTATAAGCGCGCGTTTTACTTTTAACGGCATTTTTTTCTCCTTTTGCTAAAAATATTTGTAAAATGACTGGATAAATTTTTTACACAAAATTTCAATGAGCTTATTTTACCTGCAATTAAACATTTAAGTATAAATACGGTTAATCTGCAGGACTTTATCAGCTCTTTATTTCTTTATGAACACTTTTCTTCCCTTAAGCAAAATTCTTCCCTCGCAGAAATACTTTACTGCAAGCGGGTAAATTTTGTGCTCAGCAGCATGGATATTTTCTTCAATTTCTTCAATGGTCTGGCCCTGCTCAACTATTACTGCTTCCTGCAATATGATCGGGCCGCTGTCAAGCCCCTCATCAACAAAATGAACTGTAACCCCTGTGACCTTAACCCCATAATCAAATGCATCTTTTATACCGCGGGTGCCCTTAAAAGACGGGAGCAGGGCCGGATGAATGTTTATTATCCTGTTTTTGTATTTATTTATAAGGGTGGGTCCTAAAAGCAGCATATATCCTGCAAGCACAATAAGATCTATCCTGTTTTGTTCAAGCATAAAATCAATTGCATTATCATATTCTTTGCGGCTGCCGTAGCTCTGCGGATTGAAGGTTTTGGCATCTATCTCATGTTTTTTTGCCCTTTCAAGAGCAAATGAATCCGCATTGTTGCTAAAAACCAGAACAATCTTTCCATTTCCAAATCCGTGTTTTTTTTGGTAGTCAATTAAAGCCTGCAGATTTGAGCCATAACCTGATGCAAAAACAGCAATATTTGTCATACAATCCTTACCTTCCCGGAACCTTTTACAACTTCGCCTATTTCATAAATGCCTTCACCGGTTTTTTTTGCATAATAAAGTATGCTTTCCTTATAAGCAGCGGCTGCAATAAATACCATTCCTATGCCCATATTAAATACCTTAAACATTTCATCTGTTTGTATTTCTGCAGCTTCCTTAAGAAAAGTAAAAATCTCAGAGACAGGCCATGTGTTTTGCATAATTATCGCATCAAGGTTTTGCGGTATTATCCTGTTTATGTTCTCATAAAAACCCCCGCCGGTTATATGGGCTATGCCATTTAAAGCTATTTTTTTTGCATAAAGGTTTTTTAATACTTTGTAATAAAGCCTGGTGGGCTCCATCAGTATCTTGCCAAGATTTTTATTTTTCAAGTCATTTGCTTTGAAACTGTAGTTTTTACCAAGGTCAAGTTTTTTATCCTTGACAATTTTTCTCACAAGGGAAAACCCGTTGCTGTGAAGGCCCGACGAGTTTATTCCAAATATTATGTCCCCTTCATTTACTTGCTGCGGGTTTATTATTGACTGCTTTTCAACAATGCCCACTGCAAAACCGGCAAGGTCAATGTCATCCTTTTTATACATTCCGGGCATCTCTGCTGTCTCACCGCCTATAAGGGAGGCCCCGCATTCAATGCAGCTTGCTGCAATTGAGCAAACAATCATTTCAATAGTTTCAGGAACAAGCTTTCCGCATGCAATATAGTCAAGGAAAAAAAGGGGTGCGGCCCCGCAGCATATAATATCGTTTATACACATTGCTACAAGATCCTGGCCGACATCCGCGTACAGGCCCGTCTGTTTTGCAAGCAAAAGTTTTGTCCCTACCCCATCGGTTGATGATACAAGAACAGGACGGCTGAACTTGTCTTTTTCAAGGCTGTAAAGGCCCGCAAAGGCGCTCAGGTCATTTAGTACGTTTTTATTAAATGTTTCCATTACAGGTTTTTTTATAAGCTCAATTGTCCTGCCTGCATTCTGCAGGCTGACGCCGCTGCTTTTGTATGAATATTTTTTCAAATCACAATCCTTTTGTTATTTGCGCTTTTTTGCCGTTATTTTAAAGTCTTTTTAACTAATAGATATTTTATCTATACTGCTTAAGCCCTGTCTTTTATTGTAATCTTTCTCATGCTGCATTTCCTCATCCACGGCAACAGGATAATCGCCATTAAAACAGGCAAAACAGAACTTATCCCTTGACTGGCCAATAGCGCTTACCAGTCCTTCAATGGACAGGTAAGAAAGACTGTCAAGGTTAAGGTATTTCCTTATATCTTCAAGCGTCCTGTAGCTTGCTATGAATTCTTTTTTGGTTGCCATATCGATTCCATAGTAGCAGGGAAATAACAGCGGCGGGGATGTTATTCTCATATGTATTTGTTTTGCTCCCGCATTATAAAGCATCTGTATAACTTTTTTGGAAGTGGTTCCCCTGACAATCGAATCATCCACAACTACAAGCCTTTTACCGCGTATGACTTCCTTTAATGGATTGAGTTTAAGCTTCACACCTATCTGCCTTATTTCCTGGGTGGGCTGTATGAATGTCCTTCCAATATACCTGTTTTTTATAAGGCCGTCTGTATACGGGATGCCGGACTGGGCTGAAAAGCCCTGTGCCGCAGGAGTCCCGGAATCAGGCACACCTATTACAATATCTGCATCAGCAGGGCTTTCAATTGCAAGCTGTCTTCCCATTCTGTGCCTTATTTCAAAAATATTTTTATTGTAAAGATAACTGTCGGGACGCGCAAAATAAATAAGTTCAAAAACGCACATTGATATCCTGTCGACATCAAGCATCATCTGTGAGCGCAACCCGTTTCTGTTAATTATTATTATTTCACCAGGATCAACTTCCCGCATAAATTTAGCATCAATTATATCAAGCGCACATGTTTCGGAGGCAATTATGTAATCCTCTTCCTTCTTTCCAAGCACCATGGGCCTGAACCCGTGCGGGTCCCTTATTGCAAAAAGGGTATCTTTTGATAATATCACAAGCGAATATGAGCCTTTTATCATGTAAACTGCCTCTTTTATGGCTTCTTCCAGAGTGCTGCACAGAGAGCTTTCAATAAGGGAGGCGATTACTTCAGTGTCAGTGGAAGTTTCAAATCTTATGCCTTTTCTCATCTGCCCCCTGCGAAGGTATTCTGTATTTGTAAGATTTCCATTATGCGCTATTGCAAAGACCTCATCTTTAAACATCCTGTAAAGAGGCTGGGAATTATCCCAGATATTTAATCCTGTGGTGGAGTATCTTGTATGCCCTATGCCTATGCTGCCAACCAGTGGTGCAAGATTCTGTTCTGAGAAAACCTGGGAAACAAGTCCCAGATCTTTAAACACCAGTATATCTTCCCCATCAGAAACAGCAATTCCTGCGCTTTCCTGTCCCCTGTGCTGCAGCGCCTGGAGTCCATAAAAAATAAATTCGGCAACATTCTTATTTGATGAATATATGCCGAATACCCCGCATTTTTCCCCTGGCTTATCAGGGCTGAAAATTTTTTGGGTCTTTTTATTGTTTTTAGAGTTTTTATTTATTTGGTTGTTTTCATGCATATCCTTTTCCTGCTTTTTTGAGTGTTCTTTTTATTCCAGGCTAATTCCAGTTAATAATTATACTAAGAATCAAATCTTATAAAAATAATAAAAAATAAAAAAAATAAAAGTAAAAGGGACAGTCCCCTTTGCTTAACCCTTTAAGTAAAAGGGACAGT
>VGAZ01000036.1 GCA_016870615.1 Actinomycetota bacterium | reverse complement strand
CATCAAGGATTATGTTGGGTTGCCTGTCAAGGTCAAAGCCCATACCCAAAAGTGTGTCTTTAAATAAGCTAACCAGTATTTCTTTTTTAAAATACCTGTCGTATTTTGCGGCCCTTCTTAAATATGCAAAATCGCTTCTCCTGGAATCAGGAAGGGAAATGCCAAGCTCATTTTTCAAAAGGTTTCCAAAATGCTCCGTGTAAATATCCTCTGTTTGCTCAAGCAGGTTGTTCATCGAATCTTCAAGAATTGAAAAGTCCTGGCCCTTGAGGAATTCAAAAAGCTTTCTGTAGCTTGAAAATCCAAGCTCTTTTGCCTGGCTGTGCATGGCCTGCCAGTACTGGGTAAGTAATGGGTTTAAAGTATTTTTTGTGACAGAAGATCTTTTATCATCTATTAAATCCCTTTTTGCTTTATCTGCTTCATTTGCAAGCAGCACATCGCTGAATCTGTAGGAAACCTGCTGGCCCTCAATATCAATTGCCGCTTTTGCCTCCTGCTCTCCTATTTTGTCTACAAGTTCCTTTGCGCAGTTCTCAATGAGCCCTTCCCCGCAGAATCTTGTAAGATATGAAAGTTTTTTTGCCTCATCATCACTGCATGCACTTTTTTTCAAATCTATTATTGCTTTGAAATTATCCAATGAAAACAGGCTTCCGTAACGGTTGTATATATTTGCTATATTCAAATCTTCTTTCAGCCCTGAATAATGCAGGTAATACTCCTTATCAAGCTCTGAAAGAAAATCCTGCGCATTTTGCCTGTATTTTTCCATGTCAATATTTAACATTTTAAACCAGGTGCTCCTTTAAGGTTTTAATTACTGAAGCCTCATCAAGCCCGTATGCGGCATAAAGCTCTGCCGGGCTGCCGGAGGCCCCGAATTTATCATTTACCCCGATCCGTATGACTTTTGTTGGGTGTTTTGCAGAAAGAAGCTCGCATACAGCGCTGCCAAGCCCCCCTATAATATTATGGTCCTCAACTGTAAAGACAAGCCCTGTTTTTGATGCGCTCTCCAGTACAAGTTCCTCATCAAGAGGCTTTATTGATGCCATATTAATAAAATCAATCTCAATACCCTCTTCTGAAAGTTTTTTTACAGCAGAAAGACAGATATGGGTGACAAATCCAGTTGATATTAATGTTGCGGCTCCGCCTTCAGAAAGTTTTGCGCCCTTGCCGATTTTAAAACTGTACTTATCATTAAATATAAGGGGGCTTGCTCCACGGGTGAGCCTGACATAGCAGGGCCCGTTATATTCAGCTACTGCGTCTATGGCCTGGATGGCCTCAGTTGCGTCTGACGGGGAAATAACAGTAATTCCAGGTATTGCGCGCATAATGGCAACATCTTCAATAGCCTGGTGCGTGGCGCCATCCTCTCCCACAGAAATGCCGCAATGTGTTGCGCATATTTTAACATTGAGTTGCGGGTATGCAATTGAAGTGCTCACCTGGTCACATGCCCTTTTCGTGGCAAAAACACCGAAAGTTGATATAAACGGGATTTTGCCCATTGTTGAAAGCCCTGCGGCAACACTTGCCATATTTGCTTCAGCTATTCCCATATTAAAAAACCTGTCCGGGAATTTTTTTGCAAATACTGCTGTCATTGTGGATTTGGAAAGGTCGCAATCCAGCACTACTATATTTTTGTTTATTTCCCCCAGTTCTGCAAGCCTTTCTCCATAAGCATTTCTTGTTGCAACTTTTTTATCACCATCATAAAGTATTTTTTTTATTTCTTCAGTAATCATTTTTAGCGCCTTTCTATTTTTATCACCATAATTATACCAGGACTGTACCTGCTCTTCTTTTTTAGAATTTATTTAAATTCCGCCCTGCTTTTAATGGATATTCTACAAAATATTGATTAAAATTTATAGTTGAAAATAGTTCGAATAATTTTTAAAGGCAGTTTTATTATAAAGTGGTTTTTAATGATTTATACATTATTGCTGTTTATTTCAAGGAAACCTTTATAATAAATAAAATGCTGGTTTTTTAAAGGTTAAGAAATACTAAAAGAGGATTTATACAGATTGTGTTAAGTATTATGCTGTTAAAATTATGGGAATTTTATGAAAAAGATTAACAATGCACGCAGGCCCGGTGTTAGTTTTGCGCTTACCGCAAAACGTATCAAAAGATATTTTAATTATAATATAAAGCCATATGCAAAAGAATATTTGCTTGAAATAATAAAGACTATAGGCCCTATTGTTTTTATTGTCCTTGTTATGCATTTTTCATTTCTTAAACTTCCCAGAGAGATACTGTTTCGTTTTTTACTTGGAACTTTAATGGTTGTTGTTGGTTTAAACATGTTTTTAAAAGGAATAAAAATAGGGCTGATACCTGTCGGTGAAATGATTGGCTCAGAGCTTCCGAAAAAAGGCTCTGTGGCGCTAATGCTTGCAATCGGGTTTGTGCTCGGCTTATCTGTAACAATTGCTGAGCCCGATGTACGCGTTCTTGCTGCCCAGGTGGATTTTGTTTCAAACGGCGGCATTGATAAAAACATACTTATACTTGCAATAGGAATCGGAATTGGCCTTTTCCTCCTTATATCAATACTCAGGATAATAAAGAATATTCCTCTTATTTATTTTCTTTTTGCCGGATACATTACAATACTTGTATTATCATTTTTTACACCCCAGAAATTTGTACCGATTTCTTTTGATTCGGGAGGTGTGACAACAGGGCCCCTGACTGTACCGTTTATAATGGCATTTGGCATAGGCATATCTTCAGTTCTTGGCGGGAGGTCAAATCTTTCTGACAGCTTTGGTTTAATTGGAATTGCATCAATAGGCCCTGTAATAACTGTTATGATACTGGGGGTTATTTACGGATGAGCCAGATAATAATACTTGATGATTTACTGCATTTATTGCTTGAAATACTCTATGCGCTTATTCCGCTTGTTTTAGTTTTTATATTTTTCCAGGTATTTGTATTTAAGCTTGGCAGAAGCAGTGTGTTAAATATTATAAAAGGCATTGTCCTGACTTATGTCGGGCTTGTTCTTTTTCTTTACGGAGTTAAAATAGGTTTTCTGCCCACAGGTAAAATAATCGGCGAATCGCTGGGCAACAGTCCAAACAACTGGGTTCTTGTACCAATAGGGTTTTTGCTTGGTTTTGTTGTAACTTTTGTGGAGCCCGCCATAAGAGTGCTCTGCATTGAAGTGGAAAAATCATCAAGCGGTTTTGTAAGGGAAAAAACAATACTATACACCCTGTCTGCCGGCGTTGCTGTATCTGTTGCGCTTGCAATGGCAAAAACAGTTTATGGCATATCGCTTGCATATCTTTTAATTCCCGGCTATTTTATTGCTTTTGTGCTTGCAATTATTACCGGCCCGGATTTTACAGGCATTGCTTTTGATTCAGGCGGTGTTGCAACCGGACCCATGGTGGTAACTTTCATAATGTCAATTTCAATAGGTGTTGCAGATGTTATGAGCGACAGGGATGCAGTAATTGACGGCTTCGGGCTCGTATCGCTTGTGGCGCTTGCCCCTATAATTTCAGTTCTTTTACTGGGGCTTGCATACAGGATAAAGGCCGGTATGCAAAACGGCAATGATATTAAATATAAAGGAATGCCAAAAAGGCTGGCCATGAGTCTAAAAACGGGAATTTTAAATACATTTAATATAAATTCTAAAGAATCAGGCGAAGGTGAGGATAATGGAGAATAATGAAGGCATAGAAAAAACAGGCGCACAGCTTGTTTGCATTAACAATCATGATTTAATTGTTACAATTGTTAAAAAGGGTAAAGCTGAAACGGTGCTTAAAGCTTCCAAAGCGGCAGGGGCCGAAGGTGGCACTGTTATTTACGGAAGGGGCGCAGGAATCCGTGAAACAAGCACAATAATGGGCATACCTGTTGAACCGGAAAAAGAAATAATACTGACAATTATTTTAAAGGATTTAACCAGCAAAGTAATGAATGCAATAATTGAAGCAGTCAATTTACATAAACCCGGTTCAGGAGTAATATTTGCCCTTGAATTAAAGAATGTTGCAGGAATTTGCCATTTAATTGAAAACATCTAGCTTGCCTGGATTTTCCTGTTTGCAGCAATAACATTACCTGTTTAATTTGGGAAATTTAACTTCTATAAAAGTTTAAAATATAGCTAAATAAGAGATTAAACAGGTTTTATTTAAAGATAATTGAAATTAAATATTTTAGAATTCAATAAATTTTGGGATTATTCCATCTATCTTTAAAAGCTCACTGTTCATTGCCTGGATTTCGCTATCATCTCCAAATAGCTGGAGGATTAATATGCCGTCTGTTGAACACTGGTCTTCATTTACTTCGTGAAAACCTACCCTGGTTTTAATATTGCATCCATACTTTGTAAGAACATCCTGTACCGCTGGCGCATTAGCAATTCTGCCATTGACTTTTATGGCCATTATTTTATTCATCCTGGAACTCCTTATTATTGTAAGGTTTTTATATTGAGCTACATTTATATATTTTTTTTAAAAAAGTCAATAATTATAATTTAGATTATTTATTAAATGGCGCTTTTTAATTTTGCAGGTTTGTAACAATCTTTGCATTATTTGCATTTAGTAGTAGAATATATATTAGAAGGAAGTGGTATTATGAGATTGAGGAAACATAATAACATCTCTGACAAAACAATTTATTTTGAGGAAATGCACGAGGAAGTCTTACACACACTTCAAGATGGTGGAATAGGCGATATTTCACAAGAATATATGGATTTAATCGGTGATGAAATAGTAAAACCCCAGAAAAAGCATAAGAAAAAATAATCTTTTAGCTGCTTTGATGCACCTATGGTAATATTGAAGTTAAGGTAAGATTAATAATAGGTTTTGATAATCATTTTAATCCTGGCCGTACTGCCCTGTTATCCTGGATTCAAGCGAGAAATTCTGTAACTTAAATATAATCCTGGCCATAGTGCTCAGCTATTCCGGTATTTATGTCAATATATATTTTATGATTTATTGAAAAGACTAAAATGCCCAGGCTCAATACATTTAACTCCTTTACCTGGTGAAGGCATATAATTGATGATGTCCTGACTTTAAAATATAAATTCAATCCGAAAGTGCGCAGCAGCTCTCAATAAATTTAAAATCATAGTTATTATTTGCTGCATGATTAATCGTTTGTTCAGAAGGAAAGGCTATTATATCAATTCCTGTTTCTAAAAGCTTGCTTTCAAGCAACTGGCCGGTTTTACCGGATGGTTTTGCGCATCCAAGAGAGATTTTTAAATCAGGGCAGGTTTTTTTGCAGTATTCTGCAAGGCTTAAAATCTTTTCTGCATTTATTTCATTGCGCCTTAACTCATCAACTGTTTCTGACGGGACAGCAGTAGAGGTTTTTGAAGAGTCCTGGCGATTGGCGGTTTTGCCTGTGTTGGTTTTTACTTCATTTCTTTCACAGGACCTTCTGTCATTTCCATATCCGGATTTGGCAAAAAGGTTTTTTACAGAAACAAGCACAAGCCAGTCGGCACCGATTTCAAGAATATTTTTTAAAGCTTCAAATTCATTGGTCTTATCCCTATTATCCAGCCCAACAACTATATGTGGAGCTGTTTTAAGGCCTGCTTCTTTTAAATTAATGAGGGAGTCATAATAATTGCGGGGTTTATATCCTTTGAGATTATATACATTTTCTATGGCATTTATGCTTCCTATAACATTTAAAAGGACTCCGTCACATCCTGTTTGACCCAGTTTGTGTGCCATTTCCCTGTCCACAAAACCAGCATGGATCAGTATTTTAATATCCTTAAATGATTTTTTAAGATCTTTTATCTGCCTGTAATACCTGTCAAGCTCAAGCACTCCGCTTGCGTTAAATCCCCCGCTTATAAGAACTCCTTTTAGCCCCCTGCCGGCTTCCGGCGCAATAATTTCATAAAGATTTCCTGCAGCTGCGCTGGCCATGCTTTTTAGAAGCTCTGCCCTGCAGTGGCTGCACATAAGGCTGCAGGCACTTCCCGTAAGGCTTATATTTATAAAGCTTTTTGGGCTGTTTTTATAGAAAGAGCTTATATAAACCTTGGATCCCGGAACAGCAAATATTATTTTTTTATACGGATTTTTTTTTGTGCTTTTTTTATCCATATTTACAACCATTTCTTTGGCCCTGTTAAAGGCTTAAAAAAACCTGATGGAAATAAGGGGACGGTTCCCTTATCGTGGCAGAAGTGATTCTATCTGCTGCCTTATCCTTAACTTTTCTTCCTCACCTGGAAGGTGCGGATAATTCCTGAAAACCTCAGAGGGCCGCTCATTTGCAAAGGGCCTGTTGCATGCTGCAAGGCTGCTGTTTCTGCAGGGACATCCTGATGTCATAAAAGCAGCGCCGTCACTTAATAAGAAGCTTATATCATCCTCAAACTTTACAAGCCGGCCGGATTTATCAAAAACAAACTTATTAATGCCCCATTGCTTTTCATTTATAAGATACCTTGCAATCTGTATTTTGCGGTAACTTAATAGAGGAGGCGGATTCTTTTCTGAAAGGGCAGTATTTGCCTCAGGATAAAAGGAAAAAAGGTGTGTTTTTGCCCCCATTGAGTGGGCCCTGTATATGGTTTGCACCATTTCCTCTTCAGTTTCGCCCAGGCCGCAGATAAGGTGCACGCCTGCCATATATTTGCCGAAAACATCAATCGAATATTGCAGCACTTCCCAGTACTTATCCCATTTGTGTGGCCCGATTACTCCATTACCCCGGTACCTTTCAAAAATCTGCTGAGTTGCACCGTCTATTGCAACGCCTATCATTTGCGCCCCGGCTTTTTTGAACTGCTCAATATATTCTTTTTTCTTTATAACAGTTGGGGCAATAAGAAGGCTTATGGGAAGACCTGAGCAGCTATTTATCTTTTCTGTAAGCCAAACTGTATCTTCAAACGCCCGCCCATGGGTAACCATCGATATGCAAATCCTCTCAAAGGAGTTGGGGCTGTTTTTAAGCCTTTCAAGTATTGTATCAATGCTGTAGACGGGCCATTTTACCCTTATAAAGGTCTTTTTTGATGTGGCGCAGCTTTTACTGGCCTGGGTCACACCGCAGTAAGCGCACCTTCCCGCACATCCATTTTGGTAAGTTAGCAGCAGATTAAGGCCCGTGAGGCACACGCCATCTGCAAAGCTTCCCTTTTCAAGTCCCAGCGACATTGCCGCAGCAAGACTCGTTTTTACATATTCTGGACTGTTTTCCTTCTCCATAATGGTATACTAATATACATCAATGATTTATAATTTTGAAGCTTAATTATCCAAAAACAATTATTTGCAGATGAAGAAAGAAATTAAAAAAGTCAGGGTCATTGATACTGGCCATTTAAGCGCTGCTGAGAATATGGCTCTTGATGCCGCCATACTTGAAGCCAGGGATAAAAACCTTGTACCTGATACTATAAGGTTTTTAAGCTTTAAACCACACTGTGCGCTTGTTGGAAGTTTCCAGAGCACTGACAGGGAGCTGCGCCTAGATTACTGCAGGCAGAACTCAATAGAAATAAACCGCAGGATAACCGGCGGAGGGGCGCTTTACTGGAGCGGGAATGATATCGGCTGGGAATATTTTTCAACAGGGCAAAGTTTTGGCGGGTGTGCCGGGTATGAGCAGTATTATGAACTTTTCTGCAGCGCCGCAGCCTGCGGAATTAACAGGTTCGGCTTAAATTCGGCATTTCGTCCAAGAAACGATATAGAAATAAACGGAAGGAAAATTTCAGGCTCCGGAGGCACATCACTTAAAAATGCTTTCATGTTCCAGGGAACACTTCTTGTTGACCTTGATATTGATATTATGCTCAGAGCTCTGAGGGTGCCGGTTGAAAAGCTCAAATACAGTGAGATAAACTCACTTAAGGACAGGCTTACATGGCTTTCAAGAGAGCTTGGTTATTGCCCGGGCAGGGGTGATATTATAAATAATCTCACCCAAGGATTTGCGCAGTATTTTGAAATAGAAACTTATAAAGGAAAATTATCAGAAGAAGAGATAAAGATATTTAATGAAAAGCTCCCCTATTTTAAAAGCAGTTCCCATATTTATAAAATAACTGAGGAAAAAAGCAGCGGTTTTGTTTACTCTTTTCATAAATCAGAAAAAAAAGTCATTAAATGCACGGCCAATGTTGACCTTAAAAGAAAGATTTTAAAGAACGTCTATTTTACCGGGGATTTTTTCTGCTATCCTGCAAGAGCTGTATATGATCTTGAAAGCAGCCTTAAGAATATAAGGATAGATATAAACAAAGACTTGCCGGCCAGCGCAGGGAATGAAGGCATTGAAAAAGTTTTAAGCAAAAATATACAAGACAGGGTTGACAGTTTTTTTGACAACTACGGCAAAATAACCGGCATTTCTAAAAACATAATAAAAAATCTCCTCAATGGCGCCATTTCAAGGCTTGATATTTGCCGGCACGGAGTGGAGAATGAGAACATAAATGATATATATACTGTATGCACAGAATTTGGCAATAAAAATATAATTGATATATTTCTTATCCCTTACTGCGCCAAACACCCCGAATGCGCTTACAGGTACCGGCAGGGATGCGATTTCTGCGGGAAATGCACCGTTGGAGATGCGATAAAACTTGCAAAGGCATATAAAATCAGGCATATTACAATTACAAGCTTTGAGCATCTTATGGAAACTCTTGAAAAACTTAAAAAACAAAATAAAAAGTATTTCGCGGGCTGCTGCTGTGAGGCTTTTTATTTAAAGCACCTTAATCACTTCGAAGAAAAAGGCCTTGCCGGCATTCTTATGAATATTGATAATACCACCTGCTATGACCTTGGAAAAGAAATGGACGCGTATGCGGGAAGGTTTGAGGGTTTTACTGATTTAAAACTGCCGCTACTTGAAAAAATATTTAAAATCCATAATAAGAGCGCCGTGAGCCCATAAAGGCATAAAGCCTGGCTGGCAGAAGAAATAAGATACATGGTAAATAATTATAAGAATGACAAACAATACTGAATCAGGCAACAACTATTATAAGTGCGATGTGCTGATAATCGGGGCCGGCCCTGCAGGAGCTGCGCTTGCTGTATTTTTATCCGGAACTGGCCTTGACATTATACTGATTGATAAAAAGAGCCATATTGAAGAGCCGGTAAGGTGCGCAGAATATGTCCCGGCTGCATTTACCGGCATTTTTGATTTTAAATTAAAAGGAATTGATAACGAAATAGAAAAACTGCAGACCTTTATAAATATAAAACCTTACAGAGCCAGTATTAAAGAATTAAACTCAGCTCGCAGTACTAATTGCTCAAAGAATAATTTATCAGATATTTACCCTGATGCAGGATTATCTTCCTGCAGGACTAAAACTGAGATGCTTTTAAACCCTTTACCGGGTAATTTAGCCCCCGCGTCAGAAATTAGGGCGCCGGGATATATAATTGAGCGCAAAACGATGATTAGAGACTGGATTGCAAGATTTGTAAATAGCGGGGGAAGATATCTGCCATCTGCGAAAGCTTTTAAAATATCGGGCAGCCAGGTTAAGGCATTAAAAGAAGGGGAAAAAATAATTATAAAGGCACAGATAATTGCCGGTGCAGACGGGCCCGTTTCCCTTGCTGCAAAGTATGCAGGGTGTTCATGCACCCATTTTCTTGCAGGGTTAAATTTAAAATACAAAAATCCAGATGCCGGACCAGCCTGCCGCAGCACAAAAGTGTTTTTTCTCCCTGAAATAAAAGGAGGATATGCCTGGGTTTTTCCGGGCCAAAAATTTACAAATTACGGGCTTGGGCTTGACCTTGGTCTTTTTTGCCGCAATAAGAAAAAACCGGGAGTGCAGAAAAGGCTTTTTGAGAAAATATTTAAAAATGTTTTAAAAAATACTGAAGACAATAATTTGGGGAAAAATAATTTAAACCCAATGTGCGGCAGGACAAAACTTTCATCCGGGCTCATACCTGTTTCAGGCATTGCAACAAATCCTGTATATAAAAATATAGTCCTGGTGGGAGATGCTGCAGGACTTTGCAACCCGGTAACAGGCGCCGGCATTTACAATGCTGTTTGCTCCGCAAGGATTGCAGCAAAATATATCCTGGAAGCTGCTGCAGGCAAAGGTACGCCTGCACTTCAGCAAATAAGGAAAGAATACAATGATTATTTTAAAGGAAGCCTTGACAGAGCACTTGCAAAAAGAAAAGAAATATCTTCCGGATGGAAGAGCCAGAAAACACCGGCACAATTTGAAAGATTTGTAAGAGCTACATGGGTGGCATTCAGGCAATACTGGCAAATTTAATGCATAAAACCATAACCTGCCCGTTTTTAGGCCAAATCATCTTTATGAATTTTTAATAAATACTACACAGGGATTTTATCAGACAACACCCTGCGCAATCATTGCATCTGCAACTTTTAAAAACCCAGCGATATCTGCTCCTGCTAAAAGATTGCCTTCGCAGCCGTATTTTTTTGCTGCTTCGCTGGATTTTTTATAGATATTTTTCATAATATTCTTAAGCCTTGAATCCACTTCCTCAAATGTCCATGAGGTCCTCATTGAATTTTGCTGCATCTCCAGGGCAGATGTTGCAACTCCTCCTGCATTTGCAGCTTTTCCCGGGCCGTAAAGAACATCATTATCCATAAATATTTTAATAGCCTCCGGAGTGCAGGGCATATTTGCTCCTTCTGCCACAGCAATGCATCCATTGCTTATAAGCATTTCAGCAGATCTTGCATCTATTTCATTTTCTGTTGCACAGGGAAGGGCAATATCACATTTTACTGACCAAATATCATTGCAGTTTTGGACATATTTTGTGCCGCTCTCAGGCAGGTAACACTGGTTTATCCTTTTTCTCTCAATCTCCTTGCCGAATTGTATTGCATCTATATCCAATCCGCCGGCAGCAAAAAGATAGCCATTGGAGTCACTCATTGCAACAATTGTTCCTCCAAGCTGGATGATTTTTTTTGCAGAATAAATGGCTACATTACCTGAACCGGATATAATCACTTTCTTGTCTTTTATTTCCAGGCTTCTTGAGTTAAGCATCTCATCAAGAAAGTATACAAGGCCATATCCTGTGGCTTCAGTTCTTCCAAGGCTTCCGCCGTATGCAATTCCTTTTCCTGTAAGGGCGCCTTCATAAACATTTCTAATCCTCTTATACTGGCCGTATAAAAACCCTATTTCGCGGGCTCCAACTCCGATGTCGCCTGCAGGAACATCCATGTCGCCCCCTACATGCCTGTAAAGTTCCGTCATAAAACTCTGGCAGAACCTCATCACCTCATTATCGGATTTTCCCTTTGGGTCAAAATCGCTTCCTCCTTTGCCGCCGCCTATTGCAAGGCCGGTAAGGGAGTTTTTAAGTATTTGCTCAAAAGCTAAAAACTTCATTATTCCTATATAAACTGAGGGGTGAAACCTCAGGCCCCCTTTATAAGGGCCGATAGCGCTGTTAAACTGCACCCTGAAACCACGGTTCACACGAACCATGCCACCGTCATCCATCCAGGGAACACGGAATATTATCTGGCGCTCAGGTTCAACAAATCTTTCAAGGACATTCATTTCCTCATACTCCGGATGAGCTGATGTTACAGGTTCAAGTGAATTTAATACCTCAGTTACTGCCTGCAGGAATTCGGGCTCATAGGGATTTCTTCTTACCACACTTTCAAGTACTTTTTGGCAATAAGTCATTTGCTCTCCTATCATTTTAAATATTATTCTTTACCAAAAAACAAAAACCCCTGTACAGACATAACTGTACAGAGGCTTCACTGCCTTTGCCGGACGCACATCTTTGTGCGCCGTTAATTTTTTAAATATTTAACTTTTTCTGTAAATTTCCCTCAATAATTGCTTAAAGCTGGGCATGACAGCTTAAAAGTTAAAAATAAAGCGTGTTATTATTTTATATATGTATTAAAAAAAATCAAGTAAATTTTGGGAAAAAACGATCAAAATCAATCGGCATTGCGCCATGTGTATTTGAATCTCCGAAGCAAAGAACTGTTTTCATTTTTATAGCCGTCCTTTCATTTCGCCCAAAGCAAAAAAAGTATTAAAAAGCCAAACGTACCCTTTTTATATTATATATTTAAAAGTTATTTTAAAAAAGCTGTTGAATTATTCTCAAAAATGTGGGATTATATTTTATGTTTTTATGCATATATTTATTTATGTATATTACTATTTATAAAAAAGGCCCGAAATTGCCAGGATTTAATTTTTACCGGCAATAAGGCGGTTTTAATGCTTAAGGAAAAATTTATTAAAAAAATATTTGTAATCATATTTGTACTGGCAGTTGTGCCCTGCTTTTTTAACGCACCCGGCATAATTGCAGCAGACACACAAGGAACTTACTCTGCTTATAGCCAAATAAAAGCTCCATTTATAATGCCCCTTGAAGGAGAAATACTTGTATCATTCAGGCAGGAGTACTTTGATGAGCAGAAACAGGTAGTAAGAAAACACACGGGCATTGATATTTCAGGAAACCCGAATGATGCGGTAATTGCATCGGCTAATGGTGTTGTGAGCTATTGCGGATTTTCCCCCATTGGCGGACGCACCGTCGTTATTTGGCACAATGAAAAAATAAAGACAACATACCTTAATTTAAGCCAGGTTTATGTCCAGCCGGGTGTTTTTGTAAAGCAGGGCCAGGCAATTGCAACAATAGGCGCATTTGATGACCCTTCACACACAGGCTGCCACCTTCATTTTGGAATAATTTATGATGGGAAATACCTTGATCCTGAAGATGTGTTTAAAATAGATTACAGCAGCATTTCAAAATATATAAAACTTAAATACATAAAACCCGGCTTTTATGTTCAGGCATCAAAATAGTTTTCGAGGCTTCTTATTTCCTGGGAAAGTTTATTGTCAATTTCATCCCTGCCACCGCCGAAAACAATTACATTTAAAGTAAGCTTTATTTTTTCAAATGTCTTTTTAAGAATACCGTCAACCTTTGGCAGCTGGTCAAGATCAAGAATGCTTAGCTGCAGGTAATCTTCGCCATTTGTTGTACTTATGAATTTAATGTGTCCAAGCTGATAGCAGCCGTCAGCTTTTAAAAAAGCTATAAAATTTGAAGCAAATTCTTTTATTCTTTTTACAAAATCTTCTTTGCTTATGGGTTTTTGGAATGTGATAGTAACGTTTTTGTTCAGAATTATTGAGTTTTGCCCAGGCATGAAAAAATACCTTTGTTATATGATAAAAGTTATATAAAAAATCTTTTAGTCATTCAAGGCTCTTTATTTTACCATTTTTTACTATCAAGTCAAAAAATGCAATGTATTTTTTAAATTATTATAAATCTATTATTAAACATCTCTGTTTCTTGACAAAACCGGTAAAATCAGCTTTAGGTTTTAGGCAATGCTTGCGGCGGCTACTGCTGCGCCAAGCATAACGGAATTTTCAACTTTTTTTATTTCATAATAAATGCCGGGCCTACAATCATTAAAACTGTTTTTAGCCAGCACATTTTTAAGGCAGCACTCCACCCTGGTCTTAAAATTATTCATCTTGTAAAAACTGCTGCCCTCAGCAATAATGCAGACAGGATGGCACGGATTAAAACCCCTGCAGGACTTTGTTAAAAGCGCTGCAAGAACTATTGATGTTAGTAGGGCAGCTCTTTCAATTAAATTATCAAGCAGTAAATACAAAATTATTTTATCCTCATTTTGCAATTCATTAAAAATTTCTCCCAGCAATGATGAGCGGGGTGGAAAATCAAGATATATATCAATTTCTTTTGATTCAAGAGTTTGTATATTTCCAAGAATCCTGCATCCAGCTGCTGAAAACAGCTTTTCTTTTGCTGCAATTTTTATTACTTCAGTTGCAAGGCCCCCCATATATGCGCCTGAAAACATTTTCTCAAAAGTACCATGGCCGGGATTTATTGTCCCTGCATCAAAAATCTCATCGATTTTACCTCTTGGCCCTCTTGAAAAATTTCCTGCCTCGACGTTTATTAGCTGGCAGCTTTTATCCGGAAAGCCGCTGCTGTTGCTGATTTTTAAAATATTTGAATTTTTCTCAATATAGCAGGCATTCATGCCTGTACCAAGTACAAGCCCTATGCAGCTGTCATACTGTCTCTGGCTAAATGCTGCAATTCCAGAGAGAAGTACGGCCGGGGTATCATTGAGCAGCACTATTTTTCTATCCTTTATGCCTGCTTTTTTGCCTAATATCTCAAGCAGGTTTTTACCTATAAACTCGCCTTCAACTTCAGGAGCCCTGACTTCTTTGGTAAAATGCAGCAGCCTTCCATCCATATCAGGATAAATTTCTATTGGATATGAAAAAACAAAACCTATGCTGCTGCCTTCGCTAATTATGTCTTTTATATTATCGGCAATTGTGGCAAAAAACACTTCCTTTGAAGCTGCCCCTGTGGTGCCGGGCATAGACGTCTTATTAGTATTGCCTATAACAGGATTTGAATCTGCATCAAATGAAACCACAGCTGACCTCAGGTTTGTTCCACCCGCATCAAGGGCTATTACAGGTGTTTTTGTGCCAATGCTGCTTCCGGTGAGATATGTGGGAAGCATTTTAAGGGAGCTTTTTTCTTCTCCGGCAAGCCCCGCATTCATCTCTTCAATAAAAAACTTAACATACTTTTTAGCATCAATGTCAGACGGGTTCATTCCATGGCTGCTTAAAAAAGCGACTGTCTTCTTTTTAAGCTTATTTATTTTACTGTCATCTTTTAAATTGCGCATTTCTATCTGCATTCTACTTTATGTATTTTTTAAGCATCTCTTCAAACTTCTGCTTTTCCTCGGCCATTATAGGGTATGTGTGTTCAGGTGCAGGAAACTTTGACTGCTGCACATCATCAATATACTCTTTGAGCGCATCAACTATTACTTTTGCCACATTTGCATACTTTTTAACAAATTTAGGAGTAAATGCCTCAAAATACCCGAGCATGTCTCCACATATCATTACCTGGCCGTCAATATCTGCACCCGCGCCAATTCCAAGAACAGGGATTTTAACAATACTTCTTATCGCAGCTGCAAG
>VGAZ01000035.1 GCA_016870615.1 Actinomycetota bacterium | reverse complement strand
ATTCTTAAACAGTCCTGAATATTTAACTGCAGATACAATACTTATGTTTTACCCATTCAGGAGCGAGGTAGACATTAGCGTTGCAATTAACCGTTCATTAAAAGACGGCAAAGAAGTAGTGCTTCCGAAAATAGGGCAAAACCGCCTTCAGCTTTATTATATTAATAATACCTCAAACGATCTTACTGCTGGTTGTATGGGGATTTTGGAACCTTCAGATAAAAATTGCATAAAAGCTGATATAAAAGATATTGACCTTGCAGTAATACCTGGCGTGTGTTTTGATAAAAATATGAACCGCATTGGTTATGGCGGGGGATTTTACGACAGGCTGATTCCAGAATTGCCTGGAAATGTTTTAAAAATTGCAATGTGCTTTGATTTCCAGGTTCTTGACAGTATCCCTGCAGATATCCATGATAAAAAGATTGATAAAATAATCACGGAAAAAAAATCATACTACAGTAATTCCGGCAAGTGTTCAAACCGTATTGCTATTTTAATCGCTGCATATAATGAAGAAAAATATATTGGAGAAGTTTTAAAAAACTGCCTTAAAACAGGTCTTGATACTATTATAGTTGATGATGGCTCAAAAGACAGTACAGCAGTTATAATTGAGAATTTAATTAAAACACATTCAAAAAATAAACCGGGAATTTTTCTCATAAAACATGAAAAAAACATGGGAAAGGGCCAGGCACTTAAAACAGGTTTTAATTTTGCGCTGAAAAATAATTATTCAGGCGTAATAACACTGGATGCGGACGGCCAGCATAATACGGCTGAGGTAGTTGATTTTTTAAAAAAAGTTGAAATTGAAAAACCTGACATAATTGTGGGCAGCAGGCTTGGCAATACAAAAGATATGCCTTTTATAAGGCTTGCAACAAATGTTTTTACATCCTGGCTCATTTCAGTAATTGCATCAAAAAAAATCGCAGATGTCCAGTCAGGCTTCAGGTATATTGGAAAAAGGGTTATTGAAAATGTTAAACTTGAAACTGGTAATTTTGACACTGAACCGGAACTGCTTTTGAAGGCAAGCTGGATGGATTATAAGATTATCAATATCCCTGTGTCAACAATTTACCACAAAAATTTTACCAGCCATGTTAACCCGATGAAAGATTCATTTAAATTTTTCTGTATGCTGGCAAAAAGCATTTCCTGGAAAATGAAATTTATGCGCTCGTATACCAGGCTTTAAAAGTATCATAGTATTGCTGCAGCTGCCTGTTAAAAACAAGCATCAGGATTATTAGAATTATTATTACTATTATAATAATAGCAATTTTTTCAAGCACATTAAGTTTTCTTTTTTCTTTTTTTCCTTCTGTCATTTACTGCCTGTAAGAATACCCTGAATACTTTTGCCTTGCGGGTTTTTTATTGCAATTGTTTTAAAGCTTGACTTATGGCCTGAAAGTATCTTTATGGAGGTTTTTGATAATCCGGTTTTTAAAGCAATGTAGTCAATAAGAGCCTTATTTGCCCTGCCCTTCTCAGGTGGGCATGCAATCCTAATCTTTATTCTTTTGCCATAGCAGCCATCAACAGCATTTTCAGGAGAATTTGGCCTTATATAAACATCAATAATTTCGTCAGGGCTATTTCCCCGCCAATTATTCATTTGTCCTGAAAAAATTTTCTATTATATCAGGATTGGCAATATCGATTTTTTTCCTCTCCCTTTTCAGCCCTTCTTCTTTACTGTCTGTGCTCTCATTATCAGTTAAGCTCTCATCAGCCGTGAGTTTTTCGGCATTTGAATTATTTTCCGGTTTTAAATGCTCATCTTCATTTTCAGGGTTTTTAAGTTCTGCATTATCATCTGTGCCTGTTTCATCAATATTGCTCTCTAATGCGCTTTCATCATTTAAATCTTTATCTTTGATAATGCCGGCTGCTTTAAATGCCTCCTCATCTGTATAAGGATCTGGCTGTATGTCAAAAACATAATCTGCCTCAGGTGAAGATATAAATTTACTGACCTCATCAATTATTTTTGCAACCCTGTTTTTAAATTCATCATACACTGTCTGGAGCCTTATTATTGATTCTTCAAGCCCTGCTTTTTTGGTTTTTAAATCACCAAGCGCCTGCTCCTCATCCTGCCTTATCTTTTCGCCAATTTCTTCTGCATCTTTTTTAGCCTGTGTTTTTATATCTTCTGCAACTTTATGCGCTGATACAAGTGCATCCTGAATAATCTTTTTAATGTCAGTTTCATCATCTTCTGAACTTTCAAACTTAATTCTGTCCAGGGATTCCTGGAGTTCCCTGTTTTTTTTAAACAGCCTCTCAAATTCAATTGAAAGAATATCCAGGAATTTGTCCACTTCTTCAGGACTGTAGCCTTTAAACACAACATGGAATTCTTTGTTTTTTATAAATTCCGCATTTTTTTCCATATATTTTCCTCCGGCAATTTGTTAAATTACTTTTTTTATTATAAAAGCAATAGCCATTTAATATTTTTATTCTTCACTTTTATCAATAAAAGCATCCTGTATTTGTACGGCTTTATTATATGCGCCTGCAACAGCCTTTTCAATTATACCTGCAAACCCGCCGGATTCAAATTCCCGGAGGGCAGCTTCAGTGGTTCCTCCGGGGGAGGCCACCATTTTTATCAGGTAATCTGCATCAGATTCATATTTATCCAGCATTTTACCTGCCCCCAGCGCAGTAAAGGCTACCAGCCTGGCTGCATTTTCACTGTCAATGCCCAATTTTTTGGCCGCCTCTGTAAGATGCCTGCAAAAAAGAAAAAAATATGCCGGCCCGCTTCCGCTTATTGCAGTTGCAGCATTCTGGAACTTTTCCTCCATTATAATGTAGCGGCCAATGCTTCCTGTTAATTTTTCCACAAAATCAATGTGCTGTTGCTTTACATGCCTTCCACAACTTATCACTGACATGCCTTTTTGTACCAGGGCCGGCGTATTTGGCATTACCCTGATAACTGCCGCCTTTCCGGGAAGCATTCTTTCATAAAATGAAATAGGAACGCCTGCAGCTATGCTTATAAAAACATTATTGCTTAAATCAGTAAAAGATTTTACATCCTTAAGCAGCGAAACTATATCTGCAGGTTTTACAGATATGAGGATATGCCCTGAATTAGTAACCAGGTCGCAAAATGAAGGCTGGAATTTAATTTTATACTGCAATTCAATATATTCAGATCTTTCAGGATTTTTTTCAAAAGCCGTTATTTGAGGCGAACTTAGCGCGCCTGATTTTAAAATGCCTTTTATAATTGCTTCAGCCATATTGCCCGTACCGGCAATTCCAAGCCTATACTTAAACAAAGACAAGAGAACCGTCCCCTCATATCAGACCTGATTGTACAGGCCTCTTTCCCTCAATATCTCTTTTTCGCTTGAGGTAACAACAGTATTTTTTGGAGTAATAAGGAAAACCCTGTCTGCTACTTTTTTTATACTTCCTTCAAGAGCATATGTAAGGCCACTGCAAAAATCTATTATTCTTTTTGAAAGCTCCGGATTCGTATTCTGAAGATTAACTATTACCGGGATATTAAACTTGAGATCGTCCCCGACTGATTGAACTTCTTCAAACTCGTGAGGCTCTATTACTGAAACTTTTATCTTTTTTGAGTCTTTTGCACCGTCTATTGAAAGAAATTTTCTCTGGAATTTTTCGCCTGCAGTATTTCTTTTGAGCCCATTATCCCCTTCAGAAAAATTCCTCAAACTGAAATTTTTCCTGGGATTAAAGTCATTTCTGTATGAGTTTTCGATGCCTGTGTCCTGATCGTAGCTGTCCGGGTAATTTCCTGAGTCAAAATCATTGCTTTGGTCCTCTGCAAGCCCGAGAAACGACATGGTCTTTTTGAAGAACCCACCCATAATTCCTCCTTTGTTATATTTTTGCTTTAATTATTACTACATTTTTACAATAATTACTTTTAAGAATTATGACTATTATTATAATATATATCTCACAAAATATATACAAAAATTTATAGAAAAATTAAAGAACCTATTCTCAGCATTGTTGCCCCCTCTTTTACAGCTATGGGGAAGTCATTGCTCATTCCCATTGAGAGCTCTTTTGCCTGTTCAAAACCGCCCGCATTCCTTACATCATCAAGTATTTTCTTTAATCCTGAAAATGTTTTCCTGATTACTTCCTGATTATCTGTTAAAGGCGCCATTGTCATAAATCCGCATATGCAAATATTTTCACATGCTTTGGATTTAGCCAGTAATTCTTTCAGTTCCAAAGGGCTTATACCGTATTTTGACGGTTCCGCAGATACATTTATTTCGATTAAAACTTTCTGGATTTTAGATATTTTCGCAGCTTCTGAATTAATTTTCTCAAGAAGGCCTGCGCTGTCAACAGAATGAATATACTCAGCAATGGCAACTGCCATTTTTACTTTTCTGCTCTGCAAATGCCCTATGAAATGCCACCTTGCATTGCCTCCAACTGCCTGGTATTTTTCAACCAGTTCTTCAGCCCTGTTTTCCCCGAAATCCTGATGGCCAAGGCTTAAAAGCTCTTTTATTTGTTTCGGGCCGGCATATTTGGATGCTGCAATCAGCGCTATGTCCGCAGGATCCCTTCCGGCAGCTTCAGCGCTTGATTTAATCTGGCTATACAAATATGAAAGCCTTTCACGGTAAAAGTTTAAATTATCGCTGATTTTTCCTTCAGGCATTTTTATTTAATAAAAATATATTGGCAATTTACCGGTAAAGAATCATTGCTTATTCTTTCTTAAAAAGGTCGGTATATCCAGGTAATCATCCTGTTCAATTCCCTTAAAGTCTTGAGCCAAAACTTTATCTTCTGGCGGTTTGGATATTTCTTCCTGTTTATCTGCATATTTTTTTTCAGCTTCTTTTTCCTGCCCGGAAAAATTTTTCCCGGAAAATACAGGTTCAGCTATCTCATCAATTTTTTCTATTGATTTTTCAATATCACCATAAGCAATCTTTGCATGTTTTCCTGCTGAAGGCTTAAATCCTGCAGCAATTATTGTTACTTTAAGCTTATCATTCATGCTTTCATCAATAACAGCTCCAAATATTATGTTTGCATCGGGGCTTGCGGCATTCCTTATAACCTCTGCTGCTTCATTTACTTCATATAGTTTAAGATCGGGGCCGCCTGATATATTAAGAAGTATGCCCTGCGCGCCGTCAATTGAATTTTCAATTAACGGATTCTTGATTGCAAGCTGGGCTGATTTGATAGCCCTGTTTTCACCTGATGCAACCCCGTCTCCCAGTATTGCCGTACCTGCATCCTTTATTATCATCTTTATGTCTGCAAAATCCAGGTTAATAAGGCCCGGAAGCGTAATAAGATCAGTAACGCCGCGCACACCTGCTTTTAAAACATTGTCTGCCAGCCTGAAAGCATTAAGAAGCGTTGTATTTTCATCAGATATCTCCAGCAGTTTATCATTTGGAATAACTATCAAGGTATCAACATTGTTTTTAAGGCTTTGTATGCCTTCTTCTGCCTGCAATATTCTTTTTTTACCTTCAAATGAAAATGGTTTTGTCACAACAGCCACTGTCAGGCAGCCGCATTCTTTTGCAACAGAAGCAATTACAGGTGCTGCGCCGGTTCCTGTCCCGCCGCCCTCGCCGCATGTTATAAATACCATATCAGAGTCTTTTACAATTTCTTTTATTGCATCAACTGATTTTTCTGCAGATATCCTGCCGATCTCAGGATTAGAACCCGCTCCCAGTCCGGAATCGCCAATAAGTATCTTTTTATCAGCATTTGACATCATTAATGCCTGTGCATCCGTATTTATTGCCACAAATTCACAACCTGCAATATTGTCCTCCATCATCCTGTTTACGGCATTGCTGCCGCCGCCGCCTATGCCCAGTACACTTATTACTGCATAATAACTTTTACCCAAATCATTCTTCAAGATTAAACCCTCCTTATTTGAATTAATCCAGATTACTGCTTCCCAGTAATTTAAATATAAAATCCCTGAACCTTGCAGCAAAACTCCTGCTTTTTTGTTTCCTGTCATCAAACTGCCCAAGGTCAATAAAATTTTTTATCTGGTTTGCGTATTTGAGCAATCCTGCTGCAGTGGAATATGCGGGATTGCTTATGGTTTCTGAAGGTCCCTCTATATCAACGCAAATCCCGGTTCTTACGGGCATATTAAATATTGATTCTGCAAGAGCATTTATGCCTTTAAGGTTTGATGTGCCGCCTGTTATTACAATCCCGCATGGAATGGCATTTAAAAAACCGTATGCCTCGATTTTCTCCTTTACAAGGCTTAGCATCTCTTTTACCCTGTCGCTTACAATGCTGTAAAGCCTGATATTTAAAGCAGCCTTGTTCCTGTCAAGCTGCAGATCACCCATGTTGATTTTATTTAAAGTTTCATAAAAATTATGTTCCAGGTTGGCAAATTTCTTTTTAATTTCTTCAGCCTTTGGAAATGGTATATTGAGCCCAATTGAAATATCGTTGGTAATAAGGTCGCCACCAACCGGAAGACAGTATGTAAAAATCATTTTTTTATTTCTGTAAATTGCAACATCGGTTGTGCCCCCGCCGATATCCAGCATTATTACGCCACTTGCCTTTTCTTCAGGCGTTAGCACAGCCTCTCCTGATGCAAGAGCCTCGAGTATAATGTCCTCTATCTCAATATTTGCAGCTTTTACACTGTTTATAACATTTTTAATCGGGGTCATGCTTCCATATATTATAAGAAGTTCAACTGCAAGTTTATCTGTTGAAAGTCCAAGTGGGTCCATTATTTCTTTTTCATCATCAATTGAAAACTGCTTTATCAGCGTGTGCAGTATATAATGTTCTGAAGAAAGGTTGACCTTGTTTGCAGTGCTTATGAGCCTGTCAACATCAGATTTGCGGATAATTTTTCCCGGGGAATTTATATTAAGCTCAGTCCAGTTGTTTAAAAATGATATATGCTTGCCTGTTAAACCTATATATGCGCTGTCGACAAAAAGATTTGTTGATTTCTCTGCAAGGCTGACAGAATTAAGTATTGATTTAGTGGCTTCATTAATATCCACAACCAGCCCTTTTTTCATGCCCCTGCATTCAGAGGTTCCGTATCCCCTGATTTCAATAAAATTATTCTTTTTGACAAATCCAATAAAGGTGCTTACTTTTGTTGTGCCGATATCTATTGCGGCAATGTATTCGCCTCTTGCAGGCAAAATGTCCTCCTATCATTTAAATACTGCTTAACGAATTAACGGATTATCAACATTCCTTAGATCTATTTCGGAATAAGATATTCCCTGGCTTTTTAGCTTCTCCAGAACATCGCGAAGAATGGCATTTTTATCTTCTATCCTGTCGCTTGTACCAAATATGATTTTTATATTATTCGAAGTTAAAAACACAATATCTTCAGCAAAATTTTCAATTATATATGCTTCCCTGATTTCACCCTTCAGTTCAAGGTCCAATGACCTGTATATTAAACCGCAGCTTAAAAGATTTTTTTTTGCTATTTTTTCCCCTTCTTCCGGCCTGTATTTGAATGCATTCTTAACAGCTATTATATTATCATAATTTCCTGAATCTTTTACATTAATCTTTTCAAGAACAATTCCTTCCTCATCAATTATATAATAATCTGCACCATAGGCAGCTTTTACAAATGGTTTTCTTTCGGCAACCGTAATTTCAATTCTATCTGGAAATATTTTTTTCATTGAAGCGCTTTTTAACCAGGCCAGCTCCCTTAGAAGAGTATCTTCAATTTTTTTCTTATCGGCTTCAAATATATTTAAACCATAAAAAATATCTGCAACTTCAAATATTTCCTGCTCCATATATTTTTCATTTCCGGTAACTTGTATACTACTGATTTTAAAATAATTGCTGTTATAAAAAAAATTAAACCCCCATATAAGAAATATAAAGAAAGCAAATAAAAATAATATCCATAAAGTAAAAAGAAACTTTCTTTTGGCAGACCTTCTTTTTCTTTGTGCAATTATTTTTTTATAAGCGTTGTTGTTATTTACCATTCTTTAAAGCTTTAAGCTGGCACAATTTAAAATAATTTCAGTAAGTTCATTAAAATCAATACCGCACGCTGCTGCGGCTTTTGGCACAAGGCTAGTGGAAGTCATGCCAGGCATAGTATTAACTTCAAGAAAATAAATATTTTTGTTGTTGTCCATAATTAAATCAACCCTCGATAAAGCGCTGCAGCCAAGAATCTCATGGCACTTAAGTGAATATGCTGAAATGCTCTCTTCAAGTTTTTTATTTAGAGGTGCAGGAATAATGTATTCTGTCAGCCCGCTTGTATATTTTGCAGCATAATCATAAAAACCGCTTTTTGGTTTTATTTCAATTAAAGGAAGGGGCCTGGGCTGCAGCCCGATTATACCCACGGTCAGCAGCCGTCCTTGTATAAATTTTTCAATAAGTATCGAACTGTCATAACGCAAAGCTGTTTTGACTGCGTCCTGTAAATTTTTGCTGCTATCTATTATTGTAACGCCAATTGTAGATCCTCCCCTGTTTGGTTTTACTATTACCGGATACTTTATATTGTTTTGGACATAATCAATTATTTGATTATAATTTAAGGATTTTTCCTGGTAAAGCGCAAGATATGGGGGTGTTGGTATATTTTCAGCCGCAAATATTTTTTTTGTATAAATTTTATCCATGGCAAGCGCGCTTGCAAGCACTCCTGAGCCTGTGTAGGGAATTTTCATAAGTTCCAGCAATCCCTGCACAGTGCCATCTTCACCGAATTTTCCATGAAGGGCCACAAAAGCAATATCTATATTGCTGCCGGTAATAATTGAGATATCACCATTAAAATCTATAAAACTGGCTTTATATCCTTTATCAATAAGTGCCCTGTAAATACCTTCTCCAGTTAAAAGGGAAATATCTCTTTCAGAAGATATTCCTCCTGCAATTACGCCTATCTTGAGGCTGTCTTTTTGCTTCTTAAAAGCCGTTGATGACCCCGGCCCGGATAAATTACTGGCAATTGTACTGTTCATATAACCCCGCATTTTTTAATATTTATACTATCTGTAAAATTTTATACAAAAATCTTTATATATTCTTAAATCCTGCAAGCCTGACTTCATATTCAAGCGCAATTCCGTATTTTTGCATTACAATATCCTTTGCTACTGCAGAAAGCGTGTAAATATCTTTTGAACTTGCATTGCAGGCATTTATTATAAAATTTGCATGCAGTTTTGAAATTTGCGCTCCCCCGTAACTGAAACCTTTTAAGCCGCAGCCATCTATTAGCTTACCTGCCGCAATAGCGCTTTCGGCAGGGTTTTTGAAAAAACATCCAGCATTTTTTGTATTTAAAGGCTGGCTTTGTTTTTTCATTTTTATATTTTCCCTTATTTTATTAAAAACTTCTTTCCTGGCGATGCATGCATGCTTTTGCCCGGGTTTAATTCCTTGAAGGTTCTTGCTGGAATTTTTATCAAGCAAAGAACTGCCGTCAAAAATCACATCTGTAATTATAAAAATACCATCACTATCAAGTTTTCTGTAAGAATAATCTGCGGTTGCCAGTTCTTTCTCATGCTGGCATGCCTTATCCTGGCAAAAAGCAGTATATTTTATTCTTCTTACCAGGCTGTTTATCCCAAACCGTGCACTGCCGCTGTTTCCTGCGACAGCCCCGCCAAGAGTTCCCGGAATCCCTGCAAAAGACGAGAAATCATAGCACTCTTTTGCAGTTTCGACTATAAATTTCTGGAGGCCGGTTGCGGCCCCGGCGATTATGGTGCCGTCTTCCTTAATATCAATATAATCAAAATCATCCCCAAGCCTTAAAAGTATTATATTTAAGCAGCCGTCATTAAATAAAATATTTGTAGCATGCCCCACGACAAGTAATTTAAAATCAATGTTTTTTAAAGAATTAAACCCGTTTAAAAAATCAATGAGCTGATTTCTTTTATTAACAGTTAAAAAGCAGCTGCAAAAACCTCCGCTTTTAATTGCTGATAATGCTGAAAGACTGCAGTTAAAAACTGCGGTTTCCAGCAGGCCGGCTTCTTCAATAAGTTTTTTTAATCTTAAATCCATTTTATTATAAATAAAGAAGTATTCTATTTTTATAAAATTAAACGCTTCTAAGCAGGTCATCTGTGACCCTGGTAATATCTCCTGCGCCCATTATAAGCACCGCATCATCCTGTCTTAAATTACTGTTAAGGTAAGAGCTTACATCACTTATGAGGGGGATATATGCAATCTTATTTTTAAAACCATTGCCTACAAGGCTGTCAACGAGCAGTTTGCCGGTAATGCCAGGTATGGGCACTTCATCTGAGCCAAAAACATCTGTTATAATTAATAAATCACATCCATTAAAACTTCTGCTGAATTCTTCATGAAGCTTTAAAAGCCTGCTGTATCTGTGCGGCTGGAAAACTGCAATAATACGGCCCCTTTTATCAATTGCCGCAGCTTCAAGCGTAGCTTTAACCTCTGTTGGGTGATGGGCATAGTCATCAAAAATGACCGCGCCTTTTTTCTCGCCCCTTTTTTCAAATCTTCTTTTTGCGCCAGTAAAAAACTCCAGTGTTTTGGCTGCTTTGCTGATATCAAGGCCCAGTCCAGAGCATACAGCAAATGAAGCAAGGCTGTTTTTTATATTATGAAGGCCCGGAACATTAAGTTTTACTTCAAATTCCCGCATTCTTCCTTTATCTTTAATTGCAAGCTTAAAACTGCAAGTATAATTTGAAAGTATGATTTCTTTTGCGCTGACATCATTGTTTTCACCGAGCCCGAAGGTTATTACTTTCAGATTGTCTTTACCCTTTAAAAGACTTTCTGTTTCTTCATCCCCGTTTATTACAGCAAAACCCCCTTCCCTTATATTTTCAAGGAAATCACTGAAGCTTTTTTTTAGCACAGAAAAATCTTTCCAGTAATCCATATGGTCTTCTTCAATATTTGTTATAACCCCGGCAAAAGGCCTGTACATTAAGAAAGTGCCGTCGCTTTCACAGGCTTCAGCAATTACATAATCGCCGTTTCCAAATCTTGCATTCGAGCCAAGCTCATTGAGTTCCCCGCCTATAATAATTGTAGGGTCAAGGTCCAGCTGCCTGAATACAAGGGATATCATTGATGTCGTGGTTGTTTTACCGTGGGTTCCGGTTACAGCAATGCCCTTTTTACTGTTAAGTATCCAGGACAGGACTTCCCCTCTGGTAAAAACAGGAATACCTTTAGATAATGCATATTGAAGCTCAACATTGTCACCAGGAATAGCTGCTGAATATATAACTGCATCAGCATCCCTGATATTTGCTTCATCATGCCCTGCAAAAATCTCAATGCCTTCATTTTTTAGAAGAGCCGTATAGCGGCTGCTTTTAATATCTGAACCGCAAACATCATGCCCAAGCCCTTTAAGCACTTTGGCAATTGCGCTCATGCCCGCGCCTCCTATGCCCACCAGAAAAAATTTTTTATATTTTTTAAGATTTTCTGTCTTAGCCATATTACAAACCTTTTTTTAAAATAAATCGATTTCACAAATCCCGCATATATTAAAAATACACCGCAGCATATTAATTAAAACCAGTTCTATGTATTAAAGTGTAAATATATATTTATTATCACGGGCATGCAATAAATAACTTCAAATTTCCAGTATTTTTTCAATTATAGTCTTTAAATTCTTAATGCTTGTCTCATGCTGCATATTTATGCTTGCGGCATTTATGCCGGCTTTCTGTTTTTTCAATAAATTTTTCAGCTCATATTCCAGCCGTTCTTCATTTAACTGGTCATCATTTATTAAAACAGCCCTGTTATTTTTTACTAAAAACCCTGCGTTATAATACTGGTGATTATCTATTGCATGCGGGTATGGAATCAGTATTGAGTAAATCATTGTATAATCAAGCTCTGCTACTGTAGTTGCGCCTGCTCTTGATATTATTATGTCTGCAATCCTGTAAAGCCTGTCAATTTCAGGTATATATGGATATATATTTAAAATAAGGCTGTCGCCCTCTTTTTTAATTTCATTGATTTTTGCTGATAAACTATTGTAAAACCGGCTGCCGCTTATAAGTATTATCTGCATCTCTTTATTGTCCCTGAGCCGCTCATAAAGGCCTGATATAGAATTATTGATTTTTTGGGCACCAAGGCTTCCACCAAAAGCTACAATAGTTTTTCTCCCCTGTACGCAATTCCAGTTTTTGTAATCAGGCTTTAATTTATAATAATTCCTCACAGAGGCTCTCAGGGGATTGCCGGTGTGAATTATTACAGTATTTTTTTTTGGTTTAAGTTTTTTGAAAAACTCTTCGGAGTCTTTAAAACTTATAAAAATATATTTTGCAAAACGCGAAAAATATTTATTAAGCCTGCCGGGAATAAAATTCTGTTCATGTATTGCTATTTTTTTTCCAGAAACTACTGCAGCCATAAAAACCGGCGCGCAAACATACCCTCCCATGCCAAGTACAAATCCTGCTTTTGTGCTTTTTATAATATTTAAAGAGGTAAAAAACCCTGAAATGAAATTATATATAAATGTTAAATAAACAAATATTTTTTTAAAAAAATTGGCCGAAACTGAAAAGCCGGAGGCCCTTACTGCCTCGAACCTTACATTAAGATCGGCCAAAAGCTTTTTTTCCATGCCTTTCCTGGTGCCTATAAATGTTACTTCGGTGTCCGGGTATTCATTAAGAATATGCTCTATTATTGCAATAGCGGGATAAACATGGCCTGCCGTGCCTCCGGCAGCAATAATTATGCTTTTATTCATATTTATAATCAACTTTCTTCAGTAATCAATAAATCAATGGGGACAGTCCCCTCAAATCAATGGGGACAGTCCCCTCTGCATATCTGTCTGTTTCAGACTTCACCATCACTTTTTTTTATTAAGGTATAATTCTGCCTTGCAATATTTAAAAGTATGCCCATAGATACCATTGATGTTAAAAGCGAAGACCCGCCCGAGCTTATGAAAGGAAGAGGAAGCCCGGTTACAGGTATTATTCCTATTACTACTGAAATATTTATTACTGCCTGCATTACTATCATTGAAGTAATTGCTCCTGCAAGCGTCCTGCCGAAATAATCTTCTGTTTTTAAGCATACTCTCACTCCGAAAAACCCTATTAATATAAAAAAGAAAATTACAACGATAGTTCCTGCCAGGCCGAATTCTTCACCCAGGATTGCAAATATGAAATCCGAATGCGCCTCCGGCAGATAAGAGTATTTCTGTATGCTGTTTCCAAGCCCGAGCCCGATAATATTGCCGCTTCCAAGTGCAATAAGGGACTGATTTATCTGGAAATTCACACCGGATGATTCACCGGATCTGTTAAGAAACGCAAATATTCTTTCCCTTCTGTATTCTTCCATAAACATATAAGCCACAAGCACAATTATGCCTGAAGAACCAAGGCCTGCCATATGCGGTATCCTGACATCGCCGATATAAAAAATAATAAACACAGTTATCCACATTATTACCACTGTGCTAAAATCTGGTTCAAGAAATATAAGCAGGGTAACTATCATAAGAATTACAAATGAGGGCCAAAAAACGTTTTTAAAAATCCTGTTATCTTTATAGCGTTTGTCAAGCGCAGCGCAAATAAAAATCATTAATGCAGGCTTTGTAAGCTCAGACGGCTGTATGCTGAAGAAAAATAGATTAAGCCATCTCCTGGAGCCGCCGATTTCTTCTGATAATGCAGGGATTAAAACAAGAGCAAGCAGGCCTATAGAAAAAAGCACAGCAATTACAGCGATTTTTTTGTAGAATTTGTAATTTATCCTGGAAAAAATTATGAATGCAGCAAAAGAAATAACCCACCATACTGCATGCCTTCTTATAAACCAGTAGGCGTCATTAAAATATCTTTCCCCCACCGCCGTGGAGGCGCTGTATATCATTACTATTCCTATTATTGACAGTATTAGTGTTATTATGAAAATAAAATAATAATCGATATTTATTTTCAGTACATTATAGCGGTGAAATTTTTCTTCTTCCTGGTCCATTGCATTCAAAGATTTTTATTGTTTTTTAAAATAATATCTTTAAATTTATTGCCCCTGTCCCTGTAGCTTTTGAACATATCAAAACTTGCGCATGCAGGAGACAGCATAAGTACATTATTTTTTTGAGTGACTTCAAGGCCTTTTTCCACAGCTTCTTGAAAAGTTGAGCAGACAAATACATTGTATGGAAGGCCTGATGCCTGCTTTTCATGATTTTCAAGCATCTTCAGGATTTTTATCTTTGTCTCGCCAATAAGTATGAGATTTAATACACGCTGGTCAAGGCAGGGCAGCATGACAGAAAAATCCATATCCTTGTCTTTGCCGCCAAGAATTAATGTAACCTGCCTGTCAAAACTTTCAAGAGCCTTAATTGTTGCGTCAGGATTTGTTGCTTTTGAATCATTATAAACCCTTATCCCGTTTATTGTGCATACATATTCCTGCCTGTGCTCAAGAGGCACAAAAGTATTAATTGTTTTTTCAATTGAGCCGTCAGGTATGTTAAAAGCTTTGGCTGCAGCCACTGCGGCCATCATATTTAAAATATTGTGATTTCCGCAAAGTACAGCATTTGAAATATTTATGCTGCCCTGTCTTTTGCATATATTGTAAAAAATAAACTTATCCTTATAAAAAATTTCACTGTCTTTTTTTAAAATAGAATACCTTATGACATTTATTTTATTTTTTTGCAGTTTTTGGGCTCCGGGCAATTTCCGGGAAATTACGCTGTCATCAATATTAAGCACTGCCCAGTTTTGCAAAGATGCATTTTTAAAAATACTGAATTTTATTTCTGCATAATTATCAAGGCTATGATGCCTGTCAAGGTGGTCGCTTGTTATGTTTAATATAACAGAAACAAATGGATTGAAGCTTATGCATCTTTCAAGCTGGAAACTGCTTATTTCTATAACCCTTATAAGGCTTCTGTTTTTATTTTTTAAAGTGCCCAAAAATGGATTTCCTATGTTTCCGCAAACTACCGATTTCTTCCCTGAATTTTGCAATATTTTATCTATCAGCGTTACCGTTGTT
>VGAZ01000034.1 GCA_016870615.1 Actinomycetota bacterium | reverse complement strand
ATATATCCCGAAATCAACGGTTGAAGTTTCAAAAAAAGATGCTGAAAAAGTTTTAAAACTCATTAATTTGATTGATGATCATGATGATGTCCAGAACGTATATTCAAATGTTGAAATTTCCGAGGATATCTTACAGGAAGTAGGTTAAGCTTTTAATGAAAGACGCCAGTATCAGGGTCGTCGGCATAGACCCGGGTCTTGCAATAACAGGAGTAGGGATAATCGATATTAATGGCAGCAACTGCCGGCCCGTGTACTGCGGCTGCATAGTAACAAAAAAGGAACTCCCTGCACATATAAGGCTCAAACAACTGTATGAGTCCTTTAATGGAATTATTGCAAAATATGGGCCCGGATGCATGGCAATTGAAGAGCTGTTTTTTAATACAAATGTAAAAACCGCGCTTCTTGTCGGACAGGCAAGGGGCGTTTTAATGCTTGCTGCAACAAATAATAGTCTTGAGGTATACCAGTACACGCCCCTGCAGGTAAAACAGGCAATAGTGGGATACGGAAGGGCAACAAAAGAGCAGATAAAGTATATGCTTAAAACAATACTGTGTTTAAAGACGGCTTCCTGCCTTCCGAAGATGATGCCTGGGACGCTCTTGGCATAGCGCTTTGCCACGGGGCAATGAATAAATTTCAAAAAAAAGTAAGTTCATTTGCAAAATAAATTAAGAACATTGATATAAAATTATATTATGATAGCAAGACTTAGCGGCATACTGGCAGAAAAGACTCCATCCAGGGTAATCATTGAAACAGGCGGGGTTGGGTTTGAGGTGCTGATATCCAGCAGGACATATGAAAAGCTTGAGGCGGAGGGAAGCAGCGTTTCCCTTAACATACACACTCATGTGAGGGAGGAAGAAATAAGGCTGATTGGATTTGGCTCGCTGGAGGAAAAGGACCTGTTCTTAAAGCTGCTTGGCGTTTCAGGAATATCTGTAAAAATTGCATTAAGCTCGCTTTCAATTTATTCCTGGCAGGAATTAAAAACAATAATTCTAAAGAAGGAAGCTGATTTGATAAGAAGGATTCCCGGAATAGGCAAAAAACTTGCCGAGAGAATGATTATTGAGCTTCAGGATAAATTTGAAGATGCCCAGGCCCAGTATATTTCACAAAAGCATGGTGAGAATAAAAATATATCGGACACAGTTGCGGCATTAAAAACACTGGGGTACAGCAGCAGTGAAATAAATGATGTAATTAAAAACATAGGCCTTGATGAGCTGGAGGGCAAGTCAACCGAAGAAGTATTAAAGCTTGCGCTAAAAAAAATGTAGCCGGATAAACAAGGGAACGATTCTGTTTTAAATATGAAATAAATGACGAAAAGCATTAAAACATGAAAAAGGAAAAACCAGGAGAGAAAATACCGGCCGATACTAATGGGCGGGACGGGGATTTTATAAGCCCTGAATTCAAGAATGAGGACACTGACCTTGAGAAAAACCTGCGCCCCAGGCATTTTCCTGAATTTATCGGGCAGGCAAATATTGTAGAGAATTTAAAAATATTTATAAATGCTGCAAAATCAAGAAAAGAACCGCTTGACCATGTCATACTTTCTGGTCCCCCGGGGCTTGGCAAAACATGCCTTGCGGAAATAATAGCAAATGAGCTTGGCGTTAATTTCAAGATTACTAGCGGGCCGGCTATTGAAAGGGCAGGAGATCTTGCTGCCATACTTACAAACCTTGAACAGTTCGACGTTTTGTTTATTGACGAGATGCACCGCTTAAACAGGGTCATAGAAGAGATACTTTATCCTGCAATGGAGGATTATAAGCTTGACATAATAATAGGAAAGGGGCCGTCTGCGCGCTCAATCAGGATAGACATAGCCCCTTTTACAATAATAGGCGCAACCACAAGAATAGGGCTTATTGCAGCGCCGCTGCGAGACAGGTTCGGAGTGAATTTAAGGCTTGACTACTATGATTTTGAAAGCCTTAAAAGAATTATTAAAAGATCAGCAGCCATCCTGGGAATGGATCTTTCCGGGGAAGCGGCAGATATAATTTCCAGGCGCTCAAGGGGCACCCCAAGGATTGCCAACAGGCTGCTTAAAAGGGTAAGGGATTATGCCTTTGTATACGGGGATGGAAAAATATCTGCAAAAATAGCAGAAGAATCACTTATCAAGCTTGACATAGACACGCTGGGGCTTGATTTAATTGACAAGAAAATACTTCACACTATTGTAAGAAAATTTGATGGCGGCCCCGTTGGTGTAGGCACTATTGCAGTTTCCATAGGGGAAGAAGTTGACACTGTTGAGGATGTTTACGAACCGTATCTTTTGCAGCTCGGATTTATAAAAAGAACTGCAAAGGGAAGGGTTGCTACAGAGAAAGCCTATATGCACCTTGGTGTTGAATATGATAAAGTGCAGCAGAAAAATAATAAAGATAACCCTAAACTATTTTAATCACTTGGAAAGCCAATTTGAGATTGACAGCTACAATTACAGTCTTCCTGAGAAATTAATTGCCCAGAAACCGCTGGAAAAACGGGACCATTCAAAAATGCTTGTACTTCAAAAAAGCTCGGGCAATATAGTTCATGATTTTTTTTATAATATAGAAAAATACCTCCTGCGCTCTGATATGCTTGTTGTAAACGAGAGCAAAGTAATAAAATGCAGGCTGGAGGGCATAAAGGAGCCAACCGGGGCAAAGATTGAATGCTTTGTTTTAAAAAAGATGCCCGGTTATGATAAAAATGCCTGTTGTGTGCTTTTAAAACCGGCAAAAAGGCTAAAAAACGGCGATAAAGTATTTTTCGGTAAGTATTTTCTTGAAGTTGCAGACAAGCAGGACTTTGGCAAAGCCATTGCAATATTTTGCTGTGATCCGGATATTGTAATGCAGAAGCACGGGAAGATACCCCTGCCCCCATATATAAAAAATACAAATATAATGGATGAGCGCTACCAGACCGTGTATGCAGAAAGGCAGGGCTCGGCAGCTGCCCCCACAGCAGGCTTGCATTTCACTCAAAATATTATTAACCGCCTTAGCTTACAAGGCATAAAATTTGCAAAGCTAAGCCTTGATATAGGGCTTGATACCTTCAGGCCAATTGCAAGTAAAGATATAAGAAATCATGATATACATAAAGAAAATTACTTTGTCTTAAAAAGCGAAGCCTTAAAAATTGAAAAAGCAAGAAAAATGGGCGAAAGGATTATCGCTGTGGGCACTACTGCTGCAAGGGTTCTTGAAACTGTAACAGATGGGGATGGCCGAATATCTTATGGAGAGGGAAGCACAGGCCTTTACATTTATCCGGGATATGCATTTAAGGCAGTTGACGGCCTTTTAACAAATTTCCACCTGCCTGGATCCAGTTTGCTGGTGATGGTAAGCGCATTTGCAGGCAGGAAAAATATATTAAATGCATACAAAGAAGCAATAAAAAAAAATTACAGGTTCTTCAGTTTCGGTGACTGCATGCTTATAATATAAAGCTGTTTGTTGCCAGCAGTAATATCTGTAAAGATTATAGAATTAACAATATTGGAAGAATTTTTTAGAATAAAAGCAAAAGACAAGTATTCAAGTGCCAGGAGCGCTGAAATAAGCACTTTGCATGGCATGATAAAAACGCCTGTTTTTATGCCTGTTGGTACAAAGGCCACAGTTAAAGCAATTGAGCACAGCATTCTATACGGTATGGGATGTGCAGTAATACTTGGCAATCTCTATCATCTTTACCTTCAACCGGGAATAGAAATACTTGAAGAAGCCGGGGGGCTCCATAAATTCATGAACTGGGAAAAAAGCATTCTCACCGATAGCGGGGGCTTCCAGGTTTTCAGTTTAAACGGACTGAGGAAGATTTATGATAATGGCGTGCAGTTCAAATCAGTTATTGACGGCTCCACTCATTTTTTTACTCCTGAAGATGTCATAGAGTTCCAGTCAAGGATAGGCTCAGATATACTTATGGTGCTCGATGAGTGCATACCTTACACAGATGATGCCACATATACAAAGAATGCGGCACTGCGCACCCTTGACTGGGCGAAACTATCGCTTAAAAAAAGGGATAAATTAAATATGGAAAGGCTGCCGGGCAATAAGATTAAGGTTTTTGGCATTGTGCAGGGAGGCTTTATTAAAGAAATAAGGAAATTCTGTGCAGAGTCAGTATCTGCAATGGACTTTGACGGCATAGCTGCAGGCGGTTTAAGCGTTGGTGAAAACAGGGCCACTACAATGGAGATGCTCGGATACACTTCAGAATACATTGACAGCAAAAAACCTTTTTATTTTATGGGCCTTGGCGATCCAGTTGGAGTAATAGATGCCATTTACTGCGGAGTGGATATGTTTGACTGCGTGATGCCAACCCGCATATCAAGGATGGGAAGCGCCTTTACTTTTGAAGGCAAGATTAATATAAAGAATAATAAATATTCCAGGGATTTCGGGCCCCTGGATGATGCTTGCAGCTGCCAAACTTGCACCCGGTATACAAAAGCCTACATCAAACACCTGTATAAAAGCAGGGAAATACTTGCTGCCATGCTTCTGAGTGTCCACAACTTGCATTTTATGCTTGAACTTGTTAAAAAATGCAGGGAAGCTATTGAAAAAGGCAGTTTTTGCAGCTTCAGGAAAGAATTTAAGTCTGTATACCAAGAAAATCATTGCAAAAATTTATAAAATGTTAATAATAGTAATATTTGATTAAATGCTTATATTAAAATCATTTAATTTAAGGTATTAAAAGCTGCACAATTAAATGGTATAGTGTTTAATAAATGTTAAAGTAAAATATTTTGGGAGTGAATAGAATGTCAAAAAAAATAATATCGGTTATTCTTGTTTGCATTTTTGCAATAGGAATAGTATTTGCGCTTTCCGGCTGTACCGCACTTTTTCCGAGTGCTGAAACAGCATCAGGAGGAGATTCTGCTGTCACCACAGAGGCGCCGACCGGCTTTAGGGCCGTGCTTGCTAATTACGGCACCTGGATCTGGCTTGCGGTCCTTGCTGTTGCATTTTATTTCCTTTTAATCAGACCGCAGAGGACAAGGTCCAAAAAAGCACAGGATTTAATGACCAATTTAAGAAGAGGCGATGAAATTGTTACAATAGGCGGTTTTTACGGCAGGATAAAAGATGTGCGTGAAGATAGTATAATTATAACAATTGCCGGCGGCGTGGATGTAAAAATTGCAAAAAGCGCAATTTCCAAAGTAATAAACTCACAGGGCAGTGTTGATACCCAGAATAAAATGTAGCAGGCATAAAAAGGGGCTGTCTTTTAATTAAGCAATAGAGCTGTCCCGTATAGCATAAATATTTGATTTAATGATATGCTTCAGGGGATATTTTCCTGCGGCTCAAAAATGTTATTTATTGCGCATATGAGAAGTAAGACAATTAACATAATTATATTAGCAGTATTCCTGGCAATAATAGGCGTTTGCTTTTATTATATATATCCTTTCCAGTCTTCAATAAAACTCGGGCTTGACCTTGAAGGCGGTACACAGATAATACTCAAGCCTGTTGAAAGCGGCACAGATGAAGTTACAAATGAATCCCTTGATAAAGCGCAGCTTATTATATTAAACAGGATTGACCAGCTTGGAATTTCAGAGCCTCTTGTTACAAGGGATTATAACAGGAATATTATTGTACAGCTTCCCGGTGTTGATGACCCGGAGCGTGCAATAGAGCTTATAGGTAAGACTGCACAGCTTGAATTCAGGATACTTGAGTCCTTTGATGAAAATAATAATCCGGTATTTGGCCCTGTACTTATGACGGGAGATAAGCTTGCAAAAGCCCAGGCAGGGTATAACCCCAACGGCCAGATTGTTGTAACTATGTCATTTACTTCTGAGGGGCAGGAATTATTTGGTAAAATTACTGCAGAAAATGTCGGAAACCGTCTTGCAATAGTTCTTGACGAAGAAATGAAGTCTGCGCCTAATATAAGGCAGGCAATATCAGGCGATGCAGTAATTGAGGGAATACCGACTCTTGAAGAAGCAAAAGATATTGCGCTTGTGCTTCAGACAGGAGCATTACCTGTAAATCTTGAAATACAGGAAAGCCAGACAATAGGGCCGACCCTTGGAAAGGATTCAATACAGCAGAGCCTGCTTGCAGGCATAATCGGATTTGCATTGATTGCGCTTTTGATGCTTGGGCTTTTCAGGGGGCTTGGAGCAATTTCTGTTCTTGCGCTTTCAATTTATATTTTTATATTCTGGGGCATTCTTGCTGCATTAAAAACCCCACTAACTCTTCCGGGAATTGCCGGGGTGGTGCTTACGATAGGTATTGCCGTTGATGCAAATGTCCTTATATTTGCAAGGATTAAAGAAGAAATAATCAAGGGCAAAAGCAAGTATATTGCATTTACGGAAGGCTTCAGGAATGCATTAAAAGCTATTATAGATGCCAATATAACAACGCTTATTACTGCTGCCGCCCTTTACCGTTTCGGCACGGGCCCAATCAGGGGATTTGCCGTAACCCTTGCAATAGGAATTGTTATAAGCATGTTTACAGCGATAATACTTGTGAGGGCAATACTATTCTTAATAGTGAATTCTCGGGCTATAACTCCCGGTTTTATAGGAATAAGGAAATCACAGATGCTTCAACTGCAGGATAAAGTTATCAAGGAGAAATAGTTGGTATCCCGTAAAAAATCAAAAAAGAATAAGGAAAAAAAATATTCCGTTGCAAAGGACGATAATAATTTACAGCAGTCTTTAAGCAACACAGGCGATAATGCAGATAATGCCCCCGCCCATAAAGCTGCTCCGGAGATGCGTGAGAATCTATCCTCTGTTAAAAGCATGTATGCAAACGACAGGTCCATAAAATATGATTTTGTCGGCAAAAACAAGTACTGGGTATTATTTACTTTAATTATAATAATTGCCGGCATAGTTTTATTTTTTGTAAAAGGTTTCAATTTTGGAATTGATTTTCTTGGTGGAAACCTTATGGAAATAGAATTTAAACAAAGCATTACCATTACCGAACTCAGGGCGGAAATGGAAAATATAGGCTATGGCAAGGCAATACTGCAGAATACTGAAAAAGACAGATACATAATAAGGACAACGCCTTTAACTGAGGAGCAGAAAGACCTTATACTTGATACTCTTGATAAAAATATTGGAATAGAGCGGCCTCTTATACAGGACAGGAATGTTGCGCCCGGTTTTTCACAGACAATTACAAGAAATGCCCTGATTGCTGTTGCAATAAGTTTTGTCGGTATTTTAATTTATGTCTGGATAAGGTTTACGGTTCGTTTTGCACTTGTTGCAATTGTTGAGCTTCTCCACGACATACTTCTAATACTGAGTTTTTATGCAATTGCCCAGAGGGAGTTTAATACAACATCCATTGCAGTAATGCTAACGATACTGGGATATTCTTTAAGTGATGCAATAGTAATATTTGACAGGATGCGCGAAGAGCTGAGAATCAACAGGCAGGATGGTTTTCCTGTTATAATGAACTACTCCATTAATAAAATTCTTGTAAGGTCCATTACTACTACCGCTACAACGCTTTTTCCTGTAATTATACTTATAATATTAGGAAATGAAACTTTAAAAGACTTTGCATTTGGGCTGCTTGTGGGAGTTACAGCCGGTACATATTCTTCAATATTTGTGGGTCCGCCCATACTTATTGCATGGAACAGGCGATTTCCAAAATACAAAGCATAATAAAAAAATATTTAAATATTGGGTTTATTATGCCGGCTTGTTCTGTTATTTTAAGTAAAACACATGTTTTTCCACGGCATATATATTTTAAACCATGTCTAAAAGCATATGGATAAAAAGAGAAGAAAAACCGCCAGGTGTTGCTGATACATCTACCATTGAGGAACTTGCAAAAGATTTTAAATGCTCTGAAACACTAATAAAACTGCTGGCGGCAAGGGGATACTGTGATAAGGATTCCATATCAGGATTTCTGGATCCAAAGCTTTCCCTTCTTCATGAGGATAATGCTATAAACATTCTTCCAAACATAAAAGATGCGGTTGCCAGGCTAAATGACGCTCTTGCCAAAAAGCATAAAATAATTATTTATGGAGATTATGATGCTGACGGAATAATCAGCACTGCAATACTTTATAATTTCCTGAAAATTGCCGGTTTTGAAATCCAGCACTATATTCCTGACAGGTTTGAAGATGGATATGATATAAATATATCTTTTATTAAAGACGTTGCCTTAAAGGGGCAGCACAGCCTGGTTATATGTGTTGACTGCGGGACAAATGCATTTGAAGTTCGTGAATTTATCCAGGGCAGCAATTGCGGAATTGATGTTATAGTGTGTGATCATCATGAGGCTGCAAAACAGCAGGCAAGTACCGGTAAAAAAAATACAGGCAAATATATAATTGTTAACCCAAAGCTTAAAAGCAGCAATTATCCCTTTAAGCAATTAAGCGGAGCTGGAGTTGTATTTAAATTTATAATAGCTGCACTAAGATCTTTTGAAAGCAATATAAAACAAAGATTTGGCCCGGATTACCTTAAGGAGTTGCTTGATCTTGTTGCAATAGCCACAATTGCTGATGTCATGCCTTTAACAGGCGAAAACAGGGTAATAGTTAAAGCAGGGCTGCAAATTCTTAAAAATACCAGGCATACGGGCCTGCAGAAAATAATATCTTCAGCTTTTGAGCAAAAGAAAGAAAAATTTAATGTATATGATATAGGCTTTGTTATCGCTCCAAGGTTAAATGCATCTGGAAGACTGGGCAATGCCCAAAAATGTATAAGTCTTTTAACCTGCGGCGATAGTGAAATAAAAGCAGCAGGACAAGAAAATCCTGATGAAATTGTAAGCGATATTGAGGATTTTAATAAAAAAAGGCGAGCCTTACAGCAGGAAATATTTTCGCAGATATGCGGCAGCTATGATTTTGATGATATAGCCGGCAATAAAAAAATCTTTATAGAATATTCGGATGCCTGGCATGAGGGAGTGCTGGGAATTGTTGCTTCCCAGATAGTAAAACAGTTTAATATTCCTGCTATACTTTTTAAAGATAATGATGGCATCCTTAAGGGTTCAGGGAGAAGCATAGAAGGTTTTGATCTTCACAAAAGCCTGCAAAGCTGCAGCCATCATTTTATTAAGTACGGGGGACACAGTCTTGCATGCGGTATAACCATGCAAAAGGATTGCTTTGAGAGCTTTAAGGCTGAAATAACGGACAGCAATGAACAGCTTAAGGCTCTGGATACTGCAAGGAAAATATATTATGATCTTGAGATTGGTTTTAAGGATATAGGTTTAAATCTGCTGGATGATTTAAAAAAAATGGAGCCTTTTGGCACCGGCAATGAAAAACCCCTGTTTTTTACAAAAAACTGCAATGTTATAGAACAAAAATTAAGCAACTCATCTGTCCATTTATTTTTAAAACTGCAAAATGCCGGCAATTTAGCAAATGCAGTTTTTTTTAATTATACTAAAATCCAGGCTTTACAAGAGTGCAAAGACTTAACTGGTAAAAATATTGATATTTTATTTTATCTTGCCATATCGCCGGCAGGCTCCCTCCAGGTTATAATACAGGATATAAGAGCAAGCTTATAATATGTTTATGTGAAAATCCTTCTTAATAATATATAATTTAAGGCATGAATCCGGTTAACAATAAAATAAAAGATGAATTAAATACTGAAATTGCCCCTGTTGAAGAAGATGGCAGTATTTATGCTGCGCCTGTTAATGCAAATAATGACCCGGATCTTTATTATGCAAGGCTTATTGATAAGATAAAAAAATACAACAAAAAGTTTGACTTAAAACTTCTTGATAAAGCCTATGCGGTTGCCAGAGAGCACCATGAGAGCCAGCTTCGCAAATCAGGGGAGCCATTTATCATACATCCGCTTGAAGTTGCGGGTATCCTTGCAGACATTGAGCTTGACCAGACTTCAATAGTCGGGGCAATACTTCATGACCTTATCGAGGACACGGATTACACCTATGAAAAAGTGGTAAAGGAATTCGGGGTAACTATAGCTAATATAATAAATGGGGTAACAAAGCTTGATAAAATAGTTTTTTCCAGCCGGGAAGAAAAGCAGGTGGAAAATCTTCGTAAAATGATTATAGCCATGTCAGAAGACATAAGGATAATAGTGATAAAGCTTGCAGACAGGCTTCACAATATGAGGACATTATCTTATCTTGGCAAGGAAAAAAAGAAGGCCAAGGCAATAGAGACCCTTGAAGTTTATGCGCCGATTGCCCACAGGCTGGGAATTCACCAGATAAAAAAAGAGCTTGAAGATTTAAGCTTTGAAACCCTTTACAACAAGCAGTATGTAAAAATCAAGGAAATGGTGCAGGAAAGGATAAACCAGAGGCAGATACAAATAGATGATGCAATAAAAATAGTTGCAGAAAAGCTTAAGGAAGTAAATATTCCTGCAGAAATAAGCGGAAGAAGCAAAGGCTTTTACAGTATATATAATAAGATTACCCAGCAAAACAGGAGCCTTGACGACATATACGACTTAATTGCCATAAGGGTAATTGTCGAGGATATTAAAAGCTGTTATGCTGTTCTTGGCATCATACATTCGATTTGGAAGCCGGTACCCGGCCGGTTCAAGGACTACATCGCCAACCCCAAGTTTAATATGTACCAGTCACTGCACACAACAATAATAAGCCAGAAGGGCGATCCCCTTGAAATCCAGATAAGGACTTTCGAGATGCACAAATTTGCAGAGTATGGAATTGCCGCCCATTATAAATATAAGGAGGGTATATTTGCCCAGTCAGATTTTGACAAAAGGATAGCATGGATACGCCAATTGCTTGACTGGCAGAAGGAGCTCAAAGATCCCCAGGACTACCTTGAATCGTTAAAACTGGATCTGTTCCAGGAGGAAATATTTGTTTTTACCCCGAAAGGCAAAGTTATAAACCTTCCAAGAGGGGCAACTCCCATTGATTTTGCTTACCAGATACACACGGATGTGGGCCATAACTGCATAGGCGCAAAAAGGGATGGCGTAATGGTTCCGATTGAAAGCCAGCTTGAAAACGGCAATATAGTTGAAATAATTGTTTCAAAAACTCCCAAAGGCCCAAGCAGGGACTGGCTCTCAATAGTCAAGACATCCTCTGCAAGAAATAAAATCAAACAGTGGTACAGCAAGGAAGAAAGGCAGGAATCATATAATGCCGGAAGGGAAGTAATGCTTAAAACCCTGAGGAAAAACAGTCTGTCATTCAAGGATGTGCCTAACAGGGTGTTTGATGAAGTTGCAAAAGAGATGAACTTTGAAAATAACGACACTCTGCTAAGAAGCATCGGCTCGCGAAAAGTGTCGGTACACCAGGTCTTTACAAGAATTATAAAAAAACTCAACCAGGAGGAAGAGCCTGAAAAGGAAATTACTGTTGAGGATATTACAAAGGCGCCAGCCGTATATAAGCGTTCCGGAAGCGGGATAATTGTAAAAGGCATGGACAATGTTTTAATTACAATAGCCAAATGCTGCAACCCTGTTCCCGGTGATAAAATTACCGGTTATATTACAAGAGGCAAGGGCATTTCCGTTCACAGGACAGACTGCAACAATATTGTCATGCTTCAAAAAAATGACAGTGAGCGCTTTATTGAGGTTAGCTGGGACACCTACGCACCACAGAGGTTCAATGCTGAAATACAGGTCGAGGCTATTGACCGCACCAAGCTTTTGCGTGATGTGACAAACGTTATCAGCGAATATGATTTAAACATTATTAATGCAAGCACTTCGCGCGCAAGTAAAAACAGCATAGCAAAATTTCGGTTTGTTGTTGAAATAAGCAATAAATATATATTAAAAGACATTATCAATAATATAAAACAGGTGGAATCCGTATTTGATGCTTACAGGGTTCTGCCGAGAAAGCAGCAATGAAAATAAAAAAACTTATACTCGGTTATTACAATGTCAATTGCTACATAGTCTCATCAGAAGATTCATGCTTTATAATTGATCCGGGCGCAGATTTTAAAAGCATTGACAACTATCTTGAACAGGAAAATTTAAGGCCGGAATTCATATTAAATACGCACGGCCATTATGACCACATAGGAGCGGTCCCGGATATACTTCAGAAGTATAATATACCTTTTTATATTGACAGCGGTGATGAATTTATTATTACTGATCCTGAGAAAAATTTTTCTTCAGTTTTTGCTAAAAATCCATTATCATTAAAAACTTATAAGCTGATTGAACCTGACGATATTTTGTTTTTAAGTGAAGAAAAAGGCATAAAGATATATAACACTCCAGGCCATACTCCAGGAAGCATAATAGTAGAAATGGGGGCATATCTTTTTACTGGAGACCTTCTTTTCAGGGGAGGAGTGGGCAGGACGGATCTGGCTGGTGGAGATATTAATGTACTGAAAAAATCACTTGTAAGCCTGAAAAATCTTGACAGCAAACTTAATGTGCTTGCCGGGCACGGGGCAAACAGCTCACTCGAATACGAGATTTCAAATAACTATTATTTAAGCAGCGATTTTCTTGAAAGTGAGGTTAATTGGTTATAAATTGCCCCAGGGGCACTGCAGATATATTCGGAGACGATATTTCATACAGGGACTTTATTATTGAGTCTGCAAAAAAACTGTTTAAGCTGTTTAATTACAGCGAAATAATAACCCCTGCATTTGAGCATACCGAAGTTTTTAACAGGGGCATAGGCCAGAGTACGGATATTGTTAAAAAAGAAATGTACACTTTTCCCGACAAAAAAGGGAGGTCGCTGACTCTTCGCCCTGAAGGGACCGCCCCTGTTGTAAGGGCAATTATTGAGCATAAGCTTTACTCAAAAGTCCCAATTAAGCTTTTTTATGTAGAAAATATGTTCCGCTATGAAAGGCCACAGAAAGGCAGGATGAGGGAATTCTGGCAGCTTGGAGTTGAGGCAGCAGGTGTAAACAGCCCCCTGATTGATGCAGAAGTAATTTGGCTTCTTGCGCTAATATTTGAAGAGCTTGGCTTTAAAAACCTTAAACTTCTTGTTAACAGTGTTGGTTGTGATGACTGCAGGCCACCATACATTAATGTATTTAAAAAATACATTGAACCACAAGTAGAATCTTTATGCCCTGACTGCAGGGAAAGATATAATACAAATCCATTAAGGATATTTGACTGCAAGGTGCGCTCATGCGGCACAATAATAGAGGATTCGCCTAAAATATATTCTCATTTATGCAGCGGATGCACGCAGCATTTTAAAGCTGTGACAAGCCTTTTAAAATCTTTAAATATTTCTTTTGCAGTAAAAGAGGATCTTGTAAGAGGCTTTGATTATTATACAAGGACAATATTTGAAATAATATCAGAAGATCTTGAAAGCGTGCAGAATGCTCTTGGCGGCGGGGGAAGGTATGACAGGCTAATTGAGCAATTTGGGGGCCCACCCGTGCCTTCAATAGGGTTTGCAGTCGGCATAGACAGGACAATTGTGCTTATGAAGCAGTTAAATATTTCCTGCATGCAAAATGAGCAGGAAAATAATGTATTTGTAATACTTCTTGAGCAGGAGTTTGAAGGATATGGGCTTGAGTTTTTAAGTTACCTTAGAAAGCATGGCATAAGGTGCGACATATCTTTCGAAATAAAAAAAATTGCTGCCCAGATAAAATGGGCAGAAAAAAACGGCTTTACCCACACAGCAATTATAGGCGGGGATGAGGCAAGCTCAGGGATTATTACTGTAAAAAGACTTAAAGATTTTAAACAAAGCCAGCTTAACTGGAAAAAAGATCCCCAGGAGATAAATGATATTTTATAGTGAAAAAAAGATTTTTACCCGGTTTGTACTTTGAGTTTTTGCGAAAGGAATGGTTATCAATATGACAAATAAATACAGCAGTATAAAAAAGAATGATTTTAAAAGCTTTGCGACTACTCTGAGGACAAATATGTGCGGAGAGCTAAACAGGGACCTTATCGGCAGTAAAGTTAAGCTTTGCGGCTGGGTCAATAAAAGAAGGGATCACGGCAAACTTATTTTTTTAGATCTGCGGGATTTTACGGGACTGGTGCAGGTAGTGTTTGACGCTCATGATAATGAGCCTGCCTATAATATTGCAAAGGAAATAAGGACAGAATATGTGGTTTTAATTGAAGGAACATTGAAGGCAAGGTCTGCTGAAACTGTAAATAAGGAACTTGCAACAGGTGATGTTGAGGTGGCAGCAGACAGCATAAGCATATTAAGCAGTTCAAAAACTCCTCCCTATGCCCTTGATGAGAGAGACAGGGTTGATGAGATGACCAGGTTAAAATACAGGTATGTTGACCTTCGTACAGAGGATATGCAGGAGAGTTTAAGGCTGCGCCACAAAGTGACATCCACCACCAGGCAATATTTAAACAGTAATGGTTTTATCGAGGTTGAAACGCCTATTCTTGCAAAAAGCACTCCTGAAGGGGCGAGGGATTTCCTTGTTCCATCCAGGCTTAATCCCGGTACTTTTTATGCGCTTCCTCAATCCCCCCAGCTTTACAAGCAAATACTGATGTTTTCAGGTTTTGACAGGATTTACCAGATAGCAAGGTGTTTCAGGGATGAGGACTTAAGGGCAGACAGGCAACCGGAGTTTACCCAGATTGATTTAGAGATGTCATTTGTTGGAGTTGATGATGTCTTAAAATTAATTGAGGGCCTTATTGCAAAAATATTTGCTGAAACGCTCGGCTCAGATCTGGCTCTTCCTTTTAAAAGGCTTTCATGGAAGCATAGCATGGAGGCTTACGGCACAGATAAACCCGATTTAAGGTTCGGTATGGAAATAACTGATCTTACGGATATATTCAAGAACAGCCAGTTTAATATCTTTATAAATGTGCTTTCAAGAAAAGGCGTTATAAAGGGGCTAAAGGTTGATGATGGCAGCCAGTTTACAAGAAAGGAACTTGATGAATTTGTGGACACTGCCAGGAAATACGGCGCAGGCGGCCTTATATGGATAAAGGTGGAAAGCGGCAATGTGTTAAATTCCCCGGTATCAAAGTTTTTAACTGATGATGAGAAGCAGCAGCTTATTGACAGGCTTGAACTTAAAGAGAATAATCTTGTTTTAATTGTGGCCGACCAGTTCCTCAAGACTTGCAGCGCCCTTGGCGCATTGCGCAATTACCTTGGCCACAGGTTAAATCTTATAGACCTTGATGCATTTGATTTTGCCTGGATTGTTGATTTTCCCATGTTTGAGTTTGATGACAGGGAGAAGAGGCTATCTCCCATGCATCATCCATTTACAAGCCCCAGCCCGGACAGCCTTGATATGCTTGACATTGAGCCTCTTAATGTAAAAAGCCTTGCATATGATATAGTGCTCAACGGAAATGAGATAGGTGGAGGCTCAATAAGGATAAATGATATTGAGCTGCAGAGGAAGATATTCAGGATACTTGGCTTTGATGATAAAAGGATTGAGGATAATTTCGGGTTCTTTTTAAGGGCCCTGCAGTATGGCGCGCCACCCCATGGAGGTATTGCGCTTGGCATGGACAGGCTTGTTATGATACTTGGAATGCTTGAAAGCATAAGGGAGGTTATAGCGTTTCCAAAGACGCAGTCTGCATATTGCATAATGACAGAATCACCTTCGGTTGTTACTGAACAGCAGTTAAGTGAAGTGAGTATAAAGCTTTCCCCGGCAAAGAAGCAGGGGGAAGAGTAAGCTGGAAAATAATCCTTAGGGGCAATTTAAACCTTAAAAGTTAGTAATCTAGTCTATAACTCGGCTTATAGGCTAACTCCACTAA
>VGAZ01000033.1 GCA_016870615.1 Actinomycetota bacterium | reverse complement strand
TATCTGCTTGTTGGGTTTATAATAAGCACCGGAAGGAGGTTTTTTAACCAGAAAGTATATATAGGTATACTTCTTACCTGCAGCGCATTCCTGCTTTACCTTGGGATAAAATTCATACTGGATTTTATTTCGTGATATTGATTAACATATTATAAGTGCTGAGCAAAAGTGCAATTACTTATAAATATCCTTAAGTTTGATTTTAAGGTCTGCAAAATAATAAGATTGTGCAGTTTCAGTATTTTTAAATGTCTCACTTGCAACAATATCTTTTTTTTCAAAAAAATATACAGTTACTTCCCTGTTTGACGGGTTGACAATCCAGTATTCATTTACTCCAGAGCACATATACAGGTCGAGTTTTTTTATAAGATCCCTGCTGCGGTTTGATTCAGATAATATTTCAACAATAAGTACAGGCACGCCCGTGTAGCGGTCTTTTCCATTGTTTTTCCTTAATATTTATACAATCACCATTTTACGCACTTCGTCTGCGATCCTCTCAGGCTGCGGTATATAGAATTTTTCCATAACAGGTGAAAACGGCGCAGGTGTGTTGGGCGCTGCTATTCTTGTAAATGGAGCAATAAGATAATCAGGTATTATTTCAGATATCTGCGCGCATATCTCTGCGCCAATGCCGCCCTGCTTTGGAGATTCCTCAACCACTGCAATGCGGCCTGTCTTTTTGACTGAACCTGCAATTAGTCCTATGTCAAGCGGCCAGAGAGTCCTTGGATCTATCACTTCAGCGCTTATGCCTTCCTTTTCAAGTAGTTGTGCGGCCATTAATGCAAAATGCATCATAAGAAGGCTTGCTACAATTGTAACGTCTTTTCCTTCCCTTCTAATTATGCCTTTACCTATAGGCACTGTATAATCATCATCTGGTATCTCGCTTGAGGCATCGACAGTGCCGGACTCCTGCCTTGGCCCTTTTGAGCCGTATAAAAGCTTATGCTCAAATATAAGAACAGGGTCATCATCTCGTACTGCAGCCCTAAGAAGCCCGCAGGCATCATAAGCTGTTGCCGGCGCAACAATCTTTATTCCGGGACAGCACATAAAATATGGCTCAAGGTTCTGCGCATGCTGTGAGCCCCTGCCGGTAACGCCCACAGGAGCCCTCATCACAAGCGGCATTTTAAGCTTTCCTCCTGACATGTAGCGAAGCTTTGCTATCTGGTTAACTATCTGGTCCATGGCGCACAACAGGAAATCGCCATACTGCACGTCTGCAATTGGCCTAAGCTCCATCATTGCTGCTCCGCATGCATAACCAAAGATTGCAATCTCTGAAATCGGCGTATCTATCATCCTTTCACGAAACTCGTTTTCAAGGCCAAGGGTAACCGTAAATGCACCTCCAAAACCTCCTGGAATGGCAATATCCTCACCAATGCAAAATATGCTTTTGTCTCTTCTCATCTCATCAGCTATTGCTTTTCGCAGTGCTTCTGCAACGCTTAATCTCATCTGGGCACCTCCATGTTTATATACAGATCCTGGTAAGTATCTTCAGGTGCAGGTTCGGGGCCTGTCTGACCGAATATTACTGCAGCATCTATTTTACTGTCGACTTCTTTTTTTAACGTCTCAAGGCTGTTTTTATCAAATACGCCCTCGCTTAAAAGAAAGTTTTCAAAAAGCAGTATCGGGTCTTTTTTTGCCCACTGCTGCCTTTCCTCTTTAGTCATGTAATTGCAGGGATCTCTTCTTGAATGCCCGCACAGCCTGAAAGTCTTTAGCTCAAGAAGGGTCGGTCCTTCGCCGGCTCTTGCCATGTCAAGTGCAATTCTAGCCCTGCTGTACACATCAAGAACATCCATGCCATCCCCAATATCGCCCCTCATTCCATATGCGCATACCCTCTGGGCAATATTTTCAAGCTTAAGCGTTTTCTTAATTGAAGTCGATGCCCCGTACAGATTATTTTCGCATATAAAAACAGCGGGAAGCTCATAAATTGCTGCCATATTTAGGCCCTCATGAAATGCACCTTCATTTGAGGCGCCGTCACCAAAAAAGCTAACTGCAACTCTTGGCTCCTTTTTTATTTTAAATGCCAGCGCCATACCTCCGATTATGGGAATGTTTGCCCCAACTATTGCAATGGCAGGAAGCACCCCTTTGCCAAGATCGCCTACATGCATGGAGCCGCCTTTTCCTTTGCAGCAGCCGGTTGTCTTTCCGTATAGCTCTGCCATCATCTCACCAAGGCCCACTCCCCTTGCAATTGCATGGCCGTGCGGCCTGTGGGTTGACGCTATTACATCATCCGGCTCAAGGGCAGCACATACACCAACAGCGCAGGCCTCCTGGCCTATGTACTGATGTATGGTTCCAGGCATCTTGCCTTCAAGAAATAAAAGCTTTATTCTTTCTTCAAACTCCCTTATCTCAAGCATCCTTTTATATATTGCTACAGCTTTTTTAGAACCTATTTCAGACAGTATTGCCTGCTTCTGCTTTAAGCTAATAGGAGTCATTTTCTCAGTTTCAAGTTTACCTGAAAAAACAGGGGGCGGCTGAATGATGTTTTGTCCGCTGCTTCCTTCTGAAGCTGTATCTGATTGCATGCCAGCATCGGCCGTTTCTTTTTTTAACTTAGAGGCTTTATTTGGCACTGCCATATCAGCATCCTGGTCTTTTAGCCCTGTACCTTGCTTTTCACTTTCCGCCCTTTGGATTGTAGCTATTGTCTCGCCTGTCTTTATCTGGGCGTCGCCAGCAGCCAAAAGCTTTATCACTTTTCCGCTTTCAACGCTTTCAAGCTCCATTGTCACCTTATCGGTTTCAACCTCGCATAAAGGCTGGCCCCTTTTTACCTCTTCTCCTTCTTTTACCAGCCATTTAATAAGCCTTACCTCATCGGATGTCTGGCCCAGCTGGGGCATCTTTATCTCTACTGCCATTTATATCTCCTGTCTTTTTCTAAGCCTTGTTATTGCTGCCGTATTGCATAATAAACATTTCTATTACTTTCTGCAGCTCTATCCTGGCTTTAACATTTATATCTTTTTCAAATCCTGAACCTACCACTTCATAGGGATTGCTTTCAAAGCTTAACTTCTGGGCCGCTTCTTTTATACTCTGGAAATAAACTTTCTTTAAGATGCTTCCCACATTGACTTTCCTTATACCTATCTCAATTGCTTTTTTCATATCATCAGCATTTATATAACTGCCCCCGTGAAGAACAAGGGGGATATTGACCTTATCTTTTATTTTTTTAAGTATATCAAGCCTTATGTGAAATTCTTTTTTCCCGTGCATATGGGCCTGGCCGATATTTACTGCAAGTGAGTCAACCTCCGTTTGTTCAACGAAGCTAAGCGCCGCCTCAGGAGTTGTAAATTTTAAATCATCCGGCACTTCTGTAAGCTCATGTTCAATACCCTGAAGTGAGACAAGTTCTCCTTCCACTGCTACATTTTTTTTATGAGCCTTACCTACAACCAGCTTGACTTTTTCAATCTGCTGTTCAAAGGATAATTTCTCATCAGTAAACATTACCATCCTGTAATCCATATCTATTGCATCAAGCACGGGCTCCAGTTTGGGGGATTCATTAAACAATGAACATGCCGGAACAGAAATCTGCCTGCATGCCTCGTTAACAAGAGCCGCATACATGCTTAAAGGGTCTTTTACGACTCTTTTATCATGAGTCATAAATATCCCGCTAAACCCCAGAATTATTGGTGAGCGCAGACTTTCAGCAGCATCATATGCTGCAAGAAGTGACTCCATGTTCCAGCTTTCAAAATAGCCGATTGCATATTTTTTCTTTTCAGCATGCTCCATCAATTCCTTAAAATCAACTAACGGCATTTAAATCCTCCAGTAAATAAAAATAAAATTATATTCAAAGTAAAAAATTATTAATCCTTAAAATCATCAATATGCCGGTTTAGCCTTGTCCTGTACTGTTTAAACCTGGCAAAATCAGTATCCATAGGAATTGAATGATCAATATGTGGGATATAGCCTCCCTTTTTAAGCAATATGCCTATTTTTTCAAATTCTTTATCCATATCCCTGGTATTGTCATTAAGTGCTATCCTTTTATCAACTCCCCCTATTATCTGCAGACCTGGAAACTCATTTCTGATTTTAATAATGTCGTTTACTGCCTCCATCGGAAATATTCCGGTCACTCCAAGCTCAACCCACAATGGTATCAGCTCTTCAATCAGCCCGTCACTGTCAACAATAATGTTTTTAACCTTATACTGCTTTAAAAAATCAATGAACCTCACATAATAAGGAGACATAAATTCCCTGAATGCTTCTCTTGAAATTATCGGACCGGTTTTAAAAGCCATGTCCTCCCATATCATTATCCAGTCTATCTCGACTTTCTTTAGAATCTCTGCCCAGTAGTCACAAACAAAATTAAGGTAAAACTCATTGATTTCTTTAATCAATAAAGGATTGTCATATAGCCCCAACATATAATTAAACTCACCCATTATATGCCTTGCAATGCCGCAGAAGCCAAATGGATGGCCCCCAAGCCTTATTGCAAAATCCCTGTTTTTAAGTTTGTTTGCAAGCATATCAAAATTATCTGGCAACCTGTTATTGAATTTATTGCTGTAAAGAGATTTATAATTTTCAAAATCATTTCTGTTTTTTACAGCGTAATCAAGTGTCATGGGAACCGAGGTCCCGCCTGCCAGTACTTTCTGGGTGAGGCAGTATTCATCTATAAATACCGTAAAATCATTGTTTTTCTCAATTATTTTTTTGTCGGCCATGGGGCTGAAGTTGCAGGGAAATTTTACAGGGTATGGCTCCAGACCGAAATATGCCATAAGCTTTGTATCCAGGCTTTTTTCTTCTGTCCCTTCCACAAGAGGAATTGAAGTCCTGATAAGATCTATATCGGCAAGCTCCGTGCTTACTCCTTCAAAAACTCCGTTGTTTCCTTCGTTCCATTTTTTAATAAGCCCAGCCCAGTAGCCATATTCAAGCTTTATATTTCTGCTGTTTTCCTCAAAAGCCATTACTGCATTAAATCTTTCCCTGGTGTTCAATTCATTTCCTTTATTTAAATAAAAATTGTTAATAAGTTTTTTGTATCCAAATTTTTTTATAAATTATTTTTTACCTGTTTGTCCCTCTTTAATTAAATCTTTCGTGAAAATTTTTAATCACCTTTTTCGGATAATTTTTTATAAATATCTTTAAGAGCAAAAAACAGTTCGTTATAGATCTTTATATATTTCTGGTATTGTTTGTTACCATCTTTTAAAGGAAATATTTTCCTGTCAATACTGATTATTCTTTTTAAATCAGATTTAAAATCCACAAAAAGATTTGCAGCGTATCCTGCAATTATTGCGCTTCCCAGTGTAGAGAGATCACTCCTGAATAAATTCTGATAAGGCATCTGAAGGATATCAGCTTTTATCTGCATCCATAAACTGCTTTTAGCAGCGCTTCCAATAGCTGTGACTATATCAGTTTTAAGTCCCGGGACAAGTTCTTTTATTATTTCCCTGGTAAGATAATGGTCATAAGCAATTGATTCCAGTATGGCCCTGTAAAAATGGATTTTTTTATGTGCCCATGTATGGCCTATAAACAATCCCTTAATTGAAGGGTTTGGAGGGAAAAACCTTCCCTGAAGGTAATCTATTGCTACAAGCCCATCGGAGCCTGGCGTAATATCTTTTGCCATATCATCAAGATAGTCATAGGCATTGACACCTTTGCTTTTTGCCTGCATTTTCTCTTCATTTAAGAATTCGTCTACAAACCATTTATGTGTTCTTCCAGCAAGAACTACTGATATCAGGTAGTAATTGCTTCCAAGTGCAGACTTCATGCAGGCAAGCGTCTTATGTTTTTTGTCAAATCTGTATTCATCTATGCATGCCCCCAATATGCATGCTGTACCTGATACATCTACCATCTGGCCATTTTCAGTAATCCCTGCACCAATAAAACCTGCAGACTGGTCACCGCAGCCTGCGCATACCGGAACTCCCTCGGGAAGGCCAGTATCCTGGGAAGCCTTTTTAGTTATTGTGCCGATTATTTCAGTAGATTTTACTATTCCTGGCAGTTTTTTAATGTCAACATCAAGTTTTTTGCACAATTCTTCTGACCATTGTGAGTTCTTAAGGTCAGCAAGCCCTGAAAAGCAGATAAAGCTTTCATCCATATAGGCCATATCGCCTGAGAGGCCAGCAAGCCTTCCTGAAACAAAGGCTGATGGCTGAATAAACTTATAAATATCTCGCCACTCATTTTTCTTTTTCCAGTAAAGTATCTTATTGCCATAAGTCGAATATGAACCGTTTTTCTCTATAATAAGGTCCCCGAAATTTTCATGCATAGAAATATTTTCTGCTGCGCTTCTTGAATCAAGGGGAGTGTCGTAATAAGTGACCGGATTATAGTTTTTATCAATAGACATTATGCCTCCCATCTGGCTGTCTATTGATATTGCTGCAATGCTTTTTTTATCAATATCTGCTTTCTGGAGGGACTGCTTCAATAATTCGCATGTCACAGTGTAAAAATCTTCAGCATTCTGTTCTGCAAGGCCTGCCCCGGGATAATCAATATGCATTTCCTGTGAAGCCTCTGCTACTGCTCTTCCTTCCTGGTTGTAAATGGCACATTTTGCCAGTGTTGTTCCCAGGTCAATTCCTATTACATGTCTCATATTAACTGCCCGTCTTCCTGATATTTTTATAAAATTTTTCCAGCTCAGTATCAGAATCAAGCCTGACTGTTTCTATTTCTGCATACCTGCAAAATATTTCAAGTTCAGCGGTAAAATCCCCCAATGTGGCGCTTAAGTGGTTTGCGCCTATTGCTTTAACAAAATTTTCCGCTTTTATGCCAAGGTCAACAGTAACTTTACCCCAGGCGCTGCCCAGATGCCTGTCAAAGTCTTTTCCCAGTTTACGGCCCAGAAATTGTTTTGTATCAAGCTCTCTGCCCTTTCCATACTGAAGATAATACCTGCCCTTTATCCTGGTGAGCCTTGCAACAGTTATTTCAGGATAAGATTTGCCACAATAACTGAAAGACGCTCCTGAGCACCCATGTATATTTGGCATCGCTACAGTATTTTCCAATGCTTCAGGGGCATTATTTGAATTTGCCGCCCAGAACAAGGACCCGGCGCCGCAGTTTGCAAATTCTATATGGTCGTCTTCTGTTGAAACCAGATCGCCAAATGCCGGCGGCACGCCCGGGTTAAGATTATGCAGAATCATGGATGTAAGAAGCCCCTTGATATCACCTTCACATACGGTGGGGTAAACTTTTTGCTTCCCTTCTTCGTTTACTGGAAATGGCAAAAAAGCCGGAAGGGTGCACGCATCAACTCCATATTCAAAATATATTTCCGGCTGGCATTTGATAGAGACACCGCATATATTTTCAGAACTATATTCATTTAACCTGTCCCTTGCGGCAAGAAGAAGCGCAATCTGCTTTGACAAAGATTCTTCCGAGACCATTTTATTGTCATAATTTATTTTGAGGCCATTTTTGACAGTCCATCTGATGAAGTCTTTAATCCTGCCAGGCGAGGATTTTATTATTTTTTCCGCCCTGTTTACAAGAATATACTGGTCCTCGGATATTATGTCCCTTATTAAAAAACTCTTGAGCCTTGGCACATCATCCTGAAGCTGTTCCATTTTTACTGCGTAGGTTCCGCCCCATAAAAGCATGGCGCTTTCGCGCATCCTGGATATTGCCGATACTGCCCTTATCCATTTGAGCATGTCATCTTTGTTGCCAAAATTCCTTTCATTTAAAAGGGCGTATCTGTTTACTCCCCATTCCATCAGGCTGGAGCATGCTGCGCTGAACTGGGAAAGGTTACCGGATAGCGGATCATTTTCAGTATAATACATAAATGGCTTATTGATTTTTCTTACAAAATCCATAATAAGCATTGGAGGCGACCAGGTCCATGCACCGATTATTACTGCATCAAAATTTGTGTTTCTTGAGATCTTAAGGGCCCTTTCAATATCGGTTATGTTCCTTATGCCATACCAGCCCTTTTTGCCCTCACTTCCTACAGCCAGAAGATCCGCCACTTCAATTCCGTTGCCTGTAAGAAAATCTTTTAAAACTTGCTGCCTGGATTGCAGCATTTTTTCCACTTCAGGATTTGACACTCCCACATCACGGTCATCTGTAAAAGTCACTATTGCGATTTTAGGTTTTATATTTTCCAATCTTTACCTCATATTATAAGTTAATTAAAAACCCCTGTTTAAATATTAATTAATAGCTGTTTTTTCAATATACTATCGCCTCATTGTCGATTTTATTTACATCAGTGCTTCTTTCAAAAACAACAACCTTTAGCCAGGAACTTTTAATCTCACCCGGATTTATTTTAAGGCTTGTTTTATTTTTTATGCATTCAATAAGCCCCAGGCCAGGGTACGAGGACCATGGCTCAATTGCAAGACTGTAGGTATCGCTGTACCAGGGATAATTATCGCTTCCGCCATATACGAGCCAGTAGTATAAATACTTAAAAACAGACAGGTCAAATACAAATCCGATACCCGTTTTTTCTTCAAGGTTTGTAATTGAAAACCAGTTTTGCCTGAGTCCCCTTGCATATAAAAGGTCTGCACAATTTGCTTCCTTCGGCATCACTTTTGAAAGATCCACTGTATCTTTACCAATGCCAGGAAAAGATTTAAGGCTACCTGAAGCTTTCGGAGCAACAAGTGGAAAATTGGAAATACTGTCCTGGTTTGATATTATTTCTTCTGCATCAAAATTAATTATGCAATCCCCTGATAAAAACGGGCTGCCAAAACATGGATGGTGTCCCCACATAAAATCAAGCGGTTCTTTACTGAAATTGGTCACTTTCTCCTGAATTGACAATATAGCTGAACCGCGTGTAAGTGATAAAACCTTTTCAATTCCCAAAGGCATTTTAGAAAGTTTTGTAAAGAACTTTATGCTTATTTCCTTTTCACTGTCTTTAATGATTTCAAAGTCCCATTTAACCATTGGGGACTCATCATGCAACCCAAAGCTTGCACCTTTGTAAATGCAGGGTGGGCCGCCATTTGGAATTATCTCCTGCCAGCCTCCAAGATAACTTTCAAGAAAATCTTTTCTATCGATTTGCCCTTCTTTAAAATCCTTTGGAGATTTCCACATAAAATCAATGTCTTTAGGTTTATAGAGCAGTTCAATAATATCTGTGCCCTTATCAGCCAGGATGAATAACCTTAAAAGCTCATTTTCCATTATTACGGATTTTAAGCCTTTGTAGCTTATTTCATCATTTATTCTGCAACCAGTATTCCTTCTTAAAGCAGACATTAATTATCAACCGCCTTCCTGTTAATATTTTTATTATAAAAAATATCGCCGGCATCAAAGCTGTGGGTGGAAAATTCAGAAAGCACAGCACCTTCAGGTCCCCCCCTGAAACCAGTGCCATGTTTCAGGGTAAAGAGTGTGCTGATCACCAGGATTTAATATTATTTCCTTAAAGACAGTAAAATCCTTATAATATTTTTCTGGTATTTTTGCCTGAATTTGTTTTGTATTTTCTCCCTCAACATAAAGATATACTGTCCCCCATCTGCACCTGAAAGTTTCCTCTTTTCCAGTCAAGCCGCCTATCATTGGATGTTTGTGCTGGGGGCATATCTGTAAAGGAAGAAGTGCCAGTTCTTTTGCACATACCTTTTCTGTATTTATATAAATAATTACACCAAGTCCGATATTTTCAAAATCATTCAGGTCAAAATCAGCTATTTCGATTTTTGATAGCTCAACATCAGTGAAATATATCCCGGATTTTTTATATATGTCTATTATTTTATTTCTTTTCTTGTTAAGAGTACTTTCCAAAATCAACCTTCCAAAAATAAATATTAACTTCTAAATAAAATGATTATGTAAAATAAACATCCAGCTTTTTAGTTTCTTTAAGTTTGGAAACATTAAGTGGATAGTTCCGGTATTTATTTGCAGCCCAATAATATGCAACTGTATTGTCCACTGCTCTTTCTGAGGACTGTACTGTGTGGTTTGTGCAGAGTATATGGCCGCCACCTGGAGAAAGCACCTCTATTACATGCCTGACCTCTTCAGCGACTTCTGCAAAAGAGCCCCTATTCATAATTCTTCTGGTGTCAACATTTCCCCAGAATACAAGTTTTTTGCCGTATTTTTTCTTTATCTCTGCTACATCATTAATATCCGGTTGCAGTGGATTTAAGATATCAAAACCTATATCTATAAAATCCTCTATTACCCAGTCCACTTTCCCGTCACAATGGAAAGCTATTTTTACATTCTTATTTATTTTTTTTACTTCATCCACCATCTTTGCATATCTTGGTTTTATAAGCTCCAGAAATAGTTTTGGGTTTATATAAGGGCCCCTTTCATTTGATACGTCATCTCCCCACCAGATAATATCAACTCCCTGGGAAACAAGCTTTTTTGATATTTTTAGTGAAATCTCCATTGTCCTGTCCAATAGCTCAATTGCAAAATCCTTATTTAAATAAAGGTCAGTCAGGAAATTTTCAAGCCCCCTTAAATACCAGCATGCTTCAAACATTGTGCAGGCACAACCGCCAAGAATAGCATATTCCCTGCCGTCAGCCGCTATAAGATCTTCGTAGAGCTTAAATCCATCTTTATATATTACAAAAGGATCTGGCCACACGTAATTATCATAATTTTTTATATCTGAAAGGGGGTGCTGCGCAAACTCACAATAGCTGCCGTATTTAAAAGATTTTTTTCTCCATTGGATTTTAAAATCATCCTGATAAAGATTTTCACCTATTTTTCTTTCTTCTTTAAGCACTGAGCTAAAGCCATCACAAAAACCTATAGTGGAGTACAGAAGGTCATTACCCATTGTTTTTGATAAAGCAAACGGGTCCTTTGAATTATCTATGTTCAAACCTTCGATTATGACTTCTGCAACTTCCGGGGCAATCCAGCTGTCAATTGGAACTTTGTCCGGTTCTTTATGTTCCAGTGTAGTGAGAATTCTTTCCCTTGAGTTCATATATCCCCCCAATTAAAATAAGGTAATGATTTTTATATATTTATTTATTGCTAAAAATATTTTTTTTTATAAATATAAAGCTTCTTTTCAGTTAAATAGAATATTGCCTATCCTTTTACAGCTCCTGCCGTTAAACCTTTTACAAATTGATCCTGTATTGCAAGATACACAATAAATACAGGAATGGATGCGATAATTACTCCTGCAGCTACAAGTTGCCATGGTGAGTCCCATTGCCCAACGAAGTTTGCCAGACCGACTGGCAAAGTATAGAGGGGTTTATCTTTCAGAAGAACAAGAGCAAGAATAAATTCATTCCAGTTCTGCATAAACAGAAAAATAGTAACAGTTGCTATTGCCGGCTTTGACAATGGTATCATTATCCTGAAAAATGTTCCGAGTTCCGAGCTTCCGTCAATTCTTGCAGCTTCTATCAATTCTTTGGGTATTGACATGAAAAATCCCCTCAATATAAGTACTGCAATAGGCAGTCCGAAAGCTATATAAGATATTATCAGGGAAAAATGAGAATTGTATAAACCCAGTGTTTTCATTATTATAAATAATGGAATAATTACTGCTGCAGGCGGTATCATTATTCCCAGAAGCACTGCATAAAATACTATGTTTGAGCCTTTATATTGAAGCCTCGCAAAAGAATAAGCTGCAAGAGATGCAATAATCAGCGTTAATAATACAGAAGCAAAGGTCACAAATATTGAGTTTAAGAAAAGGCTATTAAAATTAAAAGTTTTCCAGGCAATAGCGTAATTCTCAAAATGCAGCTCCCTGGTAAAAAACATTGCTGACAATGCCTCTTTTTTACTTCTCAGTGACAATGAAAAAACCCATATAATCGGGGTTAAAAAAATAATCCCCAAAAGATAAATAAGTATGCTTTTAATTATTTTTTTTGCCATTTTTTCCCAGAAAAATATATTTAATTAAAATTTTATAAATCCCTGCTCGTCAATCTAAGCCTTATTATCGATACAACAAGAGAGATGGACACTATAACTAAAGCTATAACTGATGCAAAGCCCATATTGTTGAACCTGAATGCCTGCTGGAAAAGATATGTGGCTAACACCTCGCTGGCCCTATTTGGACCTCCTGCAGTCATAACATAAACTATATCAAAAACTTTAAAACCACCGATGATATTTAATAGTAATGTAATTGTAATAACAGGGCTTAATGTTGGAATAATGATTTTTGTAACTACCCTGAATTCATTAGCTCCGTCTATTCTTGATGCCTCAATCAAATCATTTGGAATACCTTGTAGCCCAGCATAGTAAAGGAGCATGTCGTATCCGGTAAACTGCCATAAGGTAGCAATTATAATTGTGTATAATGCAAAATCTGAACTGCCAAGAAAAAGAATTGGTAATTTTGTAAGGCCGATTGCCTGTATTATCTTATTTACTATACCAAAAGCATCCAGCATTCTTGACCACATTATCCCTATAATTATTGGCGAAAGCAAAACAGGAAGAAAAATCGCATTTTTTAAAAACCTGGTGCCGGGAACTTTCTGGTCAATTATAAGGGCTCCAATAAAGCCGAAGAAATTCAACGTAATAGTTGTAAGTGCAACAAAAATAACTGTATTTAAAAATGATTTTAAGAAAACTCTATCAGTAAATACATCAGAAAAATTATTTAAACCTATAAAACTTAATTGATTTATATCAAAACCCTTCCATGATGCAAAAGCAAGCAAAACAGTAAAAACAACAGGAATAGACACAAATAATATGAAAAATATAATTGTAGGAAGTGTAAAAACAAAGCCAATTTTATTTATTTTTCTCTGTAAAATATTGGGAGAAATATTTCTTGAACTTCTTGCTTTCATAGACAAATAAGTTATTAGTAATTTTATTTATGTGCAGATACTTCATTTTAAATAGCTATATATTTGATCTAAAGTATCCGCACATAACGTGATATTTATATATCTGTAATTAGCTTCTTTAAAGATTTACTGAATAATTTATTTTGCAGTCTTTACTATTGATGCAATAAATTCTTCAGGAGTTATTTCCTTGCCAAATATGCCCTGCATTCCATTCATAATTGCGGTATATACTTCTGTATTGTAGACTACCCTGCTTTGTGATTTTGATTGCGCAGAAAGCATGTTCTCATAGAGTCCTCCCTTGGCAGAAAGGTCACCGGAATAAGCACTTGAAGGTATAAAATCATTTGCTACAAGCACGTCTTTACCTTCATCATTTGTCATATAACGCATAAATTCAACTGCCAAATCTATATTCGGGCTATTTTTGTATATAACAAACATTTCAGCAACCCCTCCAGTCGGCAAAAACTCATCCCCTGCTTTAAGCGGCGGAGTTGCAAATAGGCTGTACTCAAATGCTCCATCTATATCAGCAGTGATACCTCCCGTAATAAAATTACCAACAGGATAAAACATTGCAGACTGCTGTTGTACAAATAGATCTTTTGCACCCACAAATGCATCCATTGAATTAGCTCCAGGTGCGTAAACGCCGGCACCAATTAAATCTGCAGCATTCTTTGCAGCCTGTAAAAATACTGGATCATCCCAGCCGATTTCCCCTGCATCTGCTTTAGCCATCAGCGTATGTGTCGGGTCTGTGTAAGCAACATGTGCAAAAAATGTATCAGCTGCTGTCCAGAGGTCTTTTGTCCCCTGTGCAATTCCAAATTTACCCTGATCTGCAAGAGCGGCAGCAAGTGTTTTCAGCTCTTCCTGTGATTTTGGTATCTCTAACCCAAGTTCAGCAAACATATCTACATTATATGCTATCTGCAGGGTGTTAAGATCCAGCGGCACTGCCCATGCATCCCCGTCTACTGCTATGGCATTCATAACATTTGGGAAAAATTCCGGGAAACCATCATTTAAAATATCTGTTAAAGGAAGAAGCTTGCCAGATCTTGCAAGTTCTGTATATTCTCCAGCCCAAGGTATCTGGAATATATCTGGAGCTTCTTCTCCTGATAATACAGCTTTTAGTTTTACCAGATATTCTGAATAGCTTATATATTCCCTTTTAATAGTCACATTTGGATAATCAGCAGTAAACCTTTTTTCTGCATCTTCATGCACAACTGGATATGCACCTTCATTGTTCCATGACCAGAATTCAAGTGTAATAGGCTCATCGGACGCAGCCTTGGTTTCAGCGGCCTCTGTTTCAGCAGCCGTTTCTTTAGCAGTAGTTTCTACAGCTGAAGTTTCATCTACAACAGATGTTTTACACCCTGCTAACGATAAGCTCAACAGTATTACTAAAATTACAAGACTTACGAATAATATCGTAATAAATTTTTTCACTTTTACCTCCTTAAAGTGATTTACTTTTTTTGTATTGGTTAATACAATTTAATGGAGATTTGTTTGGTAATAGCTCCCTTGGCTAAAAGCTTTTCTAAACAAATCTCACTCTATAAAATTTTCAATAAATATCACCTCCTTAAATAGCTAGAATTATTGTTTGCCTATGCGGTGAGTTATATCTTCAATTCGATCAAGGTTTATATCTATCTCAAATCTTGACATATCTCCCCTGATTTTATTTAGCGTATATTCGACTGGTGTATTGTCCTTTAAAAATGCAGTATTATAAAATAATAATACAGGCGAACCTACTTTGGTGTTAAAAAGCTTTGAATCATATGGTGTTGCAATGGTTGCTTCCAGAATTCTTTTAAGCCTGTATATTCTAAGTCCATAATGCTTATCAAGCATATTTATCATTGATTCTTTAATTAAGAATTCTGCATTAAACCCTGGGCATAATTTTTGTGGAATTGATGAAAATGAGTAGTGGTAAGGTTCATCTTCTATAAACCTTAATCTTTCAAACCTGTACACCTTATCTTTAGAACTGAGATTAAGATTTAAAACCTCCTTTTCTTCAGGGTCTTCCAGTGAAAAACCTAATATCTTATTTTTTATCCTGTATCCTTTCTCAGTGAGGTCCTGGAATGTACCAATAAGCTTATTAAACAATTGCTCTTCAATCTTAGGTTTTGAAACAATGGTTCCTTTTGCTTTTACTTTTTTTATAATGCCTTCAAGAAGCAGGTTATCAAGCGCCTGTCTTATAGTAACTCGACTGACATTAAAGCTCTCAGAAAGTTCTCTCTCTGATGGCATGAATTCCCCTGGTTTCCACTGGCCGTCAAGTATTTCTTTTTTTATCAGCTGTTGGATTTGATAATAATAGGGAATTGGGCTATCTTTTTCTATTTTATAAATCATAGTTAAAAAATAAATTAATTTTTAAACTAATATTATTAAAGTATAGTTATTCTAATATTAATACCAGTGGTTTGTCAATAAAAAATATATTTTTTATTTTTATGCCTCAGTTTAAATACTGAAAAGTTTTTTTATAAGCCAAACATGAAGATCTCTTCGTGGTCGTATATATGAAACTATTTAAAAAATTTAGCTTCTTTTATAAAGCCCTACCAGCTCGGCACTGTCAAGGATGTGCCCTTCCATCGCTTTTTCAATATCTGATGCAGTGGCTTTTGCGCCAAGCGCAAGCATCGTATCAAGCGCATATAATTTGAAGAAATAACGGTGTGTCCCGGATGGCGGGCACGGTCCCCCGTAACCGGGTTTTTTAAAAGAGGTGATTCCCTCAACCGCACCTTCCGGTACACTATTTTGCGGTATTTCTGCTGTTTCAGGATCAATGTTCCATAAGGTCCAGTGAACCCATGTGCCCATTGGAGCATCAGGATCATCCATTATAAGGACAAGGCTTTTGGCATTTGAGCCAACCCCTGATATTTTCAATTCAGGATTTGTATTTTGGCCTTCACATGTGAATTT
>VGAZ01000032.1 GCA_016870615.1 Actinomycetota bacterium | reverse complement strand
CCAGTATGCAGCCTGGCTGTTTAAATATACGTTTCTGGGTTTTCGGCCCTTACCCAAAACCTTTGCTTCATTTTTTTCTATATCAATATCGCTATTTTTAAGGTTTTCAACCTCGCTTACCCTTGTTCCTGTAGAATAAATAAATTCTATAAGCGCTCTGTCCCTTATTCCATTGGCAGCGCCTGCATCAATGCAGCTGAGCACTTTATTTATTTCAGGCTGTGAAAGGAATGAATAAAGATGAGCGTCTTTTTTTGGAGGTATAATATAAGAACTGATGCTGCCAGATAATATTTCATTATTTTCAAGAAACTTAAAAAAACTTTTTAAAGAAGAATATTTCCTTATGACTGTATTTTTTGAATACCTGGAAAAATCAATTTCTTTAAGATATTTTCTGAAATTTTCAAGGCTTATGGCCCCGGTTTCCGGGCTTTCTTTACTTCCGTGTTGTTTTAGCAGGTATTCAGTGAATTGTTCTATATCCTTTTTATAAGAAATAACAGAGGTTTTTGATAAATTTTTCTCATAAGTGAGATATTTTATATAAAGATCAAGGCTTTCTGTTAGATTCATTTTTATGTGTAATCACTTTCAATATCCTGCATTTTCTTCCTGATATTTTCACGTATGAGCGGCAAACTATCTATTTCTTTAAATACTGGGCTGCCTTCAATTTTACTGTAATCATAATCCATGGATTTTGCATACCCGAGACTGTCTTTCAGGGTATTAATTATATTTATAATATTATCCCTTATTTTATCTGAGCGGTAATCAGTTTTAAAATTTGTTTTTGAGATATCATTAAGTATCCTGTTCATTTCAATAAATGCATCATCAAGTATTTTATCAGTCTTTTTTTTACCAGGATTTTTACCGGAATCTATTAGCCTGATAAGGCTTTTAAGCTTTGAATTATAGATTTTATCGTAATTAAACAGTGCAAGACCAAGCTGGCTTTTTGGCTTTTCAGTTTTCTTTCTTCGAAAAATCATAAAAATTTACTCCTGTAATTTTTTATTAAAAGTATTTTTATCAAATAAAAAAATACTTAATTGGGCATGCCTTTATTTAATTTTATCACATTCTTACAAATTGATTTAAACTTTTTTCCTGTATTATATTCTCGAGCTGCAGCTCAGCAATAAAATGCAGTACTTCAGATATATTTAATTTTGAAAGTATTGAAATTTCTTCAACTGTTTTTGGCATATATCCTATAATATTATAAATGGCCTGCTTGCCGGGATTTTTAAAAGTAATATTTTTGTTTTTTCTTTTGCAGGTACTGTTATTACATGATGGCTTCTTTTCTGAGCTGCAGTTTGGGCTTTTAAAAAGGCAAAATTGATGTATTTCATTTAATATGTCATCAATGCAGCATACAAGTTTTGCGCCATTTTTAATTAAATGATGCGTGCCCTGGCTTTCCGGAAAAAATATGCTTCCGGGGACGCCAAAAACTTCCCTGTCCTGTTCAAGCGCAAAATCAGCAGTTATAAGGGCCCCGCTTCTTTCGGGTGCTTCAACAACTACAACACCCATAGATATGCCGCTTATAAGCCTGTTGCGTGCAGGAAAATTCTTTTTTAACGGTGGAGTGCCCGGAATAAATTCAGTGATAATACTGCCGTTTTCAATTATCTTGCAATAGAGATTTTTATTTTCGCGCGGGTAGACAATATTTATGCCGCAGCCAAGCACACCTATGCTGCCTCCAACTTCATTAATTGCGGCTTTATGAGCCCAGAAATCTATTCCGGATGCCATGCCGCTTACCACAGTTATACCGATTTTTGAAAGTTCTTTTGATATGTATGCCGCAACATCCCTGCCGTAAGCGGTGTTTTTCCTGGTGCCGACAACAGCTATACCGCCTTTAATTGTTTTAATTTTTGAGCCTTTGCAAAATAATAAAGGCGGCGGAAAATATATCTGTTTTAACAATCCGGGGTATTGCTTTTCTGAAATATTTAACATAAATGAATTTTCATTATTAAGAATTTTTTTTATGCTGCTTATGTCAAATTCTTTTTTTGAAAAGCCGCTTTTATAATTATCAGGATTAAAGATTTTATCATTATCTTTTTTATCGCCGGTAAAAAAATCAATTGTACTTTTTATATCAGAAAATCTTTTTTTGTATTCTTTTATAAAGGCAGAAGGGCTTATCTTCTGCTCGTATAATAAATTCAGTATGCGCTCACTTATGCTGCATTCGCATTCAGCATTATTATAGTAATTTTTAATATCCTGCAATCTGGCCCGTCCTGTAGTTTAAAGCTTCAAGAAGATGTGATGTTTTGATATTATTGCAGTTTTCAAGGTCAGCAATTGTTCTTGTAATTTTTAGAAGTCCTGAAACTGCCCTGCCTGAAAGTTTATATTTTTGAATTATTTTTAAAAGCAGGTTTTTTATTTCAGTTTCTGCTGATATCCAGGAATTTATGTATTTAATGCCTGCTTCAGAATTATACATGAAAGAAAAATTCTTATACCTTTTCGCCTGGATTTTATGGCAGTTTATTACTCTTTGCCTTATTATTGATGAAGTCTCTGCTTCTGCGGTTGAAATAATATCCCTGTCATCCAGTGAAGGGACTTCAACCTTCATATCAATTCTGTCCATTATGGGGCCTGAAATGCTGTTCCAGTACCTTGATATCTCTGCAGTAGAACACCGGCAGGTTCTTTTTTTATCTCCATTATATCCGCAATTGCACGGATTTGCAGCTATGATAAGCATAAAGCTGCATGGAAATTTATAATGAAGATTGTTTCTTGATATTATAATGTTTTTATTTTCAAGAGGCTGCCTGAGATCTTCAATAAGGTTTTTAGGGAACTGGTTAAATTCATCAAGAAAAAGCACGCCCCTGTGGGCAAGGCTTATTTCTCCCGGTTTAGGTGAAATGCCGCCGCCTGTAAGGCTTACCCTTGATATTGTGTGATGAGGGTTCCTGAATGGCCTTTTTTTTATCAGGATTCCGTCAAATTCCCTGGTAAGGCAGTATATTTTCGTAACTTCAAGACTTTCTGAAGTTGTCAAATCAGGCATAATAGTGACCAGTCTCTGCGCTATCATTGATTTGCCGGTACCGGGAGGGCCCACCATCATAATATGATGCATGCCTGCTGCTGCAATTTCCACTGCCCGTTTTGCCTTTAACTGTCCTTTTACTTCACTAAAATCAAGCAAGTAATCTGATTCATTTTTTTTATTGCTGCAGCTCTTAAGTGATTCAATATCCCGGGACTGCCTGGTGATAATTTTTTCATCTGCTGCTTTGCTCAATACTTCCCGGAGACTAATGCATCCTGCGTTTCCCGATTTTTTAACAAGACATGCCTGTGCAATATTTCCGGCAGGCATGAAAAAATACTTTCTGCCGGTTTTTAAAGATTCTTCTGCCATGGATATTATTCCTTTTACGGGCCTGAGCTGCCCGTCAAGAGATAATTCTCCTATAAAACTGCTGTTTTCTATTACTTCAACAGTTTTTAAATCAACTTGTTCGCTTGCAGCAAGAATTGCTACAGCAATGGGCAAATCATAAATTGCCCCTTCTTTCCTGATGTCAGCAGGTGAAAGATTTATGATGATTTTTTTCAACGGGAAAATAAATCCGCTGTTTTTTATTGCGGCCCTTACCCTCTGCCTTGATTCATTTACAGCCTTATCCGGAAGGCCGACTATTGTAAGCGAAGGCAGGCCTGCTGAAATATGAACCTCCACATATACTTCTATAGCTTCCACTGCTATTAATGCAAAGCTTGATAATTTGAAAAACATATAATGGCATTATATATGTATATATGCAAATAGTCAAATATATATTATATTGTTGGCATATAAAATCCCGGGATAAATATTTAAAGGGACATGATTATGTTTGTAATAATGCATTTATTTAATAATATGATATATTCCGGCAGCCCCAAAAAAAAGGGGGTAATAATTGAAATGTGAAAACCCGGTTTTTATAATTATTTCCCTGATTTTATCCGGGAAATAAAAGTTTATTGCTGACTGGCTAAGGTATTTATATGCCTGCCTGTTGCCTGATATTATGGAACCTGCCAGGTAAACAAATGTTCTTATATAAAAATGGTGCAGCTTACGAATTATCTTTACTTCAGGCTGGCCGGATTCAGCAATAATTAAGCTTCCCTGCGGTTTTAATACCCTGCGTATTTCATGAAGGTTCTTCAGCGCTGATGGATTTCTGTAAATCATATTGCGGAAAGCAAAAGAAATGCCGATACAGTCAAAATAATTATCATCAAAGGGCATTGCAGATGCATCTGCATGTATAAATGATATTTTATCTTTCACACCTGATTTTCCAGCTTTTTTTGATGCAATGCCAAGCATTTCCCTGCTAAAATCGCATGCAGTTATTTCTGAATCATTAGTGGACAGTATTGCAATTTTAACAGCAAGGCCGCCTGTCCCGCATCCAAGATCAAGGAATCTGCGGTGCCCGGTTTCCAGGCATCTGCTGACAAGATTTTTTCTCCACCTGCTGTCCATGCCGAATGTAAAAACATGATTAATCAAATCATAGTGCCTTATTATCCCGCCAAACATGGGTTTAAGAAATTCACCTGTTATATTATTATTTTCCATAATTAAAATATATTTTTAATTTATAAAACTGCAGCAAGGAGATATCCTATTGCAAGCATTAGCTGCGTGATAAGGACAACTATAACATTATTCTTCATTGCATTAATAATTGATCCGGGCTTTTTTATCCTGAATAATCCTATTACCGCCATTACAGAAAAAGGTATTGTTGCAAGGGAAATCAGTGTCCACACAGGCGCAATGCCGATTGCAGCATTGGCAATTATCCAGGCATAAACTGCAGCCGCCAGTACTGAATAAACGATACCGGCATTTTTTATACCCATGGTTATCGGCAGGGTTCTGCGGCCCCCGGATCTGTCTGCTTCAATATCTGGAAATTCATTTAAAAGAAGAAGATTATGCACAAGTATAAGTGAAGGTACAGCGGCTATAAATAATTTTAGTGAATATGTACCGGTCTGGACAAAATAAGAACCAACCACAGGAAGCATGCCCAGTCCAAGTCCGGCGGACCACTCTGGCCAGTGTAGTTTAAGTATTAAAGGCGAATAAAGCACCACGCAAAGTGCTGCAACAAAAAGAACAGGCAGCAGCAGCAGACCTTTGATTATTGTGAAATAAACTCCAATTGGGATTGCCATTAAAAGAGCTATTATGCCAGTCCATAAAACATGCTTCGGTTTCAAAAGCTTGGCCTTAAGCATTCCGCTGCCGCCGCTGAATGGGGTAACTTCGGTTCTTAAATCTATTCCGCTTTTAAAGTCGAAGTAATCATTGAATGTATTTACACTTATGTGGGTAAAGACAAGGCCAAGTCCTGCAAGTATTGCATGCCATGCATTAACAGTTCCCTGGTAATACCATGCTATGCTTGTCCCCAGGAAAGCAAGAATAACAGAAAGCAGCAAATACTGCGGACGTGTTTCAAGAAATAATAGCTTGAGCAATGCAGTGTTCCTTTCTTCTTAATTTAATTATATTAATAATTACAATTACCGGATTTAAAGAATTTACTTTTTTTTATTAAAAAAGTACTGATATATTAAAACAAATATGAATCAATGTAAAAAACATTTATATTATGCGGCCAGCATCTAAAATTCCGGGGCATTACTGGATTATATTATTAATATGCTTAAATGCTGGTTTGTTATTGCATACGATCACTGAAATAGCATCAAACCTGTAGTCGCATTCCAGTAGATTTTTGCAGCTTATATAATGCTGTGCCGCCAGGCAAATCTTTTTTAATTTGGGCAAATCAATTGATTCTTCCGGCTCCCCAAATTCTTTGCTCTGCCTGGTTTTTACCTCAATAAAATAAAAAATATTATCTTTAAAGGCAATTATATCTATTTCTCCATATCTGCACCGGTAATTATTCTCAATTATTTTATAGCCATTTCCCAGAAGAAATTTGCAAGCATGTTTTTCTCCATATTTCCCAAGTATTTTTTTTGGAATCATAATAGCTGTGTTAAAGATAACTATTTTTTAATAATTAATTTTAAATGATTTACGGTGGATTTTACAGAAACCATATTTTTTAATAGCTTCAATGTGTTTTTTTGTTCCGTAACCTTTATTATTTTCAAATGCATAATACGGATACCGGCCGGCATATTTATCCATTATGCTGTCCCTGATAACTTTTGCAATTATCGAAGCAGCAGCAATAGAAGCACAGAGCCTGTCGCCATTAATTATTGGAAAAGACTCAAAACCATATTTTTCAGTATTTACACAAATTGCATCAGTAATTGCAATTGAAGGCTTTATTTTTAACCTGGCCAGCGCTTTTTTTAATACAAGGACATTGGCACTGCCCAGGGAAATCCTGTCAATTAATTCCGGTGATAATCTGGCAACAGACCAGCAGAGGCATGACTTTAAAATTATTTTAAATAATTTTAATCTTTTAACGCCATTTATTTTTTTTGAATCATCAAGTCCGTCTATAAGCGGCGCATTCCTTTGCAAAATGACCGCTGCTGCTACAATTGGCCCTGCAAAAGAACCTCTGCCAACCTCATCTGCCCCGGCAATTAAATCATAACCGCAGCAGTAAAGGCTGTCTTCATAAACATAGAGATTATGCAATCTTTTAATTTCAAGAAAATCCATAAGACTGGCAAACACTATATTAAAAATGCGGTGCAAGTCTTTGAAAAACCGGCAGTTCTAATTATATGAACTTACTGCAATTTAATGAACCCGGCCTATCCTGGAAAATGGGCCATATATAAATATGACTTTTCCAAATATCGCTGATTTATCTATGGGACCGAATACCCTGCTGTCTGAACTGTTATTCCTGTTGTCGCCCATTACAAAAAAACTATCTTCATCCAAAATGAAACTCTCATTTTTATATGAAGGATAAATGTCTTCCGGAAGATAGTATTCTTCCAATTTGTCTCCATTTATATATATTACACCGCTTTGGGTAAAAGATATTTTATCACCGGGCAATGCAATTATTCTTTTCACAAGGTATTTTTCTTCAAACGGAGAGTTAAAAGCAATCAAATCCCCCCTCTGCATGCCACTGAATTTAAAAGCGATTTTGTTTACAATTACCCTGTCTCCAACCACAAGGGTTGGGGCCATTGATGGCGTGGGTACAACATAAGGTTCTATAATAAATATTCTTAAAAGCACAGCAAATACTGCTGCAATTGCTGCAACAATGAGATATCCAAGAAATTCCCTGAAAATACTCTTTTTATTTTTCGAATTCAACTTTTGATTTTTTACCTATTTTTTTCCTGAGGTAATAAAGCCTGGACCTTCTAACAATGCCTGTATTTAATTTTGTAATGGACGCAATCATTGGCGAGTTTACCAAAAATGTTCTTTCAACTCCCACGCTGAAAGATATTTTCCTGACAGTAAAAGTTTTATTGATGCCGGTGCCCTGTATTTTAATTACTATGCCTTCAAATGTCTGTATTCTTTCTTTATTTTCTTCCCTGATTTTTATATTAACTTTTACCTTATCGCCGGCTTTAAAATCCGGTATGTCAGTTTTTATATATTTATTTTCCACTTTTTCAAGTACATTCATCTTTTAAACTCCGTATTTTTAGATATTAGATTGATAAAATAATTATTTTTTAAGCCATAATAATCCGTAGAATTTATGTCAATAAACAAACTAACAAAATATAATTAATTTAAATGTTTTTGTCAAATAAATCAGGCCTTAATTTTTTAGTAAGTTCCAATGATTTTTCTTTTCTCCACTTTTTTATTTCTTCATGGTTTCCGTTAAGCAGCACACAAGGAACTCTTAAGCCTTTATATACTTCAGGCCTGGTGTATTGCGGGTAGTCAAGCAAATCATTTTCAAAAGATTCATTAAGAAGCGATTCTTTTTTGCCCACAATTCCTGCAAGCAGCCTTGTAACGCCGTCTATAATGACCATTGCAGGAATCTCTCCCCCCGTAAGTATATAATCTCCAATAGAAACTTCCAAATCAACTGAAAGCTCTTTTACTCTTTCATCAACACCTTCATATCTTCCGCATATGAGTATGATGTTTTCCAGTAAAGACAATTCTTTTAAAATACCCTGGTTTAGCTTTTTGCCTGCAGGTGAAAGGAGTATGACTTTCTGCTTATCTGCATTGCATATATTATTCTTTTCTTTGATAAACCTTACACAGTCATATACCGGTTGTACAGTAAATACCATGCCGGTGCCGCCGCCATAAGGCCTGTCATCGACTTTCCTGTGTTTATCTTCTGTGAAATCCCTGAGGTCATAAATATTCAGATTATAAATATTTTTTGTTTTTCCGTCTTTTATAACGCCATAAGAAGTAATGTTTTCAAAAAGCTGCGGAAATATTGTTATTACATCAATTATCAGCATTATTTAAAATGGTTTAAATTAATTATATGTATTCAGGAATAATTGAAAGATTTATTTTTTTTAACTCAATATCAATATTTTCAATATAATCCTCTATCATTGGTATCATTATTAAATTTTTTTTAAAATTTTTTTTATTCAATGTTTTTTTTAAAGGTTCAACAAAGAGCACGTCATTAGATATATAATTCTGTACTTCTGTAACATAACCTAAAAGAGTACCGCCTGGCGCGTAAACAGCGCAACCTGCCAGGTCGTCTATATGGTATGTACCATCATCAAGTTTTTTTTCGCTAATAAATCCGTAAAGACTTTTGCCTCTTAAACTCTCAGCTTCATTGCGGCTATTTACACCCTTGAATTTTATAACGGTCCTCGGCCCGTTTTTACCTGTAAGGTTTGCTGATTGTTCAAAAACCATTTCTTCATTTGCAGTTTCATCAGCATAAAATTTAATGTTTTTTAAAATACTGTCGGGATAACCGGTAAACATCCTTACATATACAAAGCCTTTAATCCCGTGAGGTTTACCGATTATCCCGATTATTTCAAATGAATTTTTTTTTCCTGACATAATAATTAATTATGTCCCAAACCTAAATTATCTTCGCTGCTTATGAAAAAATAAAAATTAATTATTAATTTTTCAGTCAACTATTTTAACTATTGAAGATTTTCCTCTTTTAGCAGAAGCTGCCCTCATTATTACCCTGAGCGCATTGGCAGTTCTTCCTTTTTTGCCAATGACTTTACCGAGATCGCTTTCTGAGACATGGAGTTTGAAAATTACAGTTTTGTCACCTTCTTCTTCCTCAGTGATTTCAATTTCATCCGGATTGTCAACAAGTTCTTTAACCATATAATCTAGCAGTTCTTTCACAATTTACCTCCATTTTGTTTGTATGACTACTGTTTTAAATTTACAATATTAAAAATCTTTTCAACAGTATCACTTGGCTCTGCACCTTTTTTTAACCACTCAATAGCTTTTTCCTTATCAAGATTTATACTTGAAGGATTTGTTTTTGGATCATATGTTCCAATGTTTTCAATAAATTTACCGTCCCTTGGCGACCTGCTGTCAGCCACAACAATCCTGTAATAGGGCTGCTTTTTCTTTCCTGCTCTAGTTAGCCTAATCTTTACACTCAACCGGTTATCCTCCTGATTTTATTCCTAATTATTCTTATCCTGTTTTTTTAATACTGTAAATTATATATTTTTATAAAAAACTTGCAAAATATTTTTTAAACTTTTATAAAAATTAAAAAGGCAGGTTAAAACCTTTGCCGAATTTTGTGAATTGCCTGGCTGCCTGTTGGGCCATCGAGAACTGTTTAAGGAGCCTGTTAACATCATTAACTGAAGTTCCGCTTCCTGCAGCAATACGTTTTTTACGGCTGCCGTTTATAATAAAAGGTTTTAATTTTTCTTCCATTGTCATTGAATTTATTATTGCTTCTATCCTGTCAAATTGTTTTTCATCTATATTTATGCCTGAAAGCATTTTATTCTTATTTTTTATTGGAAGCATTGAGAGGATTTTATCCATTGACCCTATTTTTTTAATGCTTTTTAACTGTTCCACAAAATCTGTAAAATTTAGTTCATTTTTTAAAATTTTTCTTTCAATCTCTTTTGCTTTTTTTTCATCAATTACTTTTTCAGCTTTTTCAATGAATGTAAGGACATCCCCCATTCCAAGTATCCTTGATGCAATCCTGTCAGCATGAAAAACTTCAAATTCATCAGTCTTTTCCCCGGTGGAAATGAATTTTATTGGTTTTTTTGTTACATGGTTGATTGAAAGAGCCGCTCCACCTCTTGTATCACTGTCAATTTTTGTAAGGATTATTCCATCAAATTCTATTTCACTGTTAAATTTTTCAGCGATATTTACAGCTTCCTGCCCTGTCATAGCATCAAGAACAAGATATACCTGGTGAGGTTTTATATGTTTTTTAATATCCTTAAGCTCCTGCATCATTTCAACATCAACCTGCAGTCTTCCGGCAGTATCAATAATTATTACGTCATTTCCGCCCTTTTTAAGGCTGTCAACACCTTCAAGCACTATTTCAAGAGGTTTTTTTCCACTGGCTGTAAATACTTCAATTCCTGAATGTTTTGCAAGGTCATTTAACTGTATTGAAGCAGCAGGGCGGTAAATATCAGCAGCAATCACTGAAGTCCTCCTGCTGTATTTGTTTTTTATAAAATTTGCAAGTTTTATTGTTGCAGTAGTTTTACCGGTGCCCTGAAGGCCTGCAAGCATAAATATTGTTGGCGGCCTTCCTGCAAAAATTATATCAGTGCTTCCGCTTCCTAGAATTTTAATTATTTCTTCATTTACTATTTTAATAACCTGCTGGGATGGTGAGAGGCTTTCAAGAATATTTTGTCCAAGCGCATTTGTCCTTACTCTCTCAATAAACTCTTTTACCACTTTAAAATTTACATCCGCTTCAAGAAGCGCAAGCCTGATTTCCCGAAGGGCCTCATCAAGATCGCCCGGGCTCAGCCTTCCCCTGTTTCTTATTTTATAGAACAGGTCCTCAAATTTTGATGATAAAAATTCAAACATTTATTCTCCTGTATTAAAATTTATTTTACGAAAAAAGCATTTCAGTAAAATTTGCAGGGTCAAAATTAGAGATATTATCAATTTTTTCCCCAGAAGTTATAAATTTTACAGGTATTTTCATTTCATTTGAAATAGTGAGCAGCACCCCGCCTTTTGATGTGCCGTCTGTTTTAGTGAGTATTATCCCTGTAAGAGAAAGAGCCTCATTAAATACAGCTACCTGGGCTTTTGCATTCTGTCCGGTAGTAGAGTCAACAACAATAAGTATTTCATCAGGTTCCCTGTTTATTTTTTTATTTATGACTTTTTTGATTTTTTTTAATTCTTCCATTAAATTATATGATGTGTGCATTCTTCCGGCAGTGTCTATCAAAACTATATCTATATTTTTTGCTATTGCTTTTTCAATACTGTCATACACCACTGCTCCAGGATCAGAATGCCTCTGGTGATGAACTATCGGCAAGTTTAAGAGTTCAGCAAAATGATTAATTTGTTCATAAGCTGCAGCCCTGAATGTGTCGGCAGCTGTAAGCAGCACGCTTGTGCCGATGTTTTTAAAATAATTTGCAAGTTTTGCAATAGTTGAAGTTTTGCCAACACCATTTACCCCCACAAGCATCCAGACAACAGGCTTATCCTCAACATTTATTTTTAAATCCCCGGCAGTTTCAGGCGTAAGCATATTTTTGATTTTTTCTTTAAGCAAATGCCTGATTATTTCAATATCATTAATATTTTCCATTAATGATTTTCTTTTAACTTCTTCAATTATATCCGAAGCCGTAGCTGCGCTGACATCATTTAATATGAACTGTTCTTCTATCTCTTCCCAGAAATCCTGGTTTGTCTTTTTGAATTTATTCCATATAAGGTTTATGTTTTTAATTAATTTCTGCATTTTTATTGAGGTTTTTTTCTGATACTATTTTTGACATTCCTGTTGACTGCATTGTTATGCCATATATCGTATCGGCAATTTCCATTGTTTTTTTCTGGTGAGTGATTATAATGACCTGCCTGCCTGAAGCAAATTTTTTTACCAGCGATATAAATCTGTTAAGGTTCATGTCATCAAGCGCTGCATCTATTTCATCGAAAACATAGAATGGCGAGTAATTGATTGAAAAAATAGAAAAAAGGAATGCAATTGAAACAAGAGCTTTTTCACCCCCGGAAAGAAGAGACAGAGGAACCATTTTATTATTGCCGATATCAACTTTTAAGTCTATGCCGAAGTCTTTCTCACCTTCAATTTCAATTTTCAAAAGAATCATTTCTCCTGCGCCAAGAGGAAACAGTGCCCTGAAATAATTTCCAAAATTTTTGTTTATTTCATCAAACCTGGATGTAAACATTTCTTCAATTTTCAAGTTTATTTCATGTATGAGTTCTTCAAGCTTTTTTTTGCTTTCAGTAAGATCTTTGTACTGTATATCAAGAAAATCATAGCGTTCTTTAATTACTTTATACTCTGTCGTGGCATTGGGGTTTATACTGCCATAGTTCTTGAGCTCAGTTTTTAATTTTTTAACAATTCTTTTTGATTTCTCAATGTCTTCTGAAGGCCCGTAATTTTTAAAAATATAATCAAGGGTCAAATTATAGTTTTCAATTATTTCCTCAGAAATATTTTTAACTTTTTCCCTGATTTGTTCACGCTGCAGCTCTGCCCTGTAAATTTCATTTTCAATGGACTGTTTTTTTAAACTAAGTTCATTTATTTTTGAAAGAAGTCTGCTTTCCTGCGTATTGTATTCATTAATATCTTTTAAAAGATTATCGAACCGTGCCAGGAGTATTTTCTTTAATTTAAGTGATAATGTGTTAAAGGTATCCAGGATAGTAAAAAATTTTTCCGATTCTTTCATTTTTTTAAGGCAGTATTGCCGGAGCAATTTAATATTTTCCAGGTTTTTTTTCATCCCGGTTTCAAATTTATTGATATCTTTGGAATTTACAAAGTCTTTTTTACTTCCCTCACTTTTAACAATCTCTTCATTTGATTCTGCATTTGTACCAAGGATTTTCCTGAAATAGTCAACAGTATCTTCAAGCTGGCTGTAATATCTTTCTGCTTCAGCCAGTATTTCACCTGCGCCGGGAGTGTTTTTTATTTTTATAATCATATCATTAAAGCTGCTTTTGAGTGCAAGGAGTTTTTCATAAGCTGAAAGTTTATTATCTTCAAATTCATTTCTTTTTGTTTTTTCAAATTTTATTTCGGATGCAGTGTTTTTTATATTCTCATACTGGTTTTCAAACATTGAAGAAAGCGTATTAAAAACCCTTATTTTGCTGCCAGTTATTGCTGAAAAATTTTCAAGCCTGTTGCTTATTTCATTAAAACTTTCAATTCTGTCTTTTAACTGGTTGAAAAGCTCCTGCTTTTTGCTAAAACTTTCTTCATATCTGTTTTTTTCACTATAAAGATTTAAAATTTCACCGGCGTATTTTTCTATTTCATTTTTTTTACTTTCATAATTTGCGCTTTCGCTATTCCATGAAGCATTTAAACTGTTAAATTCAGCAATAAAAAGTGACATCTCGGATTCTTTCAGGTCATTTAAAACTCCAAAATATTGCTGCGCTTTGCGCGATGCAAGTTCAAGGGGGTCAAGTGTCCTTTTGACCTCAAGCATTAAATCACTAACTCTTTCAATGTCTGTGCTTACCTTTGCAAGCTTGCTTTTTGATTTTGCCCTCCTGGTTTTATGTTTGGATATTCCCAGAATTTCATCAACTATAAATTTTCTGTCAAGCGGTTTTAATAATGCAAGCTCATCAATCTGGCCCTGGTTAATAATTGTGTACAGTCCTTTTCCTATGCCCTGTTCAGCAGTAATATCCAGTATATCCGTAAGCCTTACAGGTGTAGAATTAATATAATACTCGCTTCCGCCTTTGGTAAAAACTCTTCTTGTAAATTTAACTTCAGCAAAATCAAGGGGGAGGAATTTATCCCTGTTATCAAAAAGCAGAGATACTTCAGCTATGCCGAGCTCTTCATTCCTGCTCCTGAAGATTACATCATCCATTGAGGTTGCGCGCAATGATTTTGGGCTCTGCATGCCCAGTACCCATGAAAGCGCATCTGCAATATTGCTTTTTCCGCTTCCATTGGGCCCGACGATTACGCTTATGCCCGGCTCAAAAATCAGCTGGCTTTTTTTTGCAAATGATTTAAATCCTCTGAGAGTGATATTTTTCAGGTACAATTTTTATAAAACCTCAAGTTTTTACTAAACAGAAAGATTGTAAAGTGATTTCAATGCGTCTTTTGCTGCTTCCTGCTCAGAATCTTTTTTGCTTTTTCCCGATCCACGCCCTATTGCCTTTTTATCAAGAATAGCAATTGAGTAAAAAACCTTATCATGGTCGGGCCCGACTGCTTTATCAACATTATACCTGACAAGCATTGAATAGTCAGCCTGTATTATTTCCTGCAGGTAAGTTTTATAATCAGATATTTTGGGGCTGCTTGCTTTTTCCTCAATGATATCTTCAAATTTATCGAGGAACCACTGGCACAGAAAGTTTATCCCTTTATCAAGGTAGACTGCTCCAATAAAAGCTTCAAAGGCATCTGCCAGTATTGAATCCTTTGTTCTTCCTTCAGAAAACTCCTCATTTTCACTGAGCAGTATCTGCTTGTCTATTTTAATGGACCTGGAAAGAACAGCAAGTGTCTTACCCGATACAATTATGGCTCTTATTTTTGCAAGCCTGCCTTCATTTTGGAAAGAAAAGTTTTTATAAAGATAACTTGTGACAATAAAAGAAAGTACGCTGTCTCCTAAAAACTCAAGCTGCTCATTTCCCCGCGAACTGACATTTATTTCACGTGCAAATGAACGATGCGTCATACTCTCAATGTAAACCTTTAAATCAACAGGGTCCACACCAAGACCTATCAGCCAGCTTTTCAACCTCTTTCTAAGTAGTCCTTCTTCCATCAGGAATCTGTCTTATCTAAATATTTATTAAGTTTTGGATTATTATTAAAGTTATTTTCCTGTTTTAGCGTCTATATAGTCCAGGGCATCTTTTACGGTTACTATTTTTTCGGCATCCTCATCACTGATCTCTATGCTGAATTTATCCTCAAATGACATTATCAACTCAACAAGATCAAGAGAATCAGCACCAAGATCATCCACAAATTTACTTTCAGCCTTAATGTCTTCATCTTTTACTCCCAGGACATCAATAAGAATTTCTTTTAGCTTGTCAAAATTTTCCATATTGCCTCCTTAGCATTTATTTTTAACCGTTAATCTCTGAACTTATTTTATTGATTAAATCATTATTTAAGCTGTCCCTTGCAACCCTGACAGCGTTTTTTATAGCTTTGGCTTTTGAACTGCCATGGGATATTATTGCAATACCGTTAACTCCAAGAAGAAGCGCTCCCCCGTACTCTTCATAATCAAACTGTTTCTTCATTGATTTAAAGTATTTTTTCAAAATAAGAGACGAAACTTTAGTAATAAAGTTGGAAAGAAATAATTTTTTTATTTCCCCGAAAAAGAAACCGGCCATGCCTTCTATGGATTTTAGAAGGATATTTCCTGTAAAACCATCACATACGACCACATCGGCGGCGCCTTCAAAAATATCCCTGCCTTCCACATTGCCGACAAAATTCAATTTTGATTCTTTTAATAATTTAAAACTTTCCCGCGTTATTTCATTTCCCTTTTTTTCCTCAGATCCGACATTTAATAGCCCTATACGCGGATCTTTAACTTTAAGTATTTCCCTGCAGTAAACTTTACCCATTATCGCAAACTGCTGAAGGTAAACAGGCTTAACTTCAGTATTTGCTCCTCCGTCAATTAAAACAAACTTCCTGCTGCCAAGCGGTATAACTATAGCAATGGCCGGCCTAAATACGCCCTGGATTCTTTTCATATTAAAAAGAGCGCAGGCCATTGCCGCTCCGGTGTTGCCTGC
>VGAZ01000031.1 GCA_016870615.1 Actinomycetota bacterium | reverse complement strand
CAATAATCCTTTGACTTTAAAAGTCCATGTTGGAACGCCTGTTAAGACACTGCTTGATTACTGCGGAGGAATCAAAATTGATAATTACAGCGTGCTTGACGGCGGGCCCATGATGGGCAAGCTTATAGACGAGAAAACATATGCAGTTAAAAAAACAACAAAATCAATAATTGTGCTGCCTTCTGAGAGCATAGTCATAGAGCAGAAATTAAGGGATATCAGCAGGCAGGTAAAAAGGGCGCAGGCGATATGCTTAAGCTGCAGGATGTGCACTGACCTGTGCCCCAGGTACCTTTTGGGCCATAACCTTTTTCCTGATGAAATGATGAAGAAAATGTACAGGGGCAAGCTTTCAGATGATCAGCTTGAAAAATTTGATTTTGCATACCTGTGCTGCGACTGCGGCCTTTGCGAGCTGTACAGCTGCATTGTGGATCTTTCGCCAAGGGCGCTTTTTAACTATATAAAAGCAGAGCTTGCAAAAAAGGAAATAAAGAATCCCCATACAAGGAAGGATATTGTACCAAATGAATTTGCCTCTTACAGGAAGATACCCATAACAAGGCTTGAAAAAAGGCTTGAAATAGATAAATATGACAGCAAAGCGCCACTACTGGATTTTGATGTGGATGTAAATGAAGTTAAGGTTTATCTTTTGCAGCATGTCGGCGCGCCTTCTGTGCCGGTTGTCTCAAAAGGCGACAGCGTAACAAAGGGGCAGTTAATTGCAGGCATTGCTGATGGAAAACTGGGCGCAAATATGCACAGCTCAATAAACGGGACAGTGTCAGATATTGCACCTGGACATATCATTATAAAAGGCGGCCAGCATGGACAGTAATGTGGCAATAATTGAGTTTAAAAGTATTTCGCGGGGCATGCTTGTAACTGATGAAATACTGAAAGCCTCCCAGGTCAGGCTGCTTCTTGCAACAGCGCTTTGTCCCGGGAAGTATTTAACAATTGTTGGCGGCGATGTGGCTGCAGTTGAGAAATCGGTTAGTGTTGCTGAGCAGCTGGGCGGCAGGCATGTTTACAGCTCATATGTAGTAAGCGGCATAGGTGATGAGATAATGGATGCAATAAGCGGAAAATATGTGCCTGAAATAAATGATTCCATTGCAATAATAGAAAGCCAGAATATGGCAAATATTATAAATGCCGCAGATATAAGCATTGACAGCGCTAAAGTGGATATTGTGGAGCTGCGGCTTGGCAAAGGATGCGGGGTCAACAGCTTTTATATAATAACGGGAAAACTTGAGGCGGTTAAAGAAGCTGCAGCAAATGCTGCGGAGTTTTTAAGTGAAAACGGCTCGCTTCTTGCATATAAAATTATAGCAAATCCCCAGAGGGATCTTTTAAGGTGGCTGCAGCCGTCAAAGTGCGCATGCTGAAAGCATGCAGGCGCCCGCTGCATAAGAGGAAGTAAAAATTATTAATTTTTTTAAAGGAAAATAGATATGGAAAAAACAGAAAGCATGCACAGGAATGATATTATAGATATCTGCAAAAGGGTGCAGGCAAATGGGTGGGTAGCTGCAAATGACGGCAATATATCCATAAGGATTTCTCCTGATACTGTGCTGTGCACCCCCACCGGCCAGAGCAAAGGCTGCCTCACAACTGACCAGCTGATAAAAGTGGATATGGACGGGAACAAAAAAGAAGGCGAGCTTGAGCCATCATCTGAAATAAAAATGCACATTGATGTATATAAAAACAAGGAAAGCGTAAAAAGCGTGGTGCATGCCCATCCGCCCTATGCCACAGGGTTTGCTGTTGCAGGGGTGCCGCTTGACCAGTGCATCATGCCGGAAATAATAATTGGCCTTGGCTCAATCCCCCTGGCCAAATTCGGAACTCCTTCCACAATGGAAATACCTGAAAATATCAGGCCATACCTGAAGGAGCATAATGTATTCTTGCTGGAAAATCACGGTGCCCTGTCAGTGGGAAGCGATGTTTTTGAGGCATATTACAGAATGGAAAGCCTTGAGCTTTTTGCAAAAATAAGCCTGGTTGCAAGGATTTTAGGAAATGTAAATGTATTAAGCGAGGATAATGTAAAAAAACTCATAAAAGTGCGGCAGGATTTCGGCCTTCCGCTAACGGACTATCCGGGATGCAAAATTGACGGCAACTTTATAAAAGAGCCTGCGCAAAGGATGACTTCAACATGCAGCACGCAGGATATGATTAAGGAAGTATCATCCAGTATGGCTTCATGCAAAGATGAATCCGGCAGCGCTTCAGGCGCAGGAATGGACAGGGAAAAAATTACAGAAATTGTTGCCGAGGTTGTAAAAAATGTGCTCCAGGGAATGAAAAAGACAGATAATTAAAATTAATAAAATAAGGTAAATTTATAGTTTATTTTTGTTATAATTATTCCTTATTAACTTTATAAAAACCGCAGGCAGGAAATTAATGCAGCCGGCAATTAAAAAGGAAATATTAAACAGGATAGCTATATATATTAAAAAATACAAGTAAAGGAAAGGAAAGCAAAATGGCAGGAGAAGCAATTGGAATGATTGAAACTAAAGGACTTGTTGGTTCAATCGAAGCGGCTGATGCTATGGTCAAAGCTGCAAATGTTACACTGATGGGTGAAGAAAGAATCGGTGGAGGATTTGTAACAGTTATAGTAAAAGGCGATGTTGGCGCAGTAAAGGCAGCAGTTGATGCAGGCGCAGCAGCAGCAAAAAGAGTCGGGGAACTTATATCAGTGCACGTTATTCCAAGGCCTCATTCAGAACTTGACATGATTTTGCCCCAGTAATTGCCGTTTAAATATTTTTAAGGTTTTTACTGGATAAATAATATTCTTGCGCATGTTTTAAAGTTGTTGGCAATCCGGGCATTTGCCGGAAATTTGTGGCCGTTGCATCTGTAAAGACAGCCAGGAACTATTATTTATAAAGCAATAATTATAATTTGTTAATTTCCTAATGAAGTGAGGTATAAATTGGATACCGAACAATTGATAAGGGATGTGGTCAAAAGTGTCCTGGAAAGGCTGCAGAAAGAGGGCATGTTTGCCTTGCCTGCAGGTTCTACTGCAGGGCAGGGCGCAAATTCCGTACAGCAATCCCGGAATAAATCAGCAAGGGCAGACAAAAAAATAGTCTGCGGCATATCCGTGCGCCACATACATCTTTGCAGGGAGCACCTGGAAATACTTTTTGGAAAAGGTTATGAGCTAAGCATTCTGAGGGACCTTTATAATCCCGGTTTTGCAAGCAAGGAAACGCTTACTGTAGTGGGGCCAAAACTTAATGCTATACAGAATGTGCGGGTGCTGGGCCCGCTAAGAAGCAGCACACAGGTGGAGCTTGCAAAAACAGACTGCATAATACTGGGGGTGGATGCGCCTGTAAGGCCATCAGGCGAAACCGGCGGCTCTTCTTCTTGCGTTCTTGTGGGTCCAAAAGGTGCAGTCTATCTGCAGGAGGGTGTTATAAGGGCAAACAGGCACCTTCACATGAGCTCAGAAGATGCAAACTATTTTCAAATCAAGGATAACCAGGTAGTGGATATAAGGGTACCTGGGCCAAAGGGCCTTACATTTAACAATGTACAGGTAAGGGTTGCGCCCGATTTTAAAACAGAGTTTCATGTTGATACTGATGACGGCAATGCTGCTGATATTGTCAACGGCTCAATTGTTGAGATTGTGGATGCTTCATGCATTTCACCAATTGCCTCCCAGATGGCCGACACTGACAAGATTCCTCCCTCAATTCCGGACGGCAGTTTTGTCGGTGAAGTCACTGACCCCAATATTTTAAAAAATATATGCTCCATTGCCACTGGCCGGCCGTGCACAAATGAACAGATAAAGGATGCCATTGAAGCTGTAAAAGTATCCGGAAAGGAAGCCTTATCGGGCCAGCTTACAAAAAAAGTGCTGGTTACAGTAGCAGATCTGGATAAATATGCCGGTACCGGCATTACAGTTACAAAGGATGTTATTGTATCGCCGCTTGCAAAAGATGAAGCAAATGCAAGGGGGATAAAGATAATATATAGCTGAAGCATAACGATCTGAGGGGCTATTTATATAAGAATAATTATTAAAACAGGAGGTAAAATGTGGCTATAGATAACAGCCAGGTGGAACAAATTGTTCGGGAGGTGGTAAATAATTTATTTGCTGCTTCAGGTACCTCCACCTTAAAAACTGCTGCAGTAAATGCAGCCACAGGCGATGGCCTGTTTGATAGCATTGAGGATGCAATAAAGGCTGCAAAAGCTGCCCAGGCAAAGTTTATTGATATGGGCAGGGATGTAAGGTTTCGCATAGTTGACGCTATAAGGAAAGATTCCCTTGCCGCCAAAGAACGCCTTGCAAAAATGGAGGTGGAAGAAACAAAAATGGGCAGGGTCCAGGACAAGATTACTAAAAATGAAGTTGGCGCATTGTTTACGCCCGGCCCTGAAGATCTTGTGATAAGGACATATTCAAATGAAAACGGGACAATAACAATAGAGGGAGCTCCTTTCGGGGTAATAGGAGCCATAACGCCGATGACAAACCCGGTTCCTACAATTATTAATAATACAATAGCAATGGTATCAGCGGGAAATTCTGTAGTTTATTTGCCCCACCCGAGCGCCCACAATTGTACAATTGAAATATTTAAAATCGTTCACAATGCAATTGTAAAAGCAGGAGGGCCCCCAAACCTCATAACTGCTGCAAAGGCATCAAAAATTGAAAATGCAGCAACTGTGTTTAAAAGCCCTGACATAGATTTGATTGTGGTAACAGGCGGTCCCGGAATAGTGCGCCTTGCAATGAAAAGCGGCAAAAGAGTAATGGGCGCCGGCCCGGGCAACCCTCCGGTTGTTGTTGATGATACTGCAGATCTATTAAAAGCTGCAGCTGATATTGTTACAGGCTCTTCATTTGACAATAATATTCTATGCAATGAAGAGAAAATCTGCATAGTTTTAAGAAGCGTGCTTGACGGGCTGCTTGCCGCTTTTTCAAGAAGCAATGCTGTTGTTTTAAACAGTGAACAGGCCCAAAAAGTTGTAAATGTTGTTGTAAAAGACGGGGAGATAGTTAAAAGCTATATGGGCAAGGACTGCGCTGTTATTTTAAATGCAGCCGGCATAAGTGTTGACCCGGCAACGCGTCTTGCTGTTTTTGTGACAACAGAAGATCATCCGATGGTGCAGCATGAACAGTTAATGCCTGTGCTGCCCATTGTGCCTGTTGACAGTTTTGAGGAAGCTGTAAATGTTGCATTAAGGGTTGAGCACAATTTCAAGCATACTGCAATAATACATTCAAACAATATAGACAGGATAACAAAATTTGCCCAGACTTTAAATACAACCTATGTTGTTGTAAACGGGCCATCACAGGCCCTTGCAGGGGAAGTCTACAGGGGCGGCACGACATGGACAATTGCCGGCGCAACAGGCGAAGGAGTCACATCCCCAAGAGTATTTGTAAGGGAAAGAAGGCTTGTAGTTAGCGGCGGGATGAATTTTGTCAAATAAAAAATAAAACTTTTTTGTATATGAAAGGAGTAAAAACTGATGGAAGAAGCAATGGGATTAATCGAGACAAGAGGGCTTGTAGCGGCAATCGAGGCTGCTGATGCAATGGTTAAAGCTGCAAACGTTAAACTGGTATCAAAGGAATATGCAGGCAGCGGGCTTGTTACAATGACTGTCAGGGGAGATGTAGGCGCAGTAAAAGCTGCAGTTGATGCAGGAGCCGCAGCAGCAAAAAGAATCGGGGAAGTAGTAAGCATACATGTTATTCCAAGGCCCCATAATGAAGTGGACAAAGTAATGTCAGGGAAAATGGTAAGGTCAGGAAGCGGGCAGATAGCAAAAAACAAAGCTGCAGCAAAACCAAAAGCAGAAGTATAGTATGATGGAAAGATCTATTGGCATTGTTGAATTCAGGAGCATAGCAGCAGGCATAAGCGCAGTTGATGCAATAGTTAAGGCATCACAGGTAAAAATACTTGATGCCAAAACTATATGTCCCGGCAAATACTATATTATATTTGCCGGCATGGTGAGCGCTGTGAAGAATTCAATGGATGTTATAGAATCTGAATATGATGATTTAATCATAGACTCGGTTGCAATACCAAATGTTTACCCCCAGATATTTGAGGGCTTAAATGCAGCATCTGATGTCACTGGCCTAAAATCCATTGGCATTATTGAAACCCTTACCTCACCTTCAATAATATGGGCAGCAGATGCGGCAATCAAGGCAACAGACATAGATATTATTGAGATAAGGATAGCGCGGGCGCTTGGAGGAAAGAATATCTGTATTATAAACGGCCAGCTTTCAGATGTTAAGGAATCTGTAAATACAGCAATAGTTTATGCCCAGGACAGGGATTTTCTTGTTGACTGGCAAATAATAGCGGCCCCGCACCAGGATTTATACAGGGTGGTATTATGATAATTAATCTTGACTATGGCGGCAGCAAACTTGAAATTGATATTCCTGAAAAAAACCTGCTCAGTGTAATTGAAAGCAGGCCCATAAAGCCATTGGCCCGTCCCCAAAAAACTCTTATTGAAAGTATGGAAAACCCTTACGGGTGCGACCCGCTTTCCGTAAAATTAAAAGGCAGGAAAAATGTATGCATAGTAATATCTGATTCAACAAGGGCAGCGCCCACAAAAACCATACTTGAGGCGCTATTGCCCCAAATAGAAGCCTCCGGCATAAAAAAGGACAGGATAACAATACTTATTGCAACGGGCCTTCACCGCCCAAACCTGGGAGAGGAGCTTGAGGGCCTTGTAGGCAAAGAAATTGCGCAAAGTTACAATATTGTAAATCATGATGCAAAAGACAGGCAAAGCTGCGCGCATATAGGCGCCACTAAAAGGGGCACCCCCGTTATAATTAATAAAAATTTTACAGAGGCTGACTTTAAAATACTCACGGGCCTTATTGAACCCCACTTTATGGCAGGCTTTTCAGGAGGAAGAAAAGCAATATGCCCGGGGATAAGCTATATGGACATGTTCAGGCATTTTCACGGGCCAGCAATTCTTGAATCTCCCAAAGCTGCCTTTGGGGTGCTTGAAGCAAATCCTTTTCATGAAGAATCCACCGAGATTGCAAAGATGGCAGGCGTGGATTTTATTGTAAACACTACAATAAACAAGGATAAGCAAATAACGGGAGTTTTCTGCGGGGAACTTGAGGAGGCATTTCTTACAGGCGCGCAATTCTGCATGGAGGCAAGCAGGTGCTTTATTGAAAAAGAAGCTGACATTGTAATAACCACAGGCGGCGGCCTTCCGCTTGATGCAACTCTTTACCAGGTGGTAAAAGGCATGGTGGGCGCAATGCCCGCTGTTAAAAAGGACGGCATTATTATTACTGCTGCAGAATGCACGGAGGAGATAGGCAGCAGGGAATTTGTTGAAATAGTTGAGCAGGAAAATGATCTTGACGCATTTATTGAGAAAATAAAAAATAAAGACTATTTTAAAATAGACCAGTGGGAGCTTGAGGAATTTGTAAAAGCAAGGAAAAAAGCTAAAGTTTATCTTTACAGCGGCTGCCTTCTTGCAAGCTCATATAAAATCCCGCCTTCAACGCTTACTCTTATAAACTCAGTTGATGAGGGCCTTCAGAAAGCATTCAGGGAACTTGGCAGCAATGCGACAATAAATGTAATCCCTGAAGGGCCCTATGTCATACCTGTTATAAAATCATGATAAAAATGTGCGCCGGGATTTAATTGTTTATTTATAATATTAATATGATTTACAGGAAGCGGTACCTGTATTTTTTTATATTTCAGGTTAATATATTACGGAATATAATTTAATATAAAAAGAAGGCAATTAATTAAATGAAACAAAGCCAAATAAAATACCTTGAGGAAATAGCCGGGCAGGATTTTGTAATAACGGATATAGAAGACAAGATTTGTTTTGGTTATGATTCCACCCGCCTTGAATTTATGCCTGATGTGATTGTAAAAGTAAAAGATGCGGGCCAGATAAGCAGTATATTAAAGTTTGCAAATGAGTATAAAATACCTGTTACGCCCAGGGGCGCTGCCACGGGCCTTTCCGGCGGCTGCCTTGCAGTAAACGGGGGCATATCGCTTGTGATGCTTGAAATGAACGCCATATCAGAAGTCAACAATGTTGACCTGCTGGTTGAAGTGCAGGCAGGGGCCATAACAGTTGACGTTGATAAGGCCGCAAACAAATACGGGCTCTTTTACCCGCCTGATCCCGGAAGCCTTAAAACCTCTACAATCGGCGGAAACATCGCTGAAAATGCAGGGGGGCTCAGGGGACTAAAATATGGGGTCACCAAGGATTATGTAAAATCACTTGAGCTTGTATTGCCGACCGGCGAGATTATAAACACCGGAGCAATAACAGTTAAAAGCGTTTCAGGATATAATATTGTGGATTTGATTACAGGCTCTGAAGGCACTCTTGCAATAGTTACAAAGGCAACGCTTGGGCTCCTTCCCATCCCAAAAGCAAAAGCAAGCGTGCTTGCCACATTTGACGACATGGCATCTGCTGCAAGCGCAGTGAGGGATATTGTTGCTGCAGGCATAATAACTGCAACTCTTGAATTTGTGGACAATGTCACAATCAATGCCATAGAAGACTATTTAAATATAGGGCTTGACAGAAACACGGGGGCAATGCTTTTAATAGAAGTTGACGGATATGAGGCAGCGGTAGAGGCAGAGGCTCAAACTGTTAAGGATGTGTGCGGCAAAAACAATTGCAGCAGTTTCAGGCTGGCAACATCGGCCGAGGAAAGAGACAGGCTCTGGTCCGCAAGGCGGGCAGCGCTGTCATCACTTGCAAGGGTAAGGCCCTCTACAATACTTGAAGATGCAACTGTGCCGCGAAGCAGGATAGTTGAACTTGTTGAGGCAGTAAATGACATTGCCAAAAAATACGGCTTAAGCATAGGGACATTTGGCCATGCAGGAGACGGAAACCTGCATCCCACAATACTTACTGATCTTCGCGATAAAGAAGAAGAGGTAAAAGTTGAAAAAGCAATCGAGGAAATTTTTATAAAAACAATTGAGCTTGGCGGAACCCTTTCAGGTGAGCACGGCATAGGCCTTACAAAAGCAAAATTCTTAAAGCTTGAAGTGTCGGAGGACGCCTACAGGCTAATGAAGAATATTAAGAAAACATTTGACCCTAATAATATATTAAACCCGGGCAAACTGTTGATAAACTGATAAAAAAATTATTATATTAATAAGTAAATATTAAGAAGAAAGAATCTCTCAGGAATATGGCTGATAAAAAAAATAACCATGAAATTAAAAATCATCAATCTTCATTAAAAACTGCAAAGGTATTTAAAAAAGGAGACGATTTGTTTGCATGCAGCAGGTGCGGCACATGTCTTGCAATATGCCCTGTATATAAAAATACGCTGGATGAAAGTTTTGCCCCCAGGGGAAAGCTCAGCCTTATTGAAGCAGTCGCAAACAAGAGGATACCGTTTACAGACAGGCTTTCAAAAAAAATATACACCTGCACAATGTGTGATTTCTGCACCAGTGAATGCCCGAGCGGAGTTAAAGTGAATGAACTTTTTGCCGCTGTAAGGGAGGACCTGGTTGAGAATAAAAAGTATCCTGAAGTTCTTGATTATTTAAAAGATAAAATAGAAAAGGCATATAATATAACTTTTGACTCAAACCAGGGGCGAACCGACTGGCTAAAGCAGGTCCCCGGCACAGATATTGGCGATTATGTGAAGCAAACAGCAGAAGTTGTTTATTTTGTCGGCTGCGTCTCTTCCTTTTCACCGCGCTCTTTTTCAATCCCCCGGGCCATTGTTAAATTGCTTAAAATAGCAAATGTTGATTTTACCCTCTTATCAGAAGATGAGTGGTGCTGCGGTTTTCCGCTGCTTGGCTCAGGAATGAGGCAGGAGGTAAAAACTCTTGCAGAGCACAATATAGAGGCAGTAATTAAAAGGAATGCTAAAGTGCTCCTTACAAGCTGCCCCTCATGTTTTCACACATGGAAGCATGAATATGAAAAACTTACCGGCATAAAGGCAGGCTTTGAAATTATGCATGTGTCGCAGTATCTTTTAAAACTTGTAAAAGAGGGCGCTATAAAGCCAGGCAGCCTTAATATAAAGGTTACATACCATGACCCCTGTGATCTGGGAAGAAACTCAGGAATTTATGATGAGCCCCGCCAGCTTATAAAAAGCATACCGGACGTTGAACTAATTGAAATGGCCTCAGCTAAAAAGCAGGCAAACTGCTGCGGGGGCGGGGGCAATATTGAATCCCTTGACCCGGCTCTTTCTGCAAAGATAGCAGACAACCGGGCAGAAGAGGTGCTTTTAACCGGGGCTGAAATTGCCCTGTCTGCGTGCCAGCAGTGTGAAAGGACAATGGGCACGGCCCTGAAAAAGAAAAAGAGTGAGGGCGGGGTCAAATTAAAGGCAATGGATGTTGCTGAACTTTTGCTTAAAAGCCTTGAAAGTGAACAGAATTGATTTTATTATTGCAATTTATAAATTAATAAATATTATGCATTTATGAGGCGTTTTGCCTCTTATTTACAAATTAAAAAATTGAAGGCAGCGGTTTGTTACAAGTTTTTTTGCCTTAAGTAAAATGAAAGGAATGGATAATATGAAGATCAATGATTATGATTTTCCTGACGGCCTTTATTATGAGAAGAATCATTTCTGGGCAAAGAAGGATGATGAGGGCAATGTGATATTTGGCGCAACTGATTTCTTCCAGAAGCTTGCAGGAGAAATTGTATATATAGAACTCCCGATGCAGGGAGCAAAGGTGAAGCAGGGAGAATCTGTTTCTTCACTTGAATCAGGGAAATGGGTGGGAAAGATTTTTGCGCCCGTTACAGGAGAGATAATAGAGTCAAATTCTGAGCTTGAGGATTCGCCTGAACTTATTAACGATTCCTGCTATGATGAGGGATGGATAGCAAAGATAAAGCCAAACAGTCTTGAAACAGATTTTGCAAACCTCATGAAAACAGGCCCTGATTTTGAACAGTTTATTAAAGCTGAAGCTGAAAAACATAAAAAATAAATAAAATGGCCCAAACACATGAAAAGAAAATAGTAATTGAAGTTGAGCCCATAGGTAAAAGAATATTTCTTGAAAATCCTCAAAACGGGCTTAAAGCATTGCATGACGGCGGCATTGAGCTCAAATCTGTATGCGCAGGAAAGGGCACATGCGGAAAATGCAGGATACTGATGCTTGAAAACGCAGCACCTCCCCCCACAGATCAGGAATTAAAGACACTTGGCAGTGATGAAATAGAGCATGGAATAAGGCTTGCCTGCCAGCAGGTATTTGACAGGGATATTGCAATATATATTTCTGCATCATCGCTGACAGAGCAGCAGAAGCTGCAGGTAACGGGAGATGAAGCAGATATAAAAGTTGATCCTGTTATAAAAAAATATTACATTGAACTGAAGCCCCCGGCTCTTTCAGATATGGAGGCAGATTTTTCAAGAATACAAAATGCCTTAAAAAATAAATTTAAAATTGATGTAAAGAGAATTGATTATACAGTCCTTAAAAAAATGCCCCAGTTGCTTAGGCAAAATTCCTGGAAGGTTACAGTAACAGTAAGGGACGATGAAATAATATATATAGAGGGGCAGGATAAATCTGCTTTATCATATGGGATTGCAATTGACCTTGGGACAACAAAAATTGCCACACTTCTTGTTGATTTAAATACAGGCAGCACAATCGGCAAAAAAGGCGCCATGAATCCCCAGATAAGTTATGGCGAGGATGTCATGAGCAGGATTAATTATGCCATGCAGGACCAACAAAGCGCTGCCAGGATGACAAATGCTGTCGTTGAGCAGATAAATAAAACAATAGCTGAACTTGCAGGCGAATGCGGTATAGAAACTGATGATATAGCTGAGCTTACAATAGTGGGAAACACTGCAATGCATCATCTTATGATAGGCCTTCCCGTGCGCCAGCTTGGGCTCAGCCCTTTTATTGCAATTACTGATGGACCCCTTGAACTTAAGGCAAGGGATGCCGGGTTTAATATTTGCCCGGGCGCCTATCTTTATCTTATGCCTGTAATTGCAGGTTTTGTTGGCTCGGACCATCTTGCCATGGTACTTGCTTCAAGAATAGCGGAACATGCCGGCAATGTGCTTGGTATTGATATAGGCACAAATACTGAAATAGTGCTTAAAACAAATAAGGGCATGGAAAGCGTCTCCACAGCTTCAGGGCCCGCTTTTGAAGGAGCCCATATAAGGTATGGCATGAGGGCAGCAAGCGGGGCAATTGAAAGAGTTATCATAGATCCTGCCACCTGTGTTCCAAAAATCCAGGTAATAGGGGATAAAAAACCTGCAGGAATATGCGGCTCAGGCATACTTGATGCAGTAGCGGAGCTTTTAAAGGCCAGGATTATAAATGCAAGGGGCAAATTCCAGCCACAGTCAGGCTGCCTGTGCGCAGACAGCAAAGGGGGCTTGCAGTACATACTTGAGCCATCCGCGCATAATAACAGGTTAAACTGCGCCAATGAAAAAACAGGCAGTGCTGCCGGTAAAAACCAGGGTAATGGCTCTTCTTCAGCGTTAAACCATGAACTTGGCCATATGTGCCCGTGCCTTGACGGCAAAGTATCAATTGGCCAGAAAGATATTGTTGAAATACAGCTTGCAAAAAGCGCAATAAGGACAGGCATAGAGATACTTCTTGAGAGCGCAGGAATAAGTTTTGATAAAATTGATAAAATAGTTGTTGCAGGCGCTTTCGGCTCATATATAGACCCGAAAAATGTTGTTGATATCGGCATGTTTCCTGATGTGTCCCTGAAAAAGATAGTGCAGGTGGGAAATGCTGCTGCAGTTGGGGCAAAAATGGCGCTGGTTTCAAAATCGGAAAGGAAAAATGCCGAGGATATTGCCAGGAAAATAAAATATCTTGAACTTACAATATTTCCGTCATTTTCGGATCATTTTGCAAAAAGCACTCTTTTTCCTGAACCGGTTTAAGGGCATTTTTTGCCGTCTGCCAGGGTTTTATTTATTTTGTGCTGCTGTTATAATGCCCAAAGCGTTTATTAATCTTTAGGGCAGGGCATACCTGTTGAGCAAGTTAATTTTTAAAACTGCAATCTCCTGCTGTGGATTATATCTTGCAGAGTTTAAAAAAATTAGAATATTGTTTTAAAGGAATTTTAATATTTTGAAAAAAGCTACAGTTATTTTATTACTCTTTGCATTCCTGTTTTTAAGCGGATGCAAATTGGGCAATGACAGCATTTCATCACCGCCGGATCTAAGTTTAATTGAAAGCGCCCAAGATTCGGGCGCCCAGCAGGCAGATTCAAGCGAGTCTGCAGGAAATTCGTTGTCTTCAGAAACCGTGGATGATGATATTAATAAAAATACCCTCATTGCCGGCACCGATTCAACTTTTCCGCCGTTTGCATTTACCAGTGACGGGCAGGTAATAGGGTTTGATGTTGATATAATAAAAGAAATCGGCGCAAGGCTCGGCAAGGAAATTGAAGTAAAGACATCAAAATGGGACCTTGAGTTCAAGGAATTGCTTGAAGGCAATCTTGACATAGTTATTTCAGCCATTGCATATAATGCTGAAAAGGAAACAATAATTGATTTTTCAGAGCCTTATTATAATATGAATTTTCTCCTGGTATCGCTTGTCGGCTCAGAAATTCAGCTTAAGGAAAATCTTAAAGGCAAAAATGTGGGTATGCTTGAGTCAAGCAAGGGATGCCTTGATAAATCTTATACTCAGGACTATAGCATTGTTTATTTCAAGGATGTTATGGAAATGCTGGATGCATTAAAAAACAGGGAAATAGACGCTGTGCTGCTGAGCGTGCAGATAGCGATGAATCTTTTAAAGGAAAATAAAGACAAATACATTGTAATTGATGAAACATCTTCTCTCAGGGATTTTGTAATCGTGTTTAAAAATAACAGCTCATTAAAGGCTGCAGTGGACAAGGCCATTGAAGAAATAAAATCTGACGGCACATATGATGCTATTTATTCCAAATGGTTTTCTTACTAATGATGCAAGGCACCTGCCTGGATAAAGCAATCTGTTTTGACTAAAAATTTTTTATTCTTTATTATTATATAAATATATAAATTATAGATATATTCATATATAACTTTAAAATACTCTAATAACTATCTTACGTATGTATATAAATAGTTATAAAAATTTATAAATAATAATACAATTATATTGATAATAATATAATATATTATTTTATTAAATATTTATTAATAATTAAATACTATTATATTATATTTATAAAAAAACTATAATATTTACAAAAAAGATATTGCAATTTTTGATATTTATGGTATAACATTAAAGACGGGGTAAGCTAATTCAGGCGTCCAGCTTATCGAAAACTTACCCCCTTTGTATTTCATATTATCCCTCAGGTCCATCTTTTTAATTGCCTTGTAATTATTAAGGTATTTAGCGCCCAAAAATAGATAAAAATATGATAGTTTATATATGAATATAGATGTATTTAATATTTTATGATATATATATTTGATAAGTATTATATATATTTAATAGATATTTAAAAAAAATTTTATTAATTACCTGTTGCCTCATAAATAAATCTAAATGAAAGCTAATACGTTGCTTCATTAATAAATCTAAATGAAACCAATACACATAGGTAGTAAGATACAGAGAGTAAAATAGATACACTACCTGGTGATATATCCGTAAGCCGCTTCATTTATGACCGCTTCCTTTCCTGCCTTCTGTTTTAATATGTTCAGCCTAAGAAGCCTATCCTGCAGTCTGGTGATATTTCTTTTAAGCTCCGCCGGATTTAAGCCATCATACTGTCTCTTAAGTCTTACCTTTATTCTATCATCAATATGTTCTGACTCAAGCACTCTTTTAAAAGGGGTCTTTGCAGTATCATACTTCTTTTTAACCCTGCTTCCTTCTCTTATCTTTGATGCAAGCTTTAGAACCGGCTGGAAAAAATTCACATAACTGTCCAGATAGATGTAGAGCTCATTTAGCACCTTAAGTTCTTCTTCTGTATCATGCCTTAAGTACCCCACATTTCTCCTTACCACCGAGTAATTCTTCTGCTCCACAAAACATGAGTCATTTTTCTTATGTGCTCTTGATCTGGTAAAGGTGATCTTATTATCTGTGCAGTAGTTTAAAAGATGAGCATTAATGAATTCAGAGCCGTTATCAGAATCAATCCCCAAAATTTTGAATGGAAATCTAGCCACAATGGTCTTAAGTGCCCTAAATACATTGACTTGGGCCTTATTGGCTGCTGCTGCCGTAGAGTCCCAGCAGGTGGCTATATCAATAAAATTAAGGCTCTGTGCAAAGTCTCCGGAGGAATTACCCCCATCATGGGCCACAAGATCACATTCTGTAAATCCAGGAACAGCATCGTCCCACTCGGAAAAGGTCCTTATGGGAATGGACTTCTTAAGAAGGGTGCCCGGCTTTGTACCCGATCTTCCCTTACCCAGCTTAAATCTATCTTTTTCTTTCTTTAACAGCCTGTCTATGGTGGAAGCTGACATTGCTGCAAGCTTGCTGTTTACTTCGCCTGTTATATCCAGCTCCTTGTGCTTTTTAAGTTTTTTAACTGCTTCTGCCATAAAAGGAGCAAGTCTCTTGCCGCAGATAAAATCAAATATCACCCATATCTTCTTAAGGGCTAAAAATACATCATAGGTGTATATTCTGGGCCTTCCTTTTTTCTTCTCGCTCCTCTTCTTTTTTGCTGCCACAAATTTAATTGTCTTACCGCCGGTTTTTACATATCCCAGCACTTTGTCCTTTTTTATCTTAAGTATCCAGGATGCATAGCACCGGTTGTATCCGGTTGTGGCGCAAAACTCATCAAGGATTAGTCCTTTCTTCTTTTTGGTCGCTTTGTTGTATCTAGCTTTAAGCTCTTTTGTTACTGCTTTTTTCTGCCTCATATCTAACATCTCAATTCCTCCCTATATCTAAAGAAACTTATTTTTTCTTTACAATATAGGGATATTTTCCCATAATTTCGTTTAGATTTTATTTATGAGGCAACGATACCGTTTCATTTAGATTATTAATAAAGCAATTCGGATTATTGAGTTGTT
>VGAZ01000030.1 GCA_016870615.1 Actinomycetota bacterium | reverse complement strand
CACGGCACATCATTTGTGACCACCGGCGCCTCACATACTGGAACAATGGCATGCGGCTCTTATCATGGAGGCGCAGGCCTTGCCCACTTTATACAGAATTTTATAAGGGTGCCCCCTCCATATTATTACAGGCCATATTTTGAAGTATGCAATATTGATGATAGGGACGAAATTGACAGAAGATGCCTTGATATGCTTGAAATGCAGATAAAATACGGCTCAACAGGACCTGTTTGCGCGCTTGTCATGGAGCCTCTGCAGGCAAGCGGGGGCCAGGTAATATTTTCGAAAAATTACCTGCAGGGCGTAAGGGATATATGCAATAAATATAATATTGTCCTTATCTGGGACTGCATACAGACAGCCTTTGGCAGAATGGGCACATGGTGTGCTGCAGAGTATTATGGAGTTACGCCGGATATAATGGTACTTGGAAAGTCCATGGGCGCAGGTTATCCGATTAATGCCATTATAATAAACGACTGCCTTGAAGGCGTAAAAATGGACGGAATAGACCTTCACACATTCGGTAACAACCAGGTGAGCCAGGTGGCTTCCCTTAAAATGATTGAAATAATTGAGCGGGATAATATACTTCATAATGTCAGGGAAGTTGGCGCCTTTATCAGGGATGGCCTTCTTGAAATGCAGAAAAAATCTGCACACATAGGGGAAATAAGGGCCGCCGGGTTCCACATTGGAGTTGATCTTGTTAAAGACAGGCAGACAAGGCAGCCTGATTACAGCGGCTGCACCGCAGTGCGTGACGGCGGTTTTAAAAATGGCATTATTTTTGGAGTAGGCGGAACAGGAGAGGGCAAGTCAGTGCTTAAGATAAAGCCGCCGCTTATAACAACAAAAGAGCAGGGAACTGAAATACTTGAAAAATTTGCGGCAACCATGAAAGATGTTTATGGCGAAAAGCTTTAAATAAACGTAAAAAGCAAGCAAAGGGGACTGTCCCCAAAGCAAGCAAAGGGGACTGTCCCCAAAGCAAGCAAAGGGGACTGTCCCCAATGTTTATCTGGATAAAGATGTAAAAATAAAGTAAATTATACAAAAGCAAAGGGGACTGTCCCCAATGTCTTTTATCTTGATATTCAAATAAATGAAAATACCTGAAATAAGAAGACAGGAAATAAGGGGCTTAATACAGCAGGAAAAGTCTGTAAGCGTTGAAAAGATTGCTGATGTTTTCGGCATATCTGTTATTACGGTAAGGCGCGACCTTGAGAAGCTGGATGAACTTGGCTATATTTCCAAAGTACATGGCGGGGCAATTGTAAAAGACAGCTTCACTTATGAGCCGGTGTTTGAAACACAGAAAAACCTTTACAGGGAAGAAAAGCTCAGGATTGCAAAAGAAGCTTCAAAGAGAATAAATGACGGGGACTCAATAATAATTGAGTCAGGAAGCACATGCCTTGCTCTTGTAAGCTTGCTGGGGGATAAGAAAAACCTGAAAATTTCAACGGCAGGCGTTTCTGTTGCAAATGAGCTCTTAAAACTTGTCCAGGACAAAAAGGATTTTGAAGTGAGCGCATGCGGAGGCATAATCAGGGAAGGCTCAAGCACATATGTGGGGCCCCATGCTGTCAGTTATTTCAAGAACTTAAATGTGGATATGGCTTTCATTGGAGCTGTTGCAATATCTGTTGAAAAAGGCCTTTCAACCGCAACACAGTTTGATGCTGAGATAGTAAAATCCGTTACGGAATGCGCAAAAAAAGTAATCATACTTACAGACAGCTCAAAATTTGAAAAGGAATCATATATAAACTTTCTTTCTTTAAAAGATGCTGACGAGATTATTACTGACAGTAATTTAAAGAAGGATACTGCAGAGAGCCTGGTTAAGCAGGGAATAAAACTTACCTTGGTATAATATGGAAATAAAAGATAAACCGCCAGCAAGTTCAGGAATAATTTTTGCAGATGTTAATTTCTGGATTGGGGAAAATTATCTTTTTCCAAAATACTCCGTTGATGATAATAAAGCAGAGCAAGAAATTATTTCCGGCTTTTTAAGAAACAGCATTGGCACTGTATTTGTATCAAATTTTATTTCCCTTTATTACAGCCCTTGCCGGGGAAATGAAATTACTGCAGGTTTTTTAAAAGCAAACAGCAAAAAAAAACCGCAAATACATGGTGTTTTATTTTTTGAACAGCAGGATTTTGCAAGTCCTGAAAATTTCAGGGAGAAAATAATTGGAAAATATAATCAGGGATTTTGCATATTAAGGCTGTTGCCAAAAAGCCATAAATATCCCTATGAAAAAGAATTGTTCCACAAATTTTATAAAGTATTAAACGATATTAAATTTCCAATTATAATAAACATAGATGAGATGGATATTACCGCCAATAAAAATATAGAGTGGCATAAGATAGCAGATATAGCAAACAGTTACAGCGAAATCCCCATTATCCTTGATGGAGGCGATTCAAAAGAACTGATGTATAACAGTTACCTGCTTTCACTTCTGGATAATTTTTCAAACATTTATATAGAGACGCATAATCTGCTTGGTTTTAACCAGGTAGAGGACCTTGCAGTATTTAAAGGGGCCCAAAGGTTAATTTTTGGAAGCTACTGGCCGTTTATGGAAAGAAATATTTCTGTTTCCAGGATTTTAAATTCAGGTCTTGAGAGTTTAGGCAAACAGGAGATTGCCGCAGGAAATATACAAAGGATTATTAAAGAAATTAATACATTCGGGTAAACACTAAATAATTAAGCCAGGAAGCTGCCATGGCAGCCGGGAAATATACCAATAGAAGATTTACAGGGCAATACTAAGCATTTATGAATGATTTTAAAGATTTAAAGCATAAAACATCAGAATATTTAATAATAGACAGCCATCTTCACCTTGGACCCCTGGCAAACCTTTATATGCCATCAAATGATGAGAAAAAAGTTGTTTGCCTGATGAAAAGCTTCAATATTAAAAAAGCAATATGCGCAAACCATGGAGCACTCTCAACGGTGGCGCACGGCACCCTGGAGATTACAGGGCTGCTTGAGAGATTTGACGACTTTCTTTACGGCTATCTTGTGTTTAATCCTAATTTTGAAAACCTGTCTCTCTCCAGTATTGCAAAAAACCTTGAAAACAAAAAAATAGCCGGCATTAAAATACATCCTTCATGGCATTTATGTTACCCGCATGATAAGAAATATGAAAAATTCTGGTCTTTTATTGAAGATGCGGGGTATCCGGTTTTAACCCACAGCTGGAATCCCGATGTTGCCAATAAAATACAGAAATTTTCAGACCCGTTCTTTTTTGAAGATATTATAAAAAAGCATAAAAAACTAAAACTTATACTTGCCCATGCAGGCGGCAGGGGGGAAATGCTTTACAGGGTGATTTCACTGCTGGAAAAATATGAAAATCTCTATGTTGATTTTGCCGGGGATATTTTTGTGCCCGGGCTGCTTGAAGCTTATGTTGCAAGAGTCGGATCAGGCCGCATACTCTTTGGTTCTGATACACCCTGGATTGATTTCCGGTTTCATCTCGAAAACATTATAAGCTCCTCCATAAGCAAAGCCCAGAAAGCCGATATACTTGGGCTTAACGCTGCAAGGCTTTTTAAGATAGAGCTTTGATGCGGCAGTTTATTTTTGCTTTTTTTAACCACTGTTTTTTCAAAGTTATTTTATTTCCAGCCACACCCGCCCGGCTATTGTGACTGCTATATTTAGTGGTATAAACAGGAAAGCCATTGCGTTTATGATACTATATTTTGAGCCCGCCTGAACCAAATTCACAATTCAATATATTTTATACCGGCAGATATGCTGCATGCAAAAGCCTGTAAAAATTCGTTATTTGTATATATACATAAATATGTAAATATGATATAATGCAAAATATTTCAATATAAAAACAGGGGCTTTAACATATTTATCCAATAAATACTGCATGGAAAGCTTTTTAAACATAAGAGAAAAGATAAACCGTATAAGGTTTTTTATTGACAGGCTGAAGTATAAAAGAGAGCGGCATTTTTACCTTGCGGTGTTTTTAATTGCCGGGACTTTATGCCTGGTATCTGTTTTGATTTTTTTCTACCAGAGAAACCAGGTAATTGTAAGGGAAAATATTATTTCTTCATATTATGAAGAGGCCGCAGTTACAGACGGCGTTTTAAATGATAGTACAAAAACTGTTGATGCTTCAGTAAGCGGTACAGATAAAAACACAGAACTAAAAAGTCCCGGGAAAATAAAGGTCTATATTTGCGGATATGTAAACAATCCCGGGGTTTATGAAATTGACGAGGGCTCAAGGCTGGCAGATTTAATAAAGCTATGCGGCGGCACAGGCGAGCAGGCAGCGCTCGAGGCTGTAAATCTTGCAAGCGTTTTAACTGATGCTGCAATGATTTACATACCCTCTGCCGAGGAAATCAGGGAGGGAAAAATTCCAGCTGAAAATGCGGGCAGCTCTATAGGTATTAGTAGCGGCTACACGGTCAATATAAATACTGCAACGCTTAAAGAACTTGTCACGCTGCCGGGAATTGGCGAAAAGACTGCGGAAGCAATAATAGAATACAGGAATAATTTCGGTCCTTTTAAAAGTATTGAAGAATTAAAAAACGTAAAAGGCATTGGTGATAAAAAGTTTGAAGCAGTAAAGGATAAGATATCAATCTGATATTAAAGCATTACCACCTTTTATGGGCACTTTCTGCATATTCAGGTGTTTTGCTCTGCAGGATTATGGCAAACCGTGGCAAAGAGCTTACCGGTATTTTAAATAGTGCTGCAATAAATTTGCCTTTATTATTTCTTATTATTCCTCTTATACTCATATTTTTTGCTGCTTCGGCACCTTTGGCAATACAATTGCAAAATAGCAATGTATCCGGCAAAAGCTTAAGGCTCAATTCTTTTTCATTATTAAAAACTTCGATTGTCCTGTCCTGTGCTGCATTATTTTTTGCCGGGTTCTTATCAAGTTTCAGTATGGATTTGGGCAAGGAAAGCCGGCTGTTTGAGCTTTGCCAGGATTTAAAAAAAACAGGCAGCAGGTATATTATGATTGCAGAGGGCAGAATCATGAATCATATAAAGCCCGGCAGCGGCAGCCTTTTTTTTATGTTTAAAACCAGCAGGATAATAATAAAGGATAGTTTTTTAAAAACTGAGACAGCGCACATTTCAGGTGATGAAATCTATGTAAAAGTTTTAACAGAAGATAAATCATTCCTGGCCCGGGATGATTTTATTTCTTTCAGTTTTATACCAGTAAAAAAAGGTAATTATATCCATTTTCTCACTTATGAAGAGAGGGTTTTAAGGTTTGAGAGACCTGTATCAGGAGTGAGGGAAAGAATAATCTTTGCAGCCTTTAATATAAGGCAGAGATTTTACCGTTGTATTTCCCGGGTATTTTATGATAGTTTAAAATATGAACACGCAGCCCTTTGCGATGCTATTATTTTGGGTAACAGGAATAATCTTTCAATATATATTATTGATAATTTCAGGAAAAGCGGCATTTATCATCTTCTTGCAATTTCCGGTATGCACATATCTTTTTTTATCATCATAATTTTTTCACTGCTGCAGTTAATATTCAGGTTTTTTACCAAAGACGGGCATAGAAGCGTAAAGGCCGGCAATATTTTACTTTTAGCAATTATCATAATTATAGTTTTATATAACTTTATTACGGGCACAAAGGCAAGCGTAATGAGGGCATCGATAATGTCGGCATTTGTTCTATACGCCCGCCACCTGGGGAGGGATTACTCAAACAAATACCTTTTAAGCATTTGTTTTATTGTTTTGCTTATATTAAATCCTTTATTTTTTTCAGATCCCGGGTTCTGGCTTTCATTTGCTTGTATGTTTGCAATCATATATACAAATGGTATTTATAAATCCATGTTTTCTTATTTAAAAATGAAGTTTGGTAAAAGATTCATTGCTCCAAAAAACACGGCTGAATATAAAGCGAATTATTTTTGGCAGCTGGCCCTCAGCACAGTTTCAGTTAATATTTTTATCTTTCCGTTGCTTTTCTTTTTTTTCGGGGAATTTTCATTCTTGAGCCTGCCAGTAAATATGGCAGCGGTGCCGGTTTTCTACTGCATGCTTTTTATATTGATTCTTTCCTCTGTTGCAGGATTGTTATGGCCGCCAGCAGGAATGGCAATTACAAAAGCAGCAAAACCGGCCATAATTATTATCCTGAAAATATCAGAACAGCACAAAAAGGCAGATTTTTTAATAGTTCATTCTGCAGATTTTTCTGCCTGGTTTGTTGTTTTGTATTATCTGTGCCTTGGCGCTGCTTTAATCCTTTTTTATATAGCTAATACTAGATGGGAGAAAAAACATAAACAACTGCAGAACATTTAATATTAAGCAGGACAAAAATTTTTTGGATATTTCTAATTGGATTTGCCTTGATGCAGTTTTTAATTAAATATATTATTATTAAAGAATATGGAAAAAGAAGAGAGTAAAAAACTAACTGAAAAAAGCATTTCAAGCATGAAGCCCTGCTATATGTTTGTAAGCAAAAGCAGCTCCATTCTTGATGAAAAAATTTCAAACCTTAAAAAACTCCTGAGAAACCAGATTAATATGGATACAGATTTTAATGTTTATTACGCCGCTGAGGAAATAAACAGCCGGGAATTTTTAAATTACTGCAACACTCCCTCATTTTTTTCTATGAGAAAAGTTGCTGTAATCAAAGATATTGATAAAGCCGGCCTGGATTTTTTAGATGCGCTTCTTGATTTTTTTAATGAAAATAAATGCAAAAGCCAGGAAACAATTATTGTAATCACAGCTTCAAAAATGCCATTTTCCCGGAAAGAACAGGATGATGACAAAAAGACTAAAACTAAAGGTAAAAAATCTAAAGGCAAAACTTTTAATGAGCTTATAGAAATTATATCTTCAATTGGCATAATAGAGACACTGAATGCCCCTGCAAGCAGCAGCCTAAAAAAATGGCTGCATGAAAAAGCTGAGCTTGACGGCCTTAATTTTACCCAGCAGTCTGCAAACCGTTTTATTGAAAACGTGAATTTTGACCTTAACCTTTTAAAGAAGGAATATGAAAAAATAAATTTATATATGATTTCAGAAAAAGATAAAAATGTCGGAGTGGAAACAGTAAACAGGCTGGTAAGCAGGGTATTTGAAATGAAAATCTTTGACCTTGTAGATTTTATAGGCAAAAGAGATAAAAACAATGCTCTTGAGGCCCTTAAGTCTGTACTGTATGAAAAAAAATCAGTTAAAGATGCCGGCGAGCAGCCTCAGTCCGGTAAAGGCATGCCGGGACTTATAACGCTTCTTCACAGAATGTTTAAAGCTTTTTTACTTATAAAGACAAACGGGCAGAAAGATATGCTGCTGGCCTATGTGCGCAGGCATTTGGGCCATGCGCCATATATGGTCCAAAGAGTTTCAGATAATTATTTTAGGTTCAGCAGGAATTACAGCATTGAAGAGATAATAAAAATTTTTGATATTTTGAACAGGTATGATGTTTTGCTGCGGACAAGCCAGCAGGATATAAACAGCGGGCTTGTTTTAAAGTTTATCAGTGAAATAACAGATACAAAACTTCCCGCGCAGTCTTAAATGTTTAAAAAAGCAGCAAGACCCGATACTTGACTGTTATTTGGAGGCCTGTATTGAATTAAAGAGCTTTGCTGCTTTTGACTTTTTATTCGCAGCAAAATTTTTATGGACATTTTTTGTCTTTGCAGCTTTATCCAGAGCTTTGAAATACTCTTTAAGATCTTCCTGTGCGAGTTTTATATCTTTATCTTCAACAGAATCTTTTAAATTCTTGCTTAATGTTTTTATCCTGCTTTTAGCTGCCCTGTTTTTTTCAGTTCTTTTAATGGACTGCCTGTCCCTTTTTTCCTGTGACTTAATATTTGGCATATATCCCTTATCCTCCGGAATAAATAGTTTATATATAATACAGCTTCTACCGGCAATGCCTGCAATTTGCATAAAGCCGCCCCTGTGTTTTTTGTACTTTTATAAAAAGGTATTGTACTTTCAAACGACAGAGAAGGACACATTTTACCACCTTTTTTAAAAAATAAAAATATTTATTATAATTAGCCCAATTTAAATATATAATTAGCCGGTTGCATAATTTAGCCGGCTATAGGTAATAATATGCCAGCCGGCATTAAACTATTTAAATTATGAATGATGCGATACAGCAGGATGAACTGCTTTCAAAAAAACAAATATTAGGCGCCACTGCAGTGGTTGTGCTTGCAATACTGCTTTCCAAGGTTTCAGGGCTGGTAAGGGACCAGGTTATGGCAGGCTACTTCGGCATAAGCTATGAAACTGATGCATACACATGGGCCTTTTTTATCCCCAACCTTTTTAAAATTCTTTTTGCTGAAGCCCTTATAACAGCTGCTTTTATTCCCGTTTACACCTCATGCTTAAAATCAAAGGTTAAAACAGAGCTTAATGAATTTGTTAACTCGGTTGTCAACATTATGCTACTCTTTTTTATATTTATATCCCTTATACTTTTGATTTTCAGCCCGCAGATTGCTGTTATTCTCTCAAAAGTGGCAAATAACCAGATTGACGGCATCCAGTTTGTGGCCATGAGCCGCATAATGGCTTTTTCGGTGCTTATGCTCAGCATGTCAGGACTTACGGCGGGAATACTTAATTCACATAATATTTTTACACTCCCTGCTTTTGCTCCTTTTGTTTTAAACATTATAACAGTGATATTTGTCATTACTTTAAGCCGCAGCCTCGGAATTATCAGTATGGCAATAGGCACTATGGCAGGCTCGGTGCTTCAGCTTGTTCTCCAGCTTCCACAGCTAAAGGCTGCCAGGCTTTCTTACAGATTCAAAATAAACTTTAAAAATAAATCAGTGCGCCAAATATTTGCACTTATGGCTCCAATTATGCTCAGCCTTGGCGCAGTGCAGCTTAACAACAGCGTGGATAAATTCTTTGCCTTAAATCTTGGTGCAGGAAACACCACCGCCCTTGACATATCATGGAGGGTAACAAATCTTCCCCTTGGGGTGTTTTCAGTGGCAGTCATTACCGTTTTATACCCTCTTATATCAAGGCAGGCAGCAGAAAAAGACATAAAAGGGATTAAAGATAGTTTTTCGCTTGGTGTGCGGGAAATAGCTTATGTGATGGTACCTGCAATAACAGGGCTTGTTATATTGAGTTATCCCATAATAAAGCTGCTTTTTGAACGTAATAATTTCACTCCCGAAAATACCGCAACTGTTTCAAATATACTTATATTTCATAGCCTCGGCCTTGTTTTTTTCGGGCTTCTTATGATTCTAAACAGGATTTATTATGCATTCAGGAATGTCTGGACACCGCTGAAAGTTGCAATTTTTTCAATCATAGCAAATGCACTGCTTGACTGGCTTCTTGTAAAATACATGGATGTTGCAGGTGTTGCGCTTGCAACAACCCTTGTTGCGGTTTTTAATGTTGTAACATTGACAATTATATTGCGTAAAAAAGTCGGGCTTCTGGGGGGCAAAAAAATAGCAGTGAGTTTTGCAAAGATAGTTCTTTCATCAGCATTAATGGGTGCTGCAATTTACTTTTTGTGGAAATATCTTGAAAAATACGCATACAGCAGTTTGACATTTCTGTTAATTATATTATTATCAGTTATTCTTGCTGGCGCTGCCCTGTATATAGTTTTGACTTATATGCTCAGGATGGATGAAATCAAGTATATTTTCGGGCTTGCCAGAAAATTTAAAAAGAAAAGTTAAAAAAAATATATATGACAGATAAAAAACTGATAAGGAATTTTTCCATAATAGCGCATATTGATCACGGCAAGTCCACTCTTGCAGACAGGATACTTGAAGTAACTGAAACTGTAAGTTCAAGGGATATGCTGGACCAGTACCTTGATGATATGGATCTTGAGCGTGAGCGCGGCATTACAATAAAGGCGCATGCCGTAAGGGTTGTCTATAAATGCAGGCTGGATGGCATGCAATATATACTGAATCTTATAGACACACCCGGACATGTAGATTTTTCATATGAGGTTTCAAGAAGCCTGGCAGCATGCGAAGGGGCGGTGCTTGTAGTTGACGCGACCCAGGGAATACAGGCACAGACGCTTGCAAATATCTATCTTGCTGTTGCAAATGATCTTGAAATAATACCTGTCATAAATAAAATCGACCTGGCAAGTGCAAGGCCGGAAGAGGTAAGCGAGGAACTTGGGCTTGTGCTTGGTATTGCTAAAGATAAAATACTTACCGTCAGCGCAAAGACTGGAAAGGGAATTGAGGATATACTTGACAGGATTGTCGTTGACATACCCCCTCCCGGCGGTGATGAAAACCTTGCCCTGCAGGCTTTAATATTTGATTCCGAATACGACCTGTACAGGGGCATAGTAGTTTTTATTAGAGTCGTAAACGGTTTTATAGAATCCGGTATGAAAATAAAATTCATGGCGGAAAATACTGTCACTACTGTTGAAGAGGTTGGCATACTCAATCCCAGGATGATAAAAAAGGATACTCTTTCTGCCGGTGAAGTCGGGTATATAATAACCGGGATAAAAGAAATAGGAAATATCAGCGTGGGTGATACTGTAACAACAGTAAAGGATTCTGCAATTAAAACCCTGCCAGGCTACAAGAAGCCAAAACCTATGGTCTACTGCGGGCTTTTCCCTATCGAAGGCATTCATTATGAAGAGCTCAGGGAAGCACTGGGAAAGCTTCTTTTAAATGACTCCTCTCTTGATTACGCCCCCGAGATATCAGGCGCGCTTGGTTTTGGTTTCCGCTGTGGTTTTTTGGGGCTTTTGCACATGGACATAGTCAAAGAAAGGCTTGAGCGCGAATATGGCTTAAGCCTTGTAACCACTGCGCCCAATGTTGCTTACAGGATTGTTTTAACAGACGCAACAATACTGGAAGTTAAGAGACCATCAGATTTTCCTGCAGAGGAAAAAATAAAAGAAATACAGGAGCCGTTTGTCAATGTTACTATCATAAGCCCCAAAGATTATATAGGGGATATAATGGCGCTTGCAAACAGCAAAAGAGGCGAATTTGTTGATATGCAGTACCTTTCAGTTGAAAGAGTTGAGATTAAATATGTCATGCCCCTTTCAGAGATAATAGTTGATTTCTTTAATTTGCTAAAATCAGTAAGCGCAGGGTTTGCATCCCTTGACTATGAGTTTTCAGGCTACAAAACCTCTGATCTTGTAAAGCTTGATATTCTTGTTGCAGGGAGCCAGGTAGATGAGCTCTCAGCAATATTGCACCGGGAAAAAGCATATGCAACTGGAAGGGAGCTGGTTACAAAACTGAGAAAGCTTATATCACGCGAAAATTTTGAAATTGCAATACAGGCTGCAATAGGCAAAAGGATAATTGCCAAGGACAGGATTGCGCCCTACAGAAAAGATGTAACAACGGGACTTTATGGGGGCGATATAACAAGGAAAAGAAAAGTTCTTGAGAAACAGAAAAAGGGCAAGAAAAAAATGAAGAGGATTGGAAAAGTCTCAATTCCTTCTGAGGCGTTTATGAGTTTTTATAAAATTGACAGCGGAAAATAAAAACATCTACTTTATTAAATACGGTTTTACTTTAAATGCTTTAAGGCATATTTTTTGATTTTTAATTTATTTTCTCTTATAATTGCAATTCAAAATGAAATACAAAAGTTTAAAATTAATTAAAAAGATTCTTATTTTTTTGTCAAATTTTTGCTGTTAATAAAAAACTGTCAGAAAGGAAAAACAATGGAAAAAGCAAAAAAAATAATGCTTGTATCAGCAAGTATTGCTGTATGTATAATTCTGGTCTTTTCACTTGGTGGGTGTGCGCAGAGAGTTGCCACAAAAATGATTGAAAAAGCCCTTGAACAGTCAGGCGCAGGAGATGTGGACATTAATCTTGATAAAGGTGAAGTGAATATAACCGATGAGGAAGGAAATGAAATGAGCATAGGCGGAGCCGACCTTCCTAAAGACTGGCCCTCAGTTGTGCCTGTGAGTAAGGACATCCAGGTGCAGTCAACTTTCAGCCAGACAACAGACGGAAAAAAAGGCTGGACTGTAATAGGTTTATTTAAGGGAAGCGGCAAATCCCTTTATGAATATTATAAGAAAGAATTTTCAGGCTGGGATGAGCAATCAGATTTTACTTCAGACCAGGGTGATGACGGTAAAACATACAGCTACCAGGTAAGCAATGATAAGTATTTTGTAACTGTATGGGTATTTGAAAGTGCTGATGAGAATACCATTACCCTTAGCGTAAATGAACAGTAAGCGCCATTTTTAGAGCCGCAGGGCAGCAATTATTTAAGATTTTTAATAAAATAATTTAAAAAAGCAGAAAGAAAGTATCCTGGTTTATAAATAAAACAGGATACTTTCTTTTTTATAACAGTTTCGTTTTTCATATTGTAACAATTTTGTAATTTCTATATAATTGCAAATAATTGTTATGCTCTAGCGCTGCCGAAACAGCATTAAAGCGTAACAATCTTTTTATAACTATAAAAAAAGATTGAAAGGGGCACGAATTGTTAAGCGACATCGAAATTGCTCAGGCGGCAAAAATCAAACCAATCAGGGAAATTGCTCAGTCCATTGGGATTGATGACAAATACCTTGAGCTCTACGGCAACTACAAAGCAAAAATCCAGCTCGAAATCCTGGAAGATTTAAAAAACAAACCTAGCGGCAAGTACATTGATGTTACAGCCATTACACCGACTCCTCTTGGAGAAGGCAAAACAGTTACAACCATAGGTTTAAGCCAGGCTTTGAACAGGATTGGCAAAAAAACCATAACTGCAATCAGGCAGCCCTCACTGGGTCCGGTATTCGGCATAAAGGGTGGCGCTGCAGGCGGTGGATATTCCCAGGTTATCCCGATGGAAGATTTCAATCTTCATCTTACAGGAGACATTCATGCTGTTGGAATGGCGCATAACCTTCTGGCTGCATTTATTGATACCCATCTTATGAAGGGCAATGATTTAAACATCAATCCCTTCAGCATAACCTGGAACAGGGTTGTTGATATTAGTGACAGGGTACTCAGGCATATAGTAGTCGGCCTTGGAGGGGACCTTAATGGCCTTCCAAGAGAAACAGGGTTTGATATTACTGTAGCTTCTGAAGTTATGGCAATTCTTGCCTTAACAACCAGTCTGCAGGACTTAAGGGAAAGGCTTGGCAAAATAGTTATAGGCTCTACTCATGACGGCAATCCGGTAACTGCCGAGGACCTCAAATGCGCAGGCGCGATGGCAGTGCTTATGAAGGATGCATTAAAACCAAACCTGCTGCAGACCCTTGAACATGGGCCGTGTTTTGTTCACGCAGGGCCTTTTGCAAATATTGCACATGGAAACAGCTCAATAATTGCTGACCAGATGGCTGTTAAGCTTGGTGAGTATGTTGTAACAGAAAGCGGTTTTGGCGCTGACATGGGCGCTGAAAAATTCATGAATATCAAATGCCGTTACAGCGGGATAACACCCGATGCCGTAGTCATAGCCTGTACAGTGAGGGCTCTTAAAATGCATGGCGGCGGCTATTCATTTATTCCCGGCCAGCCTGTTGACAAAGAAGCTATGGACAGGCCTAATGTTGAAGCTGTTTTAAAAGGCTGTGAAAATCTTGAAAAAATGATAGAGAATATGAAAATGTTTGGTGTTCCTGTTGTAGTTGCCGTAAATAATTTTGTTGCGGATTCAGATGAAGAAATTGAGGTCATAAGGGAAAAAGCAAAAGCAGCAGGCGCTGAGGATGCAGTTACCAGCAGGGTATGGCTCAAAGGCGGCGAAGGCGGCGAAGAACTTGCAGAAGCTGTTGTAAAAGCTGCTGAAAAACCATCCAAATTCCAGTTTCTTTATCCGCTTGACTGGCCGATTAAGAAAAAAATCGAAGAAATTGCCACCAAGATTTACGGCGCTGACGGCGTTGATTACCTGCCTCTTGCTGAAAAGAAAATTGAGCTTTACACAAAACAGGGTTTTGACAAACTTCCTATATGCATGGCAAAAACCCATCTATCACTCTCGCATGATCCGAATCTTAAAAACAGGCCCAGAGGCTTTAAAGTGCCTATAAGGGATATCAGGGCATCAGTAGGTGCAGGGTTTTTATATCCGCTGCTGGGCGAAATGAGGACAATGCCTGGTCTTCCAAAAGTTCCTGCCGGCACAAAGGTGGATATAGACAAAGATGGCAGGATTGTTGGATTGTTTTAATCAATGGAGTTCTAAGACTTTATACAGAAAGAGAGGGCCATAATGGCAAAAATTATAAATGGGGCACAAATATCAGCAGACATTAAGAACGAGATAAAACAGGAGACAGCTGAGCTGGAGAGGACAAAAGGTGTAAAACCTGGTCTTTCAGTCATTCTTGTTGGTGAGAATCCAGCATCCAAAGTATATGTTGCAAATAAACAGAAAGGATGCGCAGAAGTCGGGTTTTTATCAGAAGAGATTAAAATGCCCGATACGGTAAGTACAGCAGATATACTCAAAGAAATAGACAGGTTAAATAAAAGGGCAGATATTCATGGGATACTTGTACAGCTTCCTCTTCCATCACAGATAAATAAGAATGAGGTTCTTGAGGCTATACTTCCTGAAAAGGATGTAGACGGTTTTCATCCGGTAAATATGGGGCGGCTTGTTGCACAGCAGGAATGCCTTGTGCCGGCAACTCCATCAGGGATAATCGAGCTTTTAAAAAGGGAAGCAATCACTATCAAGGGCGCAAATGCTACAATGGTGGGTCACAGCGAGATTGTAGGCAAACCGTGCTCGCTTCTTCTTTTAAATGAATGGGCAACTGTTACAATTTGCCACATTGAGACAAGGGACCTGAAAATGCATACGCAGAATGCTGATATAGTAATAGTTGCTGCAGGCGTGCCTTATCTTATTAAAGAGGATATGGTAAAGCAGGGGGCAACTATTATTGATGTTGGCATTAACAGGATTACTGCCGATAAGGCATCAGCAGAACTGCTTGAATGGCGAAAAGCCGACTTTGATGCAAAAGGAGCCACTTTAATTGGAGATGTTGATTACCAGAAGGTTGAGCCAAAGGCAGGATTTATAACTCCTGTCCCAGGCGGTGTTGGCCCGATGACGATAGCCTTGCTATTATCAAATACACTTAAAGCAGCAAAGAGGCTTTCCAGATAAAAAAAGGCAGAAAAATAAAAATTGAAGTATAATTGACTTATGTTTTACGCAAAAGTTATTGGCAATGTTGTATGCACTATTAAATATAAAGGACTGGTTGGCAAAAAACTCCAGATAATCCAGCCTGTCAACTTAAGTAATGGAAAAAACTCCGGAAGGTTTATTGTTGCCGTGGATACAACAAATGCCGGTATTGGTGATTATGTGGGGTATGAAGACGGCATGGAAGCCACCTGGCCGTTTGAAGGTGATGACGTGCCGTCTGATGCCACAATTGTATCAATAATAGAGACAGTCAATATTTATAATAAAGAATAGTAAATTTTATTTTGGAGATAAAATGATTCTTGGACAGGTTGTGGGATCCATTGTTTCAACGCAGAAAGAAAAAAATTTAACTGGCAAGAAGCTTCTAATTGTAAAAGCCATAGACCTTGATGGCAGCCTGCTTGACAGCTTTGTTGTTGCTGTTGATATTGTAGGCGTTGGAATTAACGAGAAAGTCCTTGTTGTCAGTGGAAGTTCAGCGCGCCAGACCCAGGAGACAAAAGACAGGGCTATAGATGCTGCAATTGTAGCAAAAGTTGACAGTTATACATTCGAAAAATAAAAAATTTTTTTTATCTTATAATCATTAAATTATCTTAAAGCTAAAGCACCCATGCTTTTTTAGTTTTATTTCTAATTCATTTTTTAGCTGCCAAATATAGTAAATGCTAAATCTGCAAAAAATACCTTAAACAGGAAAGTTTGCCTTTTAAAATAATATTTTATTGGCCTGCCATTAATACTGAAGTTAAAAACACAAAAAAAGCTATGCAAGCTGAAATATTTTTAAGTTTACCGCAAGGCAAATAAATTACTTCAATAAATAGCATACTATAATATTTAATATTATGTTTTTAATTTATTTAATAAACTAATACAATAAATAAAATATATATATATTGACAAATAAATGTTAATATTTATAATAAAGTTATAAAAATAAACATAAATCATTATATTGAGTATAAAACTAAAGAAAATCTTTAAGTTGTTACTTAAAAGATTTATTTTTTGTTTTGGCAAAATTACAGCAATATTAGACTTTTTAAAATGCGCAGGGAATTAAACAGAAAAATATTAAAAATAATTATATTGTTTGTATTATGTTTAATGCTTATAAGTTTTTCAGGGCTAGCATTTCCAGGCTTTGTTTATGGCAGAACATATGATTATAGTAA